>NZ_CAIJDS010000006.1:0-192059 GCF_903819475.1 Rhodococcus sp. UFZ-B548
CGACCGACACGCCGTGCCTACCGTGCCTTCATCCTGATGCGGCGCTAGAGATAACGCCGATCTTCATTCCGCTCTTCTCCAGGACACGGCTGGTTGCCTGCACCGGTCCGTCGAGGTGGAATTCCGGTTCCGAGCCGACCAGTGCCTGGGCGATGATGCGGGCTCGCGGCTTCAACCCGAGTGCGCGAGCCTTGTCCTCGTCCATGAGCAGGACTGCGGCCGCGCCGTCGGATATCTGGGAAGACGTTCCGGCCGTGTGAATCCCGCCTTCGAGGACGGGCTTCAGTCGGGCTAGGGACTCGGCCGTCGTATCGCGCAGGCCCTGATCGCGATTGACGAGCTTCGTCTCGCCCGTGAGGTTTCCTTCCTTGTCGACCTGGGGCGCCGAAAGTTCGAGAACCTCGCGGTCGAAACGCCCTTCCTCCCAGGCCTGCTTGGCCAGCGCCTGCGAGCGGACGCCGAGGGCTTCGATGTCGTCACGGGTCAGTCCGCGTCGACGCGCGATGCGTTCCGCAGCTTCGAACTGGTTGGGCATGTCGATGTCCCACGTCGCCGGCCGACGCGGTCCGGCCTGATCGCCGACGTTTGCGCCGAGGGGAACCTGGCTCATGGCTTCGATGCCGCAGGCGATGCCGGCGTCGATGGCGCCGGTGGCAATCAGTCCGGCAATCAGATGGTTCGCCTGCTGGGCCGAACCACACTGGCAGTCCACGGTGGTTGCGCCGGTCTGCCACGGAAGTCCGGCGTGCAGCCAAGCCGTGCGCGTGATGTTGTTGGACTGAGCGCCGGCCTGGGTGACGCAGCCGCCGATCACCTGCTCGATCAGCAACGGGTCGATTCCCGACCGGTCGAGAACGCCCTTTTGTGCCGCTCCGAGGATCTCGGCGGCGTGCAGACCGGCGAGCCAACCTCCGCGCTTGCCGATCGGTGTACGGACAGCCTCGACGATTACTGGTGTGCCCACAGCGGGCTCCTTTCCTTGTAATGAAAAAGTAGAACAGGTTCTCTGCGGGAAGCAAGACCTGTCGACGTTTCCTTTCCTAGTAAGCAGGCTTGTGTTTCAATGAGAGTAGAACGTGTTACACATCACGGATCCCCATCACCCCTGTGATGAAAAGGCTTAGGGCAGGAGACATCAGTGGCACAGCCCGCATTCCCCGAGGGAATCGACTTCACGGACCCCGACATCTACGCGGAACGCATGCCGTTCGAGGAGTTCGCCGAACTCCGGAAGACGGCCCCCGTGTGGTGGAATCCGCAGCCCCCGGAAATCGGTGGATTCCAGGACGAGGGCTTCTGGGTGGTCACCCGTCATGAAGAGGTCAAGGAGGTCTCGCAGCGAAGCGACATCTTCTCGACCCACGAGAACACTGCGATTCCTCGCTTCGCCGACGACATCCCGCGCGAGAACGTCGAGATGCAGCGATTCATCCTCATCAACAAGGACGCTCCGGAGCACACCAAGCTTCGCAAGCTGGTTTCGCGTGGATTCACCCCGCGAGCCATCAACAGCCTGCGCGAAGAACTGACCGAGCGCGCCGAAAAGATCGTCAAGACTGCGGCTGCCGGTGGTGCCGGAGACTTCGTGGTTCAGGTCGCGTCCGAACTTCCGCTGCAGGCAATCGCCGAGCTTCTCGGTGTGCCGCAGGAAGATCGAATGAAGCTCTTCGACTGGTCCAACCAGATGACGTCCTACGACG
Source organism: Rhodococcus sp. UFZ-B548 (assembly GCF_903819475.1). Classification (NCBI taxonomy): domain Bacteria; kingdom Bacillati; phylum Actinomycetota; class Actinomycetes; order Mycobacteriales; family Nocardiaceae; genus Rhodococcus; species Rhodococcus sp. UFZ-B548. Next base: position 1,701 of record NZ_CAIJDS010000006.1, read on the forward strand.
ATCCTGAGTTCGACATCGATCCGCAGGCAGCGTCGATGGAGATTCTGGGATACGCGTACCAGATGGCGGATCAGCGCAAGAAGTGTCCCGCCGATGACATCGTCACCAAGCTCATCGAAGCTGACATCGACGGAAATGAGCTCTCCCCAGAGGAATTCGGCTTCTTCGTGATTCTGCTTGCGGTCGCGGGTAACGAGACCACTCGCAATGCCATCACACACGGCATGGTTGCCTTCCTCGACAATCCCGACCAGTGGGAGCTGTACAAGAAGGAACGCCCGAAGACTGCGGCCGACGAGATCGTTCGTTGGGCCACCCCGGTGACCTCTTTCCAGCGGACCGCGCTCGAAGACACCGAACTCGGGGGACAGAAGATCAAGAAGGGCGATCGCGTCGTGATGATGTACGCGTCGGCCAACTTCGACGAAGACGTCTTCGAGAACCCCACGAAGTTCGACATCATGCGTGACCCCAATCCGCACCTCGGATTCGGCGGCACGGGTGCGCACTTCTGCATCGGCGCCAACTTGGCTCGTCTCGAAATCGATCTGATCTTCAACGCGATCGCCGATCACCTACCCGACATCACCAGGCTCGGCGATCCCCGTCGCCTGCGCTCGGGCTGGCTCAACGGCATCAAAGAGTTTCAGGTTGATTACAAGACATCGGGCTGCCCGGTCAAACACTGATCCGGACATATACTGACCTGGTAACCGGCGAGTAGGTTCTGTGTAGGTTTTCGGGAGTTGCCTCTGCACTCTCGAACACGCAGAACTACAGTAGACGTTCCGGGGGGCCACTAGTTGGCAACCTGGAACTGCGGCGGCGTCTGCGGGATCCCTCATCTCCCGTAGGCGCCGCCGTTTGTAGTTCAATCTCTAATTCAGCCGCCGTATGGCTTGGTGATCGCTTCCAGGAAATGTCCCGACGGGTCGAGGAAGTAGACCCCACGCCCACCGTCGTTGGTGTTGAAGCCGGTACTCGACTGGCGCGGATCGGCCCAGTGATCAAGTTTCAACGCCTGTATCCGCTGGTAGATGCCGTCGAAGTCATCTTCGGAGACGAGGAAAGCGTAGTGCTGAGACGCAACCTCGGCGCCCTCTTCCACCTGTGCAAAGTCCAGTGTCACCCCGTGCTCGAGTTCGACGCCGAGAAAGTAGCCGGCCTCGACCGGGCCTGGCAGACCGAACATGTGAGTGAAGAACCACGCAGACTCTTGTCGGTCTTTTGCGGCGATGATGGTGTGGTTGAACGAAATGGTCATGAGTGACCCCTTGCAGTACGACGCCTCCATGCCTGACGCAGTCCGTCATCGACACGCGACGTTGGCAACCAGGAAACCATTTCAGGGTTCTCGGTGCAAGTACGACAGGCTGATTCGAATACGACGAGAGCGGCCCCGGTCGATGACCGGGGCCGCTCTCGTACTGTGGGTTCTCAGGCTTTGCGTGCCGTCTTCATCGCACGGTCCACTTCCCAGAATGCTCGAAGTGACGCGATCTTGCCTGCGTCGTTCACGCGATAGACGAACACGCCCTCGGCGTCGATGATCGAGCCGCCGATGGTGGTCCGGATCTTGCCGATGTTGACGTTCTCGTTGCCGCACACCAGTGAATCGTCGATCAGAAACTCGAGCTTGTCCGCGGTCGCGATCGTCATGTCGTAGAACTTGGAGATCGCTTCGCGTCCGTGATGGCCTTTGCCTTCGGGATCGAATCCCGACGGCCCGACCGGATCCTCCACCCAACCGTCCTCGGCGAAGAGGTCCAGCCAGGCTTCCTTGTTCTTGCCACTCGCTGCGGCGCGCGAAGCGTTACCCGCGACGCGGGCGGGGTGTTCGTCAGTCATCGCGACTCCTCAGTTGATGTACTGCTCGGCGAACTTACGCATCGAATCCTGCTTTGCCTCCAGCGGGGCATCGAAGCCGATTCCGTCGAAAACCCAAGGTACGGTGATGATGTCCGTGACGCCGGCATCTTCGAGTTCTGCGTAACCGTCCTTGCCGAAACGGTCGATGCACACCGTCTGGATTTCGAACGGCTCGTTCTCGCGGCCGTACTCGGCGCGCAGTTCGCGTAGTCGTGCGATCACACCCACCAGGTCGTCGAACTTGATCATCGCCGAGGTCCAACCGTCGCCGACTCGCGCAGCACGCTTGAGCGCCACCTCGGTGTGGCCGCCGACGTAGAACGGAACCGGCTTGGTGGGAGCCGGACTCATCTGCAGGCGATCGAAATCGAAGAACTCGCCGTGATACTCGACCATCCCGCCGCCGAGAATTAGTTTGAGAACGTCGATCATCTCGTCCACTCGGGCGCCGCGACGCTTGTACGGAGCGCCGCACCACTCGAACTCTTCAGGAGCCCAACCGATTCCGACACCGAAGCCGAAACGGTTGTTCGTCAATGCCGCTACCGATCCGACCTGCCGCGCGAGCAGGACCGGATTGCGGCTACCCAGCTTGAGCACCTGGGTGTAGAACTCGATCTTCTCGGTCACCGCGCCCATTGCAGCTGCGGCGATCAGCGGATCGACCCAGGGGGTCTCGGCATTCCACATCCGAGACCCGTCCGGGGTGTACGGGTAATCCGCCGCCTGCGTTTCCATGAAGAACAGTGAATCGGGGAGAGCGATCGACGAAAAGCCGCATTCCTCGGCCGTTTTGGCGATACCGGCTAACTGGTCCAAGGGGTTCATGGCAACCCCGACGGTGTACTTCATCTTCGGTCTCTTCCTGATCGGCGTGTGTGCTGCTGTTACGTGGTGGGACGTTCGGAGCCGACGACCCACATCGAGAAGTACTGCGAGCCACCGCCGTAGGCATGGCCGAGAGCCTTGCGCGCGTCGGCCACCTGGTGATCGCCGGCGCGGTGCATGACCTGCATCGCCGACTCGGCAAAACGGATCATGCCCGAGGCGCCGATCGGGTTGGAAGAGAGAACACCGCCCGAGGCATTGACCGGGAGCTTGCCGCCGATCGCGGTTTCGCCGGCCTCGGTCAGCTTCCATCCCTGGCCTTCCTCCGCGAAACCGAGGTTCTCGAGCCACATCGGCTCGAACCACGAGAACGGGACATAGATTTCGGCGCAGTCGATTTCGTTGAGCGGATCGGTGATTCCCGCGGACTTCCACAGCGCGGCCGCGGCGTCACGGCCGGCCTGCGGATTGACCTGATCGCGTCCGGCATAGAAGGTCGGCTCGGTGCGCATGGACGTCGCGTGGATCCACGCGACCGAACGACCCTCGGCCTCGACCTGTGCGGCCGCTTCCTCGTTGCCGATCACCAGAGCGCACGCGCCGTCCGAGGACGGGCAGGTCTCGTCGTAGCGGATCGGATCCCAGAGCATCTGAGATGCCTGCACCGATTCGAAGGTGATGTCCGGCTGCCGCAGGTGCGCATACGGATTGAGGCTGCCGTTGAGCCGATCTTTCACCGCGACGAGGTAGCCGATGTGCTCCGGTGCGCCCGATCGACGAATGTACGAACGGACGTGCGGGGCGAAGTATCCACCGGCGCCGGCGCCGACAGGCATGTTGAACGGTACCGGTGTGGACAGCGCCCACATGGCGTTCGACTCGGACTGCTTCTCCCATGAAACCGTCAGAACGCGCTTGTGGACACCGGATTTGACCAGGCTGGAGGCGACGATAGCCGTCGAACCACCCACCGAGCCGGCAGTGTGAACACGCAGCAACGGCTTTCCGTTGGCGCCAAGGGCATCCGACATGGCGAGTTCGGGCATCATCGAACCCTCGAACAGGTCGGGGGCCTTTCCGATCACGACGGCGTCGATGTCGTCCCAGCCGACGTTGGCGTCGAGCATCGCGGCGTCGATGGCTTCACGAACCAAGCCCGCCATCGAGACATCATGACGCTTTGCGACGTAGTGAGTTTGGCCGGTGCCGAGCACGGCCGCGAGTTGAGGCGTTCCGGCCATCAGTTCCGTCCCTCCAAGACTGCTACCAGGTTCTGCTGCAGCACAGGGCCGCTTGTTGCATGGGCCAGAGCGCGATTCGCTTGGCCGTCGAAGATTGCCTTGGCGGCGTGGCCGATTCGTTCCAGACCACCGGCGAACAGTGGGTTGCCGCTGAGCGGACCGCCGGACGGATTGATCGTGGTGGCGTCGGTCAGGCCGATCGCTTCCTTCAATATCAATTCCTGGTGAGTGAACGGTGCGTGCAGTTCGGCGACGTCGATGTTGCCGACCTCGCCGCCCGTTGCCGCCTTGGCTGCCGACGTAGTGGACGGCGACGTGGTCAGGTCACGTGCACCCAGGTTGGGGGAGTCGATGCGATGCTCGAGTCCGGTGATCCACGCCGGCCGATCGCAGAGATCGCGGGCGCGATTACCCGAGGCCAGGACGATTGCTGCCGCACCATCGGTGATGGGTGCACAATCGTGTGCGCGCAACGGATCTGCGAGGAACGGGCTGGCGAGTAGTGCCTCGATGTCGACCTCGCCCGCGAGCTGAGCCTTCGGATTACTCAGCGCGTGACGACGGCTGCGAGCGGCAACCTCCGCCATGTCCTCTTGCGTCCACTTACCCGCGTCGAGTCCGAGTCGGGCTTGAAGTCCGGCGATCGAGACGGAGTCCGGCCACAGCGGAGTGACGAGGTACGGATCGAGCTGCATGGACAGGATCTTGCGCAGGTGCCCGGCGGAGGATTTGCCGAAGCCGTACACCAGCGCGGTCTCGACCTCGCCGGTCAAGATCTTGATCCACGCTTCGTAGAAGGCCCACGCAGCATCCATCTCGACGTGAGATTCGTTGATCGGCGGGACCGCTCCGATGGAGTCGATGGCCGAGATGAAGGAGAACGCTCGTCCGGCCAGGTAATCGGAAGATCCGGAGCACCAGAAGCCGATGTCGGACTTGGTGATTCCCAGATCGCTGTAGAGCTGCTGGAAGCACGGGACGAGCATCTCGACGCCGTTGGTGGTGCCGTTGGTTTCGCGGACGTGGGGTGCCTGAGCAAAGCCCACGACTGCGATGTCTGCAGAAGTCATTTCAGGAGCCTCACAGGTGGTGTTGGAAGGTGGAGTACTCGGCGTCGGGTTCACCTGTCGGCCGGAAGTATTCGATGTTCTCGAGGGTGTAACCCCACTCTTCGCGAGGCTTCCACTTGGCTTCGACGCGCATGCCCATGCGTACGTCCGCGGCATCACATTCGAGGATCAAGTGCAGGAACGGAATGTCGGCTCCGTCGAGAAGCACGTAGGCGGCCACGTAGGGAGGTTTGATTCGCTGCCCGAGGAACGGGACGTTGACGATGCAGAAGGTGGTGACAATTCCCTTGTCGGGCAGTTCGATCTGCTCGCTCGTCGGCTTCCCGTTGGTGGGATTCGCGCCGCGCGGTGGGATGTAGATCTTGTCTTCGGGTCCGCTGCGACCACCGATCAGCTTGCCTTCTGCGAGACCACGGAGGTAGAAACTCTCCTCGGCCGAAGCGGAATGCATGAAGTGCAGGTCGACAGGCGTCGTGATCATGGTGACAGGATCGGCGGTGGAATCGACTGTCGCGATTCCATTTTCGCTCTCACCTGGTTCGAAGCACTCGATGTCCTTGATCTGCCCGATCCGCTCCGACGCCCAGCGAGCACGAACCCGCAGGCCGGTGCTGATGTCGTCGGGGGAGTCGACGTCGACCGCGTGGAGCATGGACGTGTCCGCGCCGTCGAGCTTGATCAGGGCCCACGCGAAAGGCTTCGTCAGGGGTTGACCCTCGATGGGTTCGGGCATCCACGTCCAACTCACGACCGTTCCGCCGTCGGAGACTCCGACGAAGTCGGTCAGTGGTTCGGCCGTATCCGGATCGAATTCCGGTGGCGGCACGAAGACACGACCGTTCGACCCACGTGCGCCGATCACCTTGCGATCACGCAGGGCAGTCACGAACGCGCCGATGGTCGGTCCCGTCGATCTGGTGTAGTCGAAATGGAGATTCAATGGTGCGCTCAGGGGCTTGTCGGCCACCCCGCTCTTTCCGATGGTCACAAGATCGAGTAGAACAGGTTCTAGAGATTGTGGCAAGAGTCACTTCTGATCACCGGCAATGTGGAGGCCTGCGATGAAGCTTGGGTTGCAACTCGGATACTGGGGCGCACAGCCGCCGGCAAACGCCCCGGAACTGATCGAGGCCGCGGAAGGCGCGGGATTCGACGCGGTCTTCGCGGCGGAGTCGTGGGGCTCGGACGCCTTCACCCCGCTTGCCTGGTGGGGATCTCGGACCGAGAACGTCCGTCTCGGCACGTCCGTCGTACAGATTTCGGCACGAACACCGACCAGCTGTGCCATGCACGCGCTCACTCTCGATCACCTCAACGGTGGGCGAACGATCCTCGGGCTCGGCGTATCCGGCCCGCAGGTCGTCGAAGGTTGGTACGGCCAGCCATTCGAGAAGCCGCTCGCGCGCACCCGCGAATACGTCTCGATCGTGCGCCAGGTCCTCGCCCGTGAAGCGCCCGTCACCAGCCCCGGCCCCCACTACCCTCTGCCGTATGCGGGACCGGGCAGTTCGGGACTTGGCAAGCCGCTCAAGCCCATTACGCACCCGCTGCGTGCGGACATCCCGATCTGGCTCGGCGCCGAAGGGCCGAAGAACGTCGCGCTCGCCGGTGAAATCGCCGACGGGTGGCTGGCGATCTACTACACCCCACGCCTGGCCCCGATGTACAACAAGTGGCTCGACGAAGGCTTCGCTCGCGCCGGGGCCCGTCGTAGTCGCGAAGACTTCGAGGTGGCCGCCACGTGCCAGGTCATCGTGACCGACGATCGCGCCGGCGCCATCGCCGCGCTCAAGCCGATGACCGCCCTCTACGTCGGCGGAATGGGCGCCCCGGAGTTGAACTTTCACGCACAGGTCTACAAGCGGATGGGCTACGAGAAGGAGGTCGACGAGATCGGTCGCCTCTTCATGTCGGGCAGCAAGGACGAAGCTGCTGCCGTCGTCCCCGACGAGATGGTCACCGAGACCATGATCATCGGCAACGTCGACGAGGTGCGCGCGGACGTGAAGCGTTGGGAGGAAGCCGGAGTCACGATGCTGCTGGTGACCTGCCGCGACGCCGACCATGTGCGAGAGCTCGCGGCCGCGGTGGGTGGTTGAGCGGGGCACACCCTTTTTTTCGAGCGAACGGAATGCTCGAGCACTAATTTCCCAACCTCAGTGCCGCCGCCAGCCTCCTGCCACATCGCGTGAACGTATCGCTGCCCTTCTCTGACAGGGGGAGCGATACGTTCACAGGGCGGAGGGTTATCCACAGGTCGGTGTAAATGCCTGATTGGCAAGGGCCTGCGCGGCCGGGAAAGCCCATGATGTCTCCATGAGAAGGGGCGAATGGGGAGACGATCCGAGTGTGCTGATCGTTGCGAGCACGGATGGCGTAATTCGCGTGGCAGAGCTGACCAGATTGGGTGTGTCGGACACAGCGATTGCCGGGCGATGCCGCACGGGCGGTACTTGGCAGCGAATGCTTCCCGGCATAGTTCTGCTGGGGAACGGTTATCCGACGCCGCGACAGCGCACGATCGCTGCATTGATGTTCTGCGGCCGCGGATCGATGGTCACTGGAAAAGCCGCTATGGCGCAGCATGGCTATCGTCCGCACTCCGGCGAGGTTCAAATCTTGATGCCCATGCATCGCAGGGTGCAATCGACCGGATTCGTCGTGGTCGAAAGGACTGTAAGGCTGCCGACGCCACTGACACGCAGCGGAATTGATTGCGCGCCACTGGTTCGGGCGGTACTCGATGCTGCACGGCGATGCAAGACTTTGGATAGTGCTCGCGCGTTGATTGCAGACGTCGTTCAACGAGGTGACGTTGTGGTTCGTGATCTGTCCAAAGAGTTGGAAGCCGGAAGTATTCGCGGTAGCGCGTTGCCCCGCAAAGTTTTGCGGGAGGTGGATGCCAACGTGCATTCGGTGCCAGAGGCAGAGGCCCGCGAGCTCTGGAGGAGAACCGGGCTGCCCGAAATGGTATTCAACCGTGAGATCTGCGACGCAAACGGGAAATTCATTGCAATGCCCGACGGGTGGATCGATTCTGTGGCTTTTGCGTGGGACATCGATTCACTGGACTGGCATCTGTCACCTGGGGACTACCGGGCGACGGTCGAGCGTCGGACTCGTATGCAGAACGCGGGCATCATCGTGCTTCCGACTGTGCCGAGCGCGTTGCGCGCAGAGCCCGAGCGCGCGATAAGCGACCTGCGTGCGCATTTTGCGCTGGCCGCGTCACGGCCGCGTCCGAGGGTGTCAATCAGTGCCAGACCCGGAGGGTGAACGTATCGCTCCCCTTGTCAGACAAGGGGAGCGATACGTTCACGCGATCGGGGAGCGGTGGTGCGCAGAGCGGTGGTGTGGGGAGCGGTGCTGTGCAGAGTGGGACGGGATAGGGCACCGGTGCACCGAGAGGGGGAAAGGGGGGTGGGTCGGACAACCCTGACTCAGACACCCTTGAACTGGGGCGCCCGCTTCTCACCGAAGGCTCGCGGGCCCTCCTTGGCGTCCGCGCTCATGAACACCTTCATGCCCAGCTGCGCGTCGATCTGGAAGGCCTCTTCCTCATGCATGCCCTCGGTGTCGCGGATGGTCTTGAGAATCGCCTGCACGGCGAGGGGGCCGTTTGCACTGATCAGGTCCGCGAGCTCCAGCGCCTTGTCGAGGGCCTGACCGTCCGGGACGACGTGGCCGATGAGCCCGATCTCCTTGGCCTCCGGAGCCTTGATGTGACGACCGGTGAGCAGGATGTCGGCTGCGATCGTGTACGGAATCTGTCGAACGAGACGCACCGCGGAACCGCCGAGCGGGAAGAGCCCCCACTTGGCTTCGGAGACGCCGAACTTGGCGCTCTCGCCCGCGACGCGGATGTCGGTGCCCTGCAGGATTTCGGTTCCGCCGGCGATGGCTGCACCCTCGACCGCAGCGATCAGCGGCTTGGTCAACCGGCGCCCCTTGAGTAGACCTTCGATCTTGGACATGTCGACGCCGCCGCCCGCGAAGGAATCTCCCGGAGGCTTGGCGGACATGTTCTTGAGGTCGGCGCCGGCGCAGAAGTCGCCGCCAGCTCCGGTGAGGATCGCGACGCGGATTTCGGGGTCGTTGTCGACCTGATCCCAGGCGTCGACCATGATCGCCATCATTTCGCCGGTGATGGCGTTCTTACGCTCGGGGCGATTCATGGTCACGATGAGAACGTGGCCACGCTTCTCCACGAGGCAATGCGGCGCGGTTTCCGAAATGTCTGATTTTTCGGTCGTCGAAGTGGACACTGATGGCTCCTGGCGGGTCTGTGAGCTGGCTCTCAAATTGGGTCTTGCCAGAAACGGTAACACGTTCTACTTTGAACTCGTGGCCCTTAACATCGCAGACTTCGTAGAGCACGCAATCGACCTCGTTCCGGACCGCGTTGCGCTGGTCTCGGACAACCGCGAGATGACTTATGCGCAGTTGGAGGACCGAGCAAACCGCCTCGGTCACTACCTGCGTGAACATGGCGTTCAACCGGGTGATAAGGTCGGCATCTACTGCCGGAACGTCATCGAGGCGATCGAGGCCATGGTCGCCGTTTTCAAAATCCGGGCCGTGATGGTCAACATCAACTACCGGTACGTCGAGAACGAGTTGCAGTACATCTTCGACAACTCCGACATGGTTGCGCTCATTCATGAGCGCCGCTACTCGGACAAGGTCGCGAACGTCCTGCCGAATACTCCCAAGGTCAAGTCCGTCATCGTGGTCGAGGACGGCACCGATCTGGACTTCAGTGCTTTCGGCATCGGCTACGAGGACGCACTCGCGCAGAGTTCGGGTGAGCGTGATTTCGAAGAGCGCAGCAACGACGACATCTTCATGCTCTACACCGGCGGCACCACCGGAAGTCCCAAGGGCGTCATGTGGCGCCACGAGGACTGGTGGCGTGTTCTCGGCGGCGGCATCAACTTCGTCACCGGAGTTCCGGTCGAGGACGAGTACGAGATGGCGAAGGTCGGCGCAGCCAACCCGACCATGATCCGCTACCCGATTCCCCCGATGATTCACGGTGGTTCGCAGTCTGCGGTGTTCCACAGCCTCTTCGGCGGCGGAACCTGTTTGATGCACCCGGAATTCGACGCCCACGAGGTGTGGCAGAACATCGACAAGCACAAGGTCAACCTGATCTTCATCACGGGTGACGCGATGGGCCGTCCGATGCTCGACGCACTGATCGCCGGCAATCCGAAGACGGGTGAGCCGTACGATCTTTCGACGCTCTACGTGATGGCCAGCAGTGCTGCGCTCTTCTCGCCGAGCATCCAGGAGCAGTTCCTCGAACTGTTGCCCAACCGCCTGCTGACCGACTCCATCGGAGCATCCGAGACCGGCTTCGGCGGACTGGCCGTGCTGAGCAAGGGTCAGAAGCACACTGGCGGTCCGACGGTCAAGATCGACGCCTCCACAACGGTTCTCGACGACGACGGCAACGAGGTCGAACCCGGATCGGGCAAGCGCGGCATGCTCGCGCGCAAGGGCAACATCCCGCTCGGCTACTACAAGGACGAGGTCAAGACGGCCGAAACCTTCCGCACCATCAATGGCGTTCGCTACTCGATCCCCGGCGACTATGCGCAGGTCGAAGCCGACGGCACGGTCACGATGCTCGGCCGCGGTTCGGTGTCCATCAACAGCGGCGGCGAGAAGGTTTACCCGGAAGAGGTCGAGGGCGCGTTGAAGGCGCACCCGGACATCTTCGACGTGCTGGTGGTCGGTATCCCCGACGAGCGCTTCGGTCAGCGGGTTGCCGCAGTGGTTCAGGTACGTGAAGGCACGTCGCCGACGTTGCACGACATCGCCACCGCAGCGCGCAAAGAGATTGCCGGATACAAGGTTCCGCGCAGTGTGTGGTTCGTCGACCAGATCAAGCGCAATCCGGCCGGCAAGCCCGACTACCGCTGGGCGAAGGCCGAAACGGAATCGCGCGAGGCCGATGATCACAACGGAAACGGCGCTCCTGTGTCGTCCTCAAACGAAAGCGTGGAAGCCTGATGCGTTCGGATCTCGCCGATAAGTTCGGCATCGAATACCCGATTTTCGGATTCACTCCTTCCGAGCATGTCGCGGCCGCCATCAGTCGCGCGGGTGGTCTCGGTGTGCTCGGTTGTGTCCGGTTCAACGACCCGGAAGAACTCGAAGCCGCACTGACGTGGATGGACGAGAACACAGACGGTAAGCCGTACGGCGTCGACATCGTCATGCCGGCCAAGGTGCCGACAGAGGGCGGCGCCGTCGATCTCGACAAGCTGATTCCGGAGGAGCACCGCGCCTTCGTCAACCGCACGCTCGACGAGCTCGGTGTGCCGCCGCTTTCCGACGACGTCGAGCATGCGACCGGCGTACTGGGATGGCTTCACTCGGTGGCGCGGTCTCACGTCGATGTTGCTCTGGGACACCGGATCGCGTTGATTGCGAATGCACTGGGATCGCCGCCGAAGGACGTCATCGATCAGGCGCACGAGAAAGGCGTTCCGGTAGCAGCACTGGCCGGCGCAGTCGAGCATGCACGTCGTCATGTCGAGAACGGTGTCGACATCGTGATCGCGCAGGGCTACGAGGCCGGCGGTCACACCGGCGAAATTGCGTCGATGGTTCTCGTTCCGGAAATTGTTGATGCGCTGGGCGATTCAGCTGCCGTACTGGCCGCCGGCGGTATCGGCAGCGGCCGTCAGGTGGCTGCTGCACTTGCACTCGGTGCGTCCGGAGTGTGGATGGGCTCGTACTGGCTCACCACATCCGAATACAAACTCGGCAGTGCGTCGGGCGAAGGCCCGTCCGCTATTCAGCGTGCACTGTTGGGCGCGACGTCGGCCGACACCGTACGTTCGCGCATCTACTCGGGTAAGCCCGCTCGGTTGCTCAAGACCAAGTGGACGGAAGCCTGGTCGAACCCGGGAGCACCGGCGCCCTTGCCGATGCCGCTGCAGAACCTACTGGTCAGCGACGCTCATCAGAGAATCGCTGCATCGGAGAACCCGGAAGTTGTGGCAATGCCCGTCGGTCAGATCGTGGGACGGATGAACGAGATCCGACCGGTCGCCGAGGTCATGGCAGAGCTGGTGTCGGGGTTCGAGGACGCGCGAACCCGACTGGATTCGATGAAGTAGTAGATGACACGTACGTATGCCCTCGGCCGAGTTTCGGCCGAGGGCATACGTCGTTTCAGCCGGCGAGGTCGTCCGGTCCGACGCTGTCCGACAACCATTCTCCGCGGCTGAGGGCGCCGTCGTCGCGGCGACGTGCGATCACGAAAATGACCAGGGCGGCAGCGAGGACAACTGCGAGAACGCGCGAAGGCGTCAGGTTCGGGTTCTTCATACCCGTAATTTTGCCGGAAGAACGGGCGCGATGGTGAGACAGCGGAGCAAAATCACGCGTTTCGAAACTACTGCGCTTCGGAAGCATGAAGGCCGGCGATCCGCTCGCGCAGGCCACCGAAGTGCACATCGAGAGTGTGCGCCGCCTCGACGGCATCACCCGTACGGATCGCGTCGAGAATCGCACGATGCTTCGACGCGATGTCGATCAGTGGTGTATCCGAATGCCCGATAGCCTGCTGGATCTCGCTGTACACCTGCCAGAAGACGTCCATCAACTGAGCGAGGACCTGGTTGTCGAGCGGGGAGTACAGGCGGGAATGGAAGGTCGCGTCGATGTCGGAGAAGTTCTTCCCGGCGGCGGCACGGACCTCCATGCCGGTGACGAGTTCGTCGAGGTCGGCGTGGTCGGCCGACGTCATCTCGGCCATCGCCGCACCGATCAGTCCGGTCTCGAGTGCCTGACGAATGTCGACCAGTTCCATCGCCTCGTGCCCGGTGCCCTGCAACGACAACCGGCCACGGAAGGTCAGGCCGTCGGCGAGAGCGTCGAAGTTGCTCGGGGCGACGAACATTCCGAAACCGTGACGGATCTCGACGACGCCCAAGGCCTGCAGAACCTTGAGTGCCTCGCGGAGGGTGTTCCGGCCGATTCCCAATTCCTCGGACAGTTCGGCCTCGGTGGGCATCGGGTCGCCAGGGGAGAGTCTGCGTTCGAGGATCAAGTTCATGATGTCCGTCTGAAGTGCGCGCATGCGGTTTTGCGCGCTGAAACGAGCGCCCTGTGTGCCACTCCGGACAGACATCGATTCCCCTTTTCTGATACGAACGTCCTTCATCCTATGTCCGGTCATCCGCTCCATTGGTCAACCCACGTCAACGGTGCGTTGCAGGAGACTGGGCGCTGCGCCCAGCAGTTTGGCCGTGTACGCATCCGACGGGTTGTCGAATACTTCCTGGGCCGTTCCCTGCTCGACGATCCGCCCGGCGTTCATGACGACGATCGTGTCGGAGACATACCGCACCGTCTGGATGTCGTGCGAGATGAACACCATGCCGAGCCCCAACCGAGCCTTGATGTCGCTGAGCAGGTTCAGGATCTGCGCTCGCACCGAGACATCGAGAGCCGACGTCGGTTCGTCGGCCACGATGACGTCAGGCTCGAGCGCGAGCGCACGCGCGATCGCGACACGTTGACGCTGACCGCCGGAGATCTGGCTCGGGATGACTTCGAGCGCAGATTGGGGGAGTCCGACCAAACCGACCAGCTCGCGAACTCGGGCGGTTCGGCTCGCGCGGTTGCCGATGCCGTGGACGTCGAGCGGATCGGTGAGGATGTCGGCCACCGTCATTCGCGGATTGAGCGCGGTAGCCGGGTCCTGGAAGACGATCGAGATCGCCCGCCCGAACTCCTTGCGCACGCCCGCCGACCGGGTCAGAGCGCTTCGGCCGCGAAATACCACGTCGCCCGACGTCGGTTTCTGCAATCCGACCATGACTTTGGCCAGAGTGGACTTGCCGCAACCCGACTCGCCCACGATGCCGATCGTCGCCCCTCGTCGTACGGCGATACTGACATCGTTGACCGCGTGAACCGTGCCGGGTTTGAACAGTGATCCCGAACGGGTCTTGTGGACGACGTGAATGTTCTTCAGTTCCAGGATGGGTGCTTCAGCTGTAGTCATCGCACGCTCTCCAATTCCGATTCTGCGTGTGCGGGAGTCGCGGACTGGTTCGCGAAGAAATGCTCGGTCTCGCCGATCCGAACCATCTCGGGCTTTCGGTTTGGATCGGAATCCGGACGCAGGGAACGTTCGGCAAAACGGTCACCGGCGGCGAAGCTGCCTGGCGACGGTACGGTTCCCTGGATCTGGTGGAGCCGCGGAGCCTCGTCCTCGATGGAGAGAACGGCGCCGAGGAGGCCCTGAGTGTATTCGTGACGCGGATCGACGAGTAGATCGCTGGTGGGCGCAGACTCGACGACCTGACCGGCGTACATCACCGTGATCTTGTGAGCGAGTGAAGCAACGAGTGCAAGATCGTGGCTCACGAAAACCATGGCAAAGCCGAGCTTTTCCCGAAGATCGTTGAGCAAGTCCACGACCTGGGCCTGGACGGTGACGTCGAGAGCGGTGGTGGGCTCGTCCGCGACGATCAACCGCGGACTGCGGGTGAGCGACATGGCGATCAGAACGCGCTGACGCTGACCACCGGAAAGCTCGTGTGGGTAGCTGGAGAGAGTGCGCACCGGATCGAGTCCGACGAGTTCGAGCAGTTCCTCGGCTGTGCGGGTACCGCCGCGCTTGGTGAGCTGCTTGAACTGCGCGCGGATCAGCATCGCCGGATTCAGTGAACTCAGCGCATCCTGGTAGATCATGGCCATGTCGTGCCCGCGCAGCTTGTTTCGCTCCCGGTTGTTCAGCTCGAGGACGTTGACGCCGTCGAACAGGATCTCGCCGGTCACCACCGCCGTCTTGGGTAGCAGACCCATGATCGCCAGCGAGGTGAGCGATTTTCCGCAACCGGACTCTCCGACGAGCGCCATCGTCTCGTTCGGGCGGACGGTGAAGCTCACGTTGTCGACGATCGCGGTGTCTCCGTAGCGTTCCGGGAACCGGATCGTGAGATTGCGGACCTCGAGGAGTGGTGCTGCATCGCCCTCGTACACAAGACGATCGGACCGAGATCGCTCGGTTTCCGCCAGGATCTTCAGGTGAGTTTCGAGAGGAGTCGGCTCGGCGGCCGGCTTCAGGACATCTTTCACGACGCTCGGGTCGGCGAAGTCGTCGATCAACTCCGGAGTGTTGGCGACCGATGCGGCTTCGTCCTCCAGAATGAGTTCGTTGGAGGTCTCCTCCGCTGCGGCGGTCTGCGCTGCTTGGAGTGCGGAGGGCGTCTTCTTGGTCTTCTTCAGACTCGGATCGGCCATCGCGTCCGTCAGGCCCTCGGCGAGCACGTTGAGGGAGAGCACCGTCAGAAGAATCAGCAGACCGGGGAACACCGTTGCCCACCAACCACCGAGAAGGACCATGTTCTTGCCGTCGGCGATCACCGATCCCCACGACGGATCCGGGGGACGGACACCTGCTCCGATGAACGACAGGCTGGCTTCCAGCACGATGGCGTCGGCGACCATGACAGTGCAGAAGACGAGAACGGGCGCAGCACAGTTGGCTACGACGTGCTTGACGACGATGTGTGAAGTTCTTGCGCCGATGACCTTTTCGGCCGCGACGTAGTCCTCACCGTACTGAGCGAGAACGTTCGCGCGAACGACGCGGGCGACCATCGGTGTGTAGAGGAACGCGATGGTGACGATCAGAACCGGAATCGAACCACCGAAGGCTGCGACGAGTACGGCAGCGAGCGCGATGCCCGGGAACGCCATGACCACGTCGAGCACTCGCATGATGGTCTCGTCGACGCCTTTTCGGCTCGTTGCGGCGACCGACCCGATGAGAGCACCGGCGCACAATGCGAGGAAGGTGGACCCGAGACCGATGGTCAACGACCAGCGTCCGCCGTAGAGCAAGCGGCTGAACAGATCTCGGCCGAGACTGTCCTGACCGAACCAGTGCTCGGCGCTGGGGCCCGCGGTACCGACCACCTGTTCGAGTGGGGTGTACTGCGTGATCAGCGGCGCGAAGAGGCAGGCGAGCACGATGATCGCGAGAACCGCCATCGACAGCCAGGCCGAGAGGGGGAAGCGAGAAAAGGTGATACCGGGTCGCGAAAGCTTCTCGGTGAGTTTTCTTCTCATCATGCTGCGCTCCGAAGTCGTGGATTGACGAGCAGGTAGAGGATGTCGACGGCGAGGTTGACGACGACGAAGCCGACCGCGATCACGATGACAACACCCTGAACTACTGCGGGGTCACCGTTGGTGACGCCGTTGATCATGAGCTGACCCATTCCGGGAAGACCGAAGATCTGCTCGATGACCACAGCGCCACCGAGGAGGTATCCGACCCGTAGACCCAGGACGGTGAGCGGGTTGATCAGTGCGTTACGCAAGACATTTCGCCCGATCACCACGTGATAGGGCAGGCCGCTGCCGATCGCGGTACGGACGTAGTCCTTGTCCAACTCCTCGACCATCGACGTGCGGATGATGCGCGTGAGTTGTGCTGCGACGGGCAGTGACAGGGACAGCGCCGGGAGCGCCATGTACCAGAGCCAGTCGGTGACGGAGTCGCTCGGATTGACGTAGCCACCGGTGGGGAACCATCCGAGTTGGACGGCCAGATACTGAATCATCAGCAGTGCCAACCAGAATGACGGTGCTGCCACACCACCGAGGGAGATCACTCGGATGACCTGATCCGGCCAACGATCGCGGAACAGTGCGCTGGTGACACCGAAGATCAGCGAGAGCACGATGGCGATCACCAGTCCGAGAACCGTGAGCTGAATGGTCAGTGGCAGAGCGGTGGAGATCGAGTCCAACACCGGGGTACCGGAAATCAGACTGTCACCCATATTGCCGCTGACCAGATCGGTCACGAAGTGAACGTATTGCAGCGGAAGCGGATCGAGCAGTCCGTTCTCTTCCTTGAACTTCTGCAACTGTTCCGCAGTCGGGTTGCCGCCGTTGAACGCCGCCGTTGCGGGATCGGTGGGCGCGAACTGCATCACGATGAAGACGAACGCGATGATGCCGAGGATCAGGGGGATCAGTATCAGTAATCGCCTGATCAGCATGGGGAGGACTCTTGCCATCGGGGAATCTCTCAGTTGTGGGAAACGGCCGAGCGGGCGGGTATCAGGCCGGCTTCGCCTGAAGCAGGTTGACGCCGGGGTACGGCAGCGGAGTGACGTCGGCGATCTTCTTCGGATCCCACGCAGTCAGGAGTTCCTGATGGAGAACCGGGTAGTAGACAGCGTTTTCGGCGATCTGGTTCAGGTACGACTGCACAAGGGTGCTGCGCTTTGCCGGGTCTGTCTCGCGGGTGGCCTCGTCCATGGTGGCGTAGATCTTCTGTGCCTCGGGGGTGTCGTCCCACTTGGCGTAGGTCTTCGTCCACAGGCCGCCCTTGCTGTACGTGTAGCGCACGAGGAGGTCGACGTCGCTGCCGAATGCCTGTGGGTTGGACGTACCCGCAGCGATCTGGAACTTCTGGCCGCTGTTGAGCTTGCTCACCATGGCGCTGGTGTCCTGCGGTTCGAGCGTCGTGTTGAATCCGACTGCATCCCAAGACTCTTTGATGGTCGGCAAGCAGTCGGCCAACCAGCTGACGTTGGTGGAGAGCAGCGTCAGGTCGAGGCCACTGACACCGGCGGCAGCGAGAAGCGAGCGGGCCTTGTCCGGATCGTACGAGTAGACGGTGGACGCTCGCGCGTAGTCGGGGTTGCGCTCGTACAGGTAGCTCGTGGCCGGTGCTGCCTTGCCGCCGAGGGCGATCTCGATCATCTTCGGGGTGTTGATCGCATAGAACATCGCCTGGCGAACACGAACGTCGTCGAACGGTGCCTGAGTGGTGTCGAAGAGCAGGTACATGAGGTTCATGCCCGGGTTGCCCTCGACGGTGCGCCCACCGGAGGTGAGGGTAGGGACGTTGGCGACGGGGATGTTGTCGGCGAGTTGTGCACCGGCATTGTTGCCCGAGACGCGCGCGATGCGTGAGGAGGTGTCGACGATGGAGAGCCAGTTCATGGTCGCGAAGTTGGCCGGACGCGGCCCGTTGTACGCCTCGAACGCCTCGAAAGCTGTGTTGCTCTTGGGGGTGTGGCTCTTGAGCTTGTACGGACCGGAACCGACGACCAGCGTTCCGGACTTGGCCTCGTCCCAGTGGCCGTCGAAGACGTGCTTGGGCATGATCTTGGCGATCGAGAGACGCTGTGCGGCAGCGCTGAACGGGTAGTTGAAGTTCAGGGTCACCGTTTGGTCGTCGACCTTGGTGACGGACTGCAACCAGGAGGAGAAGAAGGAGCGGATCAGTACGTTCTGCTGTGGATCGAGGATGCGATCGAAGGTGAAGACGACGTCGTCCGAGGTGACCGGAGTGCCGTCGTGCCAGGTTGCGCCCTCGCGGATTTTCATGGTCCAGCTCGAGGCGGTGGCGTCGGTCGGGACGGCCTGTGCGAGCGCCGCATACGTCTCACCGGTGCCTGGATCGTTTTCGAGCAGTCCCTCGTAGACGTGGTTGACCGCTGCCATGAGGAAACCGGATGCAGTCTGCATCGGGTCGAAGCTCTGGTCGTTGCCGTATCCGATGGCGGTGGTCAGATCGCCGGTGCTCGCGGAACCGCCGACAACCGAGGTCGACGACGGGCCGCCGCCACAGGCCGCGAGAGTCGCGGTGATACCTGCTGCAGCTCCCAGTAGCCCGGTGTACCGGAACAGGTCTCGGCGTGTGAACGCGGAGCTCAGCGGTCGTTCGTTCTTCAAGGCGGCCTCCAAGGCGGGGAGCGGGACATCAAGGGAGTGGATAGGGGATGTCCTATGTTCGACGTCCGATGTTGCGTAACTTACATTGTGGATCAGAAAGCGTCTAGAGAATCTTCGGAACTGGCGGCGCTGAACTTGGACGTTTCGCCGGTTTTGAACCAAAAATAGTGCGCTCACCTGCATAGATGAAGACTGCGTTACCGACGTCGAATTGACGACCGATGACGCTGGCCGTATAACATAGGACATCCCTCATCCAATCTTTGGAGACTTCATGACCCGATATAAAGTCGGTGTGGTCGGTTGCGGATTCTTCGGTAGTTCCCTCGCTCGCGAGCTGGCTGCCCATCCACGTTTCGAACTGGCGATGCTGTGCGACCGTGACTTCGAGCGGGCCAAGGATGTCGCCGCAGAGTTCTCGGCAACCCCGACAGACGATCACGACGCGGTGGCCGCTGACCCGGAGTTGGCCCTCGTTGTCGTCGCGACGCCCAATCACGCGCACGCCGAACCTGCCATCGCGGCACTCGAACACGGCAAGGCAGTTTTTGTCGAGAAGCCACTTGCCGTCGAACTGGTCGATGC
Source organism: Rhodococcus sp. UFZ-B548 (assembly GCF_903819475.1). Classification (NCBI taxonomy): domain Bacteria; kingdom Bacillati; phylum Actinomycetota; class Actinomycetes; order Mycobacteriales; family Nocardiaceae; genus Rhodococcus; species Rhodococcus sp. UFZ-B548. Next base: position 21,025 of record NZ_CAIJDS010000006.1, read on the forward strand.
GCAGAACATGATCGCGAGCGCCGACGCGAGCGGTTCGCCGTTGATGGTCGGGCACATCATGCGGATGATGCCGGGTGTACGACGTCTGGCGGACCTGCTGACGTCGGGGGAGCTCGGTGAGGTCGCTGCGATCGAAACGTCTCGCTCACGCTGGATCGACACCGACGGCGCAGATCCGCAGTGGTGGAAGCTCGACAAGAGCCGAACGGGTGGAGAACTGACTCACGAGATTCACGAACTGGACCTGATGTGCTGGCTCGGCGGCGAGGTGACTGCCGTGTCGAGCATCGCCACCGCGGACGACGGCTTCCGCAACACAGTGGTGTCGTTCGCCGGCGGCGCGATCGGCAGACACACCATCTCGACGCGTTCACACACTTCTTCGTGGGAGCTGACGGTCGATGCCGCCGAAGGCTCGGTCCACGCGGACTTCCACGCCGGCCGGGTCAGCCGACTGCGCGGGGGACGGGTCGAAGAGTCGTGGCCGATCTTCGACGTCGACGCCGAGAACCAATCGTTGATCGACTCTGCGAGCAGGATACAGAAGTACAATTCGGGTAGCGGAGGATCCTCGCTGTGGATGCAGGCTGCGATTCGCCACGAAATCGACGAGATGGCAGCAGTTCTCGACGGCAAGGCTGACTCCGGCTCACCGTTGACATACGCACGTGAACGCGCACTCGTGGTCGCCGAGCAGGTGCGACTCGGTGGCGGGGAACCGGCGGCGCTGTCGGGAAGTGCGAAGTGACCGTGCGTGTAGCCGTCATCGGCAGCGGCGCAATCGCGCGGGACCACGTCAGCGCTTTGGCGCGCATCCCGTCGGTCGAAGTCGCCTACGTATTCGGCAGTGACTTGGACCGTGCCGCATCGGTCGCGGCATTGGCGCCGGGTGCGAAGGCCAGTACCGATCTGGCGAAGATTCTCGCAGACCCGAGCGTGCACGCGGTCAACGTCGTCGGGGCCACTCCGGACCACGCGCCCGTGACGATAGCCGCAGGCCGCGCGGGAAAGCATGTGCACGTGGAGAAGCCCGCAGCGCTGACAGTCGCGGACTTCGACGCGATGGTCGAGGCCACCGAAGGTGGCGGCACCTCACTGATGGTCGGACAGACCGTACGATTCCAGCCGTCGATCACCTCGATCGGAAACTCGGTTGCACAAGGCGCCATCGGCGACCCCCGGTTGATCCACCTCAGTTGGTACACCGGCCACGTCTGGCCAGGGGGCTGGCGAGGCTGGCAACACGACAAGGAACGCTCGGGTGGTCACCCCGTTCACAACGGAACCCACGCTCTCGATCTGGTGACGTGGCTGATCGGTCGTCGTCCGATCCGTGTGTTCGCTCGTAGTTTCCCCACCTTCGCGGCGGGGATGCCCGTGCACGACAGCTTCCATCTGACCGTTCGCTTCGAGGACGGATCGCTGGCGCTCATCGAATTGGCTTACGCTCTACCACAATCGGGAAAGATGGTACGCCGGATCGTGGTGTCGGGGACATCCGGCACGCTCGCGCACGACACCGGCGACGACCCGGGCCTGTTGACGGATACGACAAACGCGCCGCCGTCGTCGATCGAAGATGCGATGGCGCATCAGATGCGCCACTGGATCGCCACTCTCGACGGTTCCGCGACCCCGATAGTCGAGAACTGGCAGGTACGTGCAGCTCTCGCGACTGCCGTCGCTGCACAACAGTCACTCGACACCGGCCGCGCGATCTCGATCGGAGAACACCGATGACCGGCACCGGTTCGATCCGCGTCGGATTTGTCAGCGGCGTAAGGCATGCCGGCTCCTATGCGGACCTGTTGCGCTCCGATCCTCGAGTGAGCTTGGTCGGGGCCTCCGACGAATCCTCGGTCCCCGATTGGATTCGTGAGGACGGAATCGCGATGGCAAAGACCGCAGACATCGAGTGGATCGACGAACTCGGCGAGCTGCTCGACCCCGAACGGATAGACCTGGCGATCATCTGCAGTGAGCCGACCAGGCATGCACGGCTTGCGATTGCCGCACTGAACGCGGGACTCGACGTCCTGGTGGACAAGCCGGTGGGTATCGACGAGTCGGAGGCCGCGGCGGTCGAGGAAGCGGCACGGTCGAACGGGCGAATCTGTACGGTGGTGAACCGCACTCATTCACCTGCGCTCCGGCGACTGCGCCGCTGGATCGATGCCGGAAACCTCGGACTGCCGCGCCACGTGGACATCGAGTTCCTTGCAAGCGGAACACATTTCGCGACGTCCGTCGAGCGTCCCGAACTGGTGGTGGATCCCGCGCTTTCCGGCGGGGGAGAAGTAGTGAACTTCGCCGGTTACGCCGCCGACTACCTCAGATACCTCACCGGCCTGGACGTCACCGAGGTGTACGCCGAGACGAGCACACTCTACGGCGGGGCCCACCAGCAGTTCGGAGTCGAAGACACGGCGTTGATCTCGCTCGCCTTGGAAAACGGCGTCACCGCGACGGTGACCGTCGGAAGAATCCCCGCAGCACCGGGTTTCGGCGCGAATACCGCGACGGTTCGGGTCCTCGGCTCCCACGGATACGCGAGTTCCGACGACGACAAACCCGCGGTGACCCACTTCGCATCCTCGGGAGACGTGACCGCACTACCCATCGGCGGCTTCGGTTCGGACAACGCGGTGTCGAGCTTTCTCTCTCACGTGCTCGATCGACTTCCCACACGGACCGAACCCGACTACACCGTGGCAGACGCCCGCGCGTCGATGCGCGTGATCGATGCTGCCTATCTGTCCGCCTCGAGCGGTCAGCCGGTCTCCGTTTCTCCCTGACAGCCGCACCCACAACTCAATCCGACAACCAACATATGGAGACCCCATGAGCACGGAAACCACCACCTTCAGCGGAATCGTCCCGCCGATCGTCACACCACTGACGCTCGAGGGCGAGGTCGACACCACGTCGCTCGAACGCCTGCTCTCACTGCAGATCGAAGCCGGAGTCGACGGCTTGTTCGTCCTCGGTTCCTCGGGTGAGGTCGGTTACCTCACCGACGCTCAGCGCGCCCAGGTGGTGCAGACGGTCATCGGTCACGTCGGCGGCCAGGTACCGGTCCTCGTCGGAGTGAACGACATGACCACCAACCGGGTCATCGCCGTCGCCGAGCAGGCGCGCGAGGCTGGTGCGGATGCCATCGTCGCGACGGCGCCGTTCTACGCGATCACCGACGCAGCCGAGACGGCAACGCATTTCCGCTCCATCCACGCCGCAGTGGATCTTCCGTTGTTCGCCTACGACGTCCCGGTTCGTGTCCACAGCAAGCTCAGCCCGGCAATGCTGGTCGAGCTCGGTCGCGAGGGAGTCATCGCCGGCGTGAAGGATTCGAGCGGCGACGACGTCAGTTTCCGTATGTTGCTCCGTCAGTCGGCCGGGCTCGAAAACTTCGCCGTCTTCACCGGGCACGAGGTAGTCGTCGACGGATGCCTGCTGATGGGTGCTTCGGGCGCTGTGCCCGGCCTGGCCAACGTGGACCCGCACGGCTACGTGCGACTGTGGCGCGCTGCGCAGGCAGGAGACTGGGTGGCGGCGAAGGCCGAGCAGGATCGACTCACCGATCTGTTCTCCATCGTCGAGGCACCGACACCGGGTCGCGTCAGTGCCGGTGCCGCGGGTCTGGGCGCATTCAAGACGGCTCTGGCCCTGCGCGGCGTCATCACCGGCAACACGATGTGCGCCCCGATGCTCTCGCTCGACGAGTCCGAGACCGCAACGATCAAGGTCGTTCTGGAACAGGCGGGGCTCCTCTGACATGACATCTGGGCAGAAGCGATGGATCGGCATCGACATCGGCGGCACCAAAGTGGCTGCTGCGGTGGTGACGTCCGACGGAGACGTGATCGACACGGTTCGTGCGGCAACACCGACGGCCGGTAAGGAGGCTGTTCTCGAGACCGCCACCGCGTTGGTCGACCGTCTGAGGGCGAATCACCCGGTAGCCGGAATCGGAGTCGGTGCACCGGGAATCATCGATCGGGTGCGTGGCCGCGTCGTCTTCGCCTCCGACATTCTGTCCGGATGGAGTGGCGCCGAGGTTCGCGGGGAACTCGAGGCGCACTCGGGTCTACCGGTGACGGTGGACAACGACGTGCGCGCGATGGCCCACGGCGAGAACATGATCGGCGCCGGTCGTGGTAGAAGCTCTGCACTGTTCGTCTCGATCGGTACCGGAATCGGTGGCGCGTTGACCGTGGGCGGACAGCTGTACCACGGTGCCCACGGAACAGCCGGCGAGCTCGCGCATCTGCTGGTTCCGGTCCCCGGGGCGATAGGTTGCGGTTGCGGTAGAACCGATCACCTCGAGGCAGTCGCCTCTGGCCCGGCGATGGAGGCCGAGTACGCAGCGCGGGCGGGTGTGCCCACTCAACCGTTGCAGAAGGTGGTGGCACTCATGCGCTCCGGCGACCCGATCGCCCGTGCCGTGGTCACCGACGCCGGTACTCTGCTCGGCCGAGTCCTGGCCGGCGTCGCCACCGCATTCGATCCCGAGGTGATCGTCATCGGCGGCGGCGCAGCCCAGATCGGAGCCGACCTCTTGTCGCCGCTGACGTCCGCTTTCCGGGTGGAAGCGATGGGTCCCATTGCCGAAACCGCCATTCTTCCTGCCCGTTTGGGCACCGATGCGCCGCTCGTCGGAGCTGCGCTCCTGGCCGCCGCAACACGAATCGAGGTAACACCGTGACTGTCGAAGAACTGCTCACGATCATCAGCGGGAAGCTGATCGTGTCCTGTCAGGCCGGACACGGCCATGCCTTGCGCGACACCGGGACCATCGAGAGGATGGCCCGCGCCGCGGTCGACGGCGGTGCAGTGGCGATCCGCTGCGGCGGTGTGGGCGGAACCCCGGATGTCGCCGCAGTCGTGTCGGCAGTGAAGGTACCGGTGATCGGTTTGACGAAGATCGGCTCGGAGGGCGTGTTCATCACGCCGACAAGGGAATCAGCCCTCGAAGTCGTGGATTCGGGTGCGCAGATCGTGGCTGCCGATGCCACGCTGCGACCGCGTCCGGACGGGCTGACCTTTGCCGACACCGTCGACGCGGTCCATGATCGCGGCGGCCTCGTCATGGCTGATTGTGGAACACTCGAGGACGGCATCGCTGCCGCCGCGGCGGGCGCCGACATCATCTCCAGCACACTGGCGGGATATACCGAGAACAGCCGACGGCTGGCAGGCCCGGACCTGGAGCTGGTTTCGGAACTGCGGCAGGCACTTCCAGATGCGGTCCTCATCGCCGAGGGGCGGTACCACAGCCCGGAGGATGCGGCACGCGCCATCGCCCTGGGTGCAGACTCGGTGGTTGTCGGAACCGCAATCACGGATCCGGCGTTCATCACGTCGAAATTTGCAGCCGCAGTATCGGGCGCCGAAAGGCAGAGGGTGTGACCCCGACGTCGAAGGCTTTGAAGTCCAAGACTGCCGAACGGATTCGACTGGAGACTTTGCTCGGCGACTCCTCGACGCCGATCCGGTGGGTCTTCACCGGCGACAGCATCACTCAGGGATTGACGCACACCGACGGTCATCGAAGTTACGTCGAACACTGCGCCGAGCGCGTCCGTGGTGAACTTTCCTTGTTCAACCACGTCCTTGTCAACACCGGGGTGAGCGGCAATCGATCCTCCGATGTGCGTTTGGGTTTCGCACACCGCATCGAAGTGTTCGAACCCTCGGTGGTGTTGATCATGCTCGGTACGAATGACGCATTGGATGGCGAAGAAGGACTGGAGCGGTTTCGAGACGACCTCTCGGACATGATTTTCCGGACGCGAGCGATCGGTGCGGTGCCGATCCTGCAGACGCCGCCACCGATCGACGTCGAGAATGCGCCCACCAGAGTTGGATTGCTTCAGTACGTCGAGGTCGTGCGGCAGGTTGCCGCCTCGACGCGCGTGGTGTTCGTCGACCACTACGCGCAGTGGACGGCCCATTCTCCCGAGGGCCCACCGCCGGCTCTCCTGGCTGACGCGTTCCATCCGAACGAACAAGGGCACTACGTGCTCGCGGACGCCGTGCTCCGTGAGTTGTCGATCGCGGATGCCGAAGTTCCCGTTGTACCGCAGGTGATGTCGTGACACTTCGTGGACAAATTCTGCGTGGACAATTGGTGACCGGTGGTCGATTGCTCTCGGACGGGGTTGTCGAGATCTCCGGTGATCGTGTGGTGTGGGCCGGACCCGCGTCGCAGCGAACCGACCCGTTACCCGAACGGGCAGCTGCGGGAACAACGATCATTCCGGGTTTGGTCGACGTTCATTGCCACGGCGCCGGCGGATTCGGTTTCCCCGAGGCAGACGAGTTCGGATCCACCGTGGCTGCCGATCACCATCGGACGAACGGCACGACCTCGGTGATCGGCTCGCTCGTCTCCGCGCCGCCGCAGATCCTGCGCAGTCGCATCGAGCTCCTGGCAGGACTGGTGGACGAGGGCACGCTGGCCGGAATTCACCTGGAAGGTCCATTCCTTTCGGTACTTCGTTGTGGCGCCCAGGATCCCGACAGCATTCTCGACGGCGACCCGGCTCTGCTCGAGTCGCTGCTCGAAGCCGGCCGTGGGCGCATTCGCTCGATGACGATCGCTCCGGAGACAGCACACTTCGACGAACTTGCCTCATTGCTGGAGCGTCACGGTGCCGTCGTGAGTATCGGACACACCGATGCGTCCAACCCGATTGCGACACGTTCGATCGCACACTCGGCGCATGCACCGCTCAGTGCCACTCACCTGTTCAACGGTATGGCGCCGATGCATCACCGTGCTCCCGGCGCAGTGGCGGCATGTCTTGCCGCGGCTGCGAAAGGACAGATGGTGGTCGAGTTGGTCGGGGACGGAGTACATCTGGCCGACGAGACGGTAGCGACGGTGTTCGATCTTGTCGGTCCGCATCAGATCGCGTTGGTCTCCGACGCGATGGCTGCCGCCGGAATGCCCGACGGCCGTTACCCGCTCGGGCCTCTCGACGTCGACGTGGTCGGTGGCGTGGCGCGATTGGCCGGCCAGGGGGAAACGGCCATTGCCGGCGGGACGAGTCGGTTGATGGACATAGTCCGCCGGGCTGTCAATCACGCCGGCGTCGATCTGCTTTCGGCTGTCATCGCAGCGACGGCAACGCCTGCTTCGCTGATGGGGCTGGCCGGAATGGTCGGCGATCTCGTGCCGGGTTGCCGCGCCGATCTGATCGTCACCGGTCCAGAACTCGAAACCCGCGCCGTCATGGCCGCTGGGAACTGGCTCATGAACTACACCGAAAGCTGAGGAATCAACCGATGGAAATTGTCATTGTCGACAGTGCGGATGCGGCCGGCACCGTTGTTGCCGACATCTTCGAACACGCGGTGCATTCAGGTTCAAGGACTTTGGGCCTGGCGACGGGGTCTTCACCGCTCTCTGTCTACCGCGAACTCGCGCGCCGTCACCGCGAGGACGGGTTGAGTTTTGCCGGCGTGCAGGCGTTCCTGTTGGACGAATACGTCGGCCTGCCGGAAGGCCACCCGGAGTCGTATGCCCAGGTGATCCGCACCGAACTGGTGAATCACCTGGACCTGGACGCGGCAAGGGTATTCAGCCCCGACGGCACCGCGCCGGATCCATTTGCCGCCGCGGCAGCCTACGACCGGGCGATTGCGTCGAATGGTCCGGTGGACGTACAACTACTGGGCATCGGCGGCAACGGTCACATCGGTTTCAACGAACCGACGTCCTCGCTGAATTCGAGGACCCGGGTCAAGACGCTGACGGAACAGACTCGAACCGACAACGCCCGATTCTTCGAGAGTCCGGACGACGTACCACGGCACGTGATCACCCAGGGCCTCGGAACTATTTGCGAAGCAAAGCATCTGGTGATGATCGCGACCGGCGAGCACAAGGCCGCTGCGATTGCCGCTGCCGTCGAGGGGCCGCTGGCCGCGGTGTGCCCGGCATCGGTCCTCCAACTGCATCCACACGCGACGGTGGTGATCGACGATGCAGCGGCATCACAGCTTCGGCTCACCGAGTTCTACAAAACGGTGTCTGCGCACAAACCGCTTGCTCAGCACTACTGAGATATCGGGCTAGACGGGCTCTCGCGTCTTCTCGAGGCCGAGTGCCATTTCGGGAGTGAGTAATTGGAAGTCGGATTCTCCGCGCCGGCGGATCCACACCGGATCGGATGTGTTCCATCGTTCGGCGCTCTGCGTTCGAGTGACCACCTTGAACGTCGCCGTTCTAGGGAACTCACTGCACACGCGGATCAAGGTCGGCTTCTGCTTCGGCCCGAGTTCCGGCCGGGAATCGATGTATTCGGCTACGGCTGCCGGGTCGAAGTTGTCGACGTCGCCGACCGGAATCACCGACGCCATGACGCGGTCGCCGACATCGCTGTCGGGGACTGCGTACACGGACACCTGCGCGAAGCCCGGGTAACCGACGAGCGAGCGTTCGATGGGTGCGGCGCCGATGTTCTCGCCGTCCACTCGTAGCCAACCGGAACTGCGTCCCGCGAAGTAGACGTAGCCGTCGACGTCGGTGTACGCCAGATCGCCGCTCCAGTACTGGCCGTTGCGCATTCGCTCGGCGTCGGCTTCCGGGTTCTTGTAGTACCCGGCGAATGTGCCTGGGCCGGTGACGTTGACCAGTTCACCGGTTGCCTCGTCGGCATTGGTGATCCGGCCGTCAGCGTCGAAGACTGCAGGCGGGCATGGGGCTCCGGTCTCGGGATCGAGGATCTTGACCCCGTCCGGGAGAAGTCCGAGGGCGCCGGTCCGCGGCACCGGCGCCGCGGAAATCGAAATGCCGCCCTCGGTGGAACCGAACCCGTCGATGACGCGGGCATCGAAGCGCCGGACGAAGGTGGCGACGGCGGGCGCCGAACCCTCGTTGCCGTACATGATCTTCAAGGTGTTCTCCCGCTCGTTCGGCACCTCGGGGGTGGAAGCGATGAAGGACAACGGCTTTCCGACGTAGTTGGAGTACGTGATTCCGTACTTGTGAACGTCGGGCAGAAAGCCCGAAGCGGAGAACTTGCGGCGCATGGCAATTCCCGCACGAGCGTGCAGCGCGACCGTCCACGCCGCCATCATGGCGTTGGAATGGAACATGGGCATCGCCATGTAGACGACGTCGTCGGCGCCGAGCCCGAAACGATCGGCAAGCATGACTCCGGGAGAGGCCAACTTGTGGTGCGTGCACCGAACCGCTTTGGGATCACCGCTTGTTCCGGAAGTGAAAATGAGCATCAACAGATCGTCGGGCTGCGCCGTCGACGCGTAGGCCGGTGTATCGGCGAAGGGCGCCAACAATTGCGTCCAGGCCGGAGAATCCACGTTGATCACCCGGACGTCACCGAGATCGACGTCGTCGAGTAGATGTGCCTGGGTGTTCTCGGTGAAGATGACCTGGCAGTCGGAGAGTTGGATGTCTCGCGCCAATGCCGGGCCGCGCCTGGTCGTGTTCAGTCCGGCAGCAACCGAACCCGAGAACGATGCTGCGCCGAGCAGTAGTGAGAATTCGGGGACGTTCTCCATCAGAAGACCGAAATGCCGGGGGCGCGTTCGATCGAGCAGCGTGTCCAGCAGCGCTGCTCGATCGAACGAGCCTTGAATGTGCTCGCGCCAGGTGATGACCTGGTCCTCGAAACGGATACCGCGGTCGTCGATCTCGCTGACTCCGAGGAGTAGATCGGAAACAGTGGGGCTCTGACTCATAGCTGCATCATCATCGATTCGTCTCGGACCAGGTCATGGATTTCCACTCGGTGGGACGCACTCAGGCAGGAACTGCGGCAAGTTCCTTGCCCAGTGCGCGAAGCTGATCTGTTGCGTTGCCGAGCAGGAACTCGTGATGCTTGGCCGCGAGGAAGTAGCGGTGAACCGGATGGTCCTCGTCCAGACCAACACCGCCGTGAACGTGAACAGCGGTGTGCCCGACGCGGTGTCCCGCATCTGCAGCCCAGAACTTGGCCGTCTGTACGGCCCCGTCGGACGGAAGTCCTTCGCTCAGACGCCACGCTGCGGCCCAGAGAGTCAGGCGAACGCCCTTGACATCGATGTATCCGTCGGCGAGGCGCTGGGCCACGGCCTGGAAACTACCGATCGGACGGCCGAACTGCACACGCTCGGTGGCGTATTCGGCGGTCAGCTTCAGCGCTTGATCGAGCACCCCGTACTGGTAGGCGCTGGAACCGAGCTGAATTCGTTCGACGATCCACGCCGCGATGTCGGATCCTTGGGCAACCGAGCCGAGAACACGATCGGCCGGGATCTGCACCGAATCGAACTCGACCAGGGCCGCACTCGAGAAATCCGTGGTCGATTGCCTGGTAATGCTCACGCCCGCGTCCGACGGTTCGACGAGGAAGACCGCGACACCGTCCTCGGTGATGGCGGGGACGAGGAACAGATCTGCGAGCGGAGCACTGTCGACGGTGATCTTGGCTCCGTCGATGCGCCAACCGTCGGCGGTCTTCTCGGCACGCGTGATCGGGTGCGCCGGGTCGTCGTTGTATTCCTCGGCGAGGGCCGCGGTGAGTATCTTCTCACCGGCAGCGGCAGCGCTTGCCCAGTCGTCGCGCTGCTTGTCCGAGCCGAATTCGGCTATCGCTGCGGCGGACCCGACGATGGACGTCAGGAACGGAACAGCTGCGACGCCGCGGCCGAGTTCGGCCAGGATGCTGCACTGCTCGAGGACACCGAATCCGTCGCCGCCCACCGATTCCGGAAGGGCCGCGCCGAGAACGCCGGCCGAAGCCAGAGCGTTCCACAAGAGGGCGTCGAAACGGTCTTCGGCGGCGTCGAGTTCACGAAGGCGGTCGTTGGTGACCAGTTCGGTGACGACGGATCGTGTCAGTCCGGACAGGTCCTGCTGGGCCTCGGTAAGGGTGAATTCCATGATCGTTGGTCCTTATCGCTTCGATGCGGGAAGCCGCAGAGCTGTCATGCCGATGATGTCGCGTTGCACTTCGTTGGTACCGCCGCCGAACGTCAGGATCAGCGAAGAACGATGCATGCGTTCGATGCGTCCGCGTAGAAGAGCGCCGGGGGAGTTCTGCCTGATCGTGGCGGAGGATCCGAGGATCTCCATCAGCAAGCGGTAAGCCTCGGTGGCGAATTCGGTACCGAACACCTTGTTGGCCGACGCCGCTTCGGGACCTGGAGCGTGATCGGTTGCGGAGGCGATTTCCCAGTTCATCAACTTCAGGTACTCGGCCTTGGCATGCACGCGAGCCAGATTGATCTGCACCCATTCCTGGTCGATCATGCGTCGGCCGTCGGGCAGCTTGGTGTTCTGTGCCCACTCGCGGACCTCACGCTGCGCGGTCAGAATCGGTCCGGCCGAGGTGAGGGCAACACGCTCGTGGTTGAGCTGATTGGTGATCAGTGCCCAGCCGCCGTGTTCCTGGCCGACTATCGACGACGCCGGGACCCGTATGTCCTGGTAGTAAGTGGCGCTGGTGTCGGGGCCGGCCATGGTGTGAACCGGGGTGTAGGAGAAGCCTTCTGCGGTGGTCGGGACGATCAGCATGCTGATTCCCTTGTGCTTCTTGGCTTCCGGATCGGTGCGGCACGCCAACCACACGTAGTCGGCGTACTGGATCAGGCTCGTCCACATCTTCTGCCCGTTGATGACGTAATCGTCACCGTCACGGACGGCCGACGTGCGCAGAGACGCCAGGTCGGTGCCGGCCTCGGGCTCGGAGTAACCGATCGCGAAGTGGAGCTCACCGCGGGAGATCTTGGGCAGGAAGAAGGCCTTCTGCTCGTCCGTCCCGAAATGCATGATTGTCGGCGCTACGGAATTGATCGTCAGGAACGGCACGGGCGCACCGGCAATGGCAGCTTCGTCGGTGAAGATCAGCTGGTCCATCGCGGAGCGTTCCTGTCCGCCGTACTCTTTCGGCCAACCCAGCGTGAGCCAGCCGTCCTGGCCCATCTGCGCGACGACTTCGCGGTACACATTGCCTTCGCCGTACTCACCCGTCGTGGCAGCGAGTGCTTCACGCCGCTCGGGAGTCATCAGTTGTGCGAAGTAGGCACGCAACTCCTCCTGGAGCTGTTGCTGCTCAGGGGTGTAGGTGATGTGCATGGTTACCTCTCCATAGAGATACGAATCAAAGCGCCAACCATTCGATTGACACAGGTTCTATCGATGCGTACATCGGCGACAATGGACGCTCTCGCCGTCTCCGGCGGATCGTTCGACGTCCGTTCTCGGTACTTTTTCGAATCATTGCACACGACTGAAACAGGTTCTAGTGTTATCGCCAGGAACGGTGTGCGGCACAGCCCTGCGGCACTCGTTTCGTATCCGTGTTCGCGCCAGTAGTAGTGAGTAGAGAAGAGGAATCGCCATGGAGGTCAGGGTTGATCTGGACCGTTGCGAGGCAAACGGTGTGTGCGTAGGGATCGCACCCGATATTTTCGACCTCGACGACAACGAGGAGCTCGTGATCAGTTCCGTGCGTCCGCCGGAGGATCGCTGGGAAGATGTCCGTTCCGCGATCGCTCAGTGCCCGCGTGCGGCGCTGACCGAACATCCGTGACGATGGTTGCCCAAAACAAGAACACGTTCTAAAGTTGCGAACTCGTGGGTCACGGCAATCGAGCCGGGTAACTCGACACACGACCGCAGAGAACCGGGAGAGCGCTTCGATGAATGCTGTGAACAGCCCAGAAACCAGTCTCGAAGGCAAGGTCGCCATCGTGACCGGTGCCGGATCGGGGCTCGGAAAGTTCGAGGCCATCGGTCTGGCGAAGGCCGGTGCGTCGTTGGTCGTCAACGATCTGGCCCCGAACGAGGCCGTCGAAGCAACGCTCGAGGAGATCCGCGGTCTCGGCGCCAAAGTCGAATTCGTGGCAGGCAACGTCGGTGAGCGTTCTACCGCCGACGCACTGATGGAAGCAGCGCAGGGACAGTTCGGCAGCGTCGACATCGTCGTCAACAATGCCGGCGTCGTACGCGACCGGATGCTGTTCAACATGTCCGACGAAGACTGGGATCTGGTCCTCGAAGTTCATCTTCGCGGCCATTTCCTCCTGTGCCGCAACGCCGCTGCCTACTGGCGGGCGAAATCCAAGGAAGCCGGGGCGCCGGTGTACGGGCGCATCGTCAACACTTCTTCGGAGGCGGGCCTTCTCGGACCGGAAGGGCAGCCCAACTACGGCGCTGCAAAAGCCGGAATCACGGCGCTGACGTTGTCGGCCGCACGTGGGCTCTCGCGCTACGGCGTTCGGGCCAACGCGATCTGCCCGCGGGCACGGACGTCGATGACCGAAGGTGTGTTCGGTGACGCGCCGGCCGACGGCATCGATCCGCTCTCGCCCGAGCATGTGGCATCGCTCGTCTCGTACCTGGCGTCACCGGCGGCCGACGCCGTCAACGGTCAGGTATTCGTGGTGTACGGACCGATGGTTGCGCTGATGGCGGCGCCCGTCGTCGAGCAGCGGTTCGACGCAGAGGGAGATTCCTGGTCGCCGGAAACGCTGTCCGCGGTGATGGGTGACTACTTCGCTGACCGTGACCCGGCAAAGATGTTCTCGGCATCGGCGGCCCTGCGCGCGTTGGGCTGATCGACGGGTCTGATTCTCAGGTGCGCGACACGTAGAACCGTTGTTCACACTTAGACGGTCTACGTGTCCACTTCCTGGTAGAAATAGCGTGTTCACGAGTCGGTGGGCGCGGCACTCTGCCTGCGTTCTACAACGAGACCAACGGTCTCGAAAAAACTAGACTGTGTTCCAATTTTGCATTCCTGTGAACGATGCGATATTCGATCGACGTGCCCGGTCAAGGCTGGCGCGGTAGCAGGGTCTCGATCCGGCGCCGATAAGCGCTGATCATTCAAAAGTATTAATTTCCAGGATATTTCGGCGAAATTCGCACCGAAAAGGGATGCTTCCCATGGCCCGAACCTTCGGGTTTCGGATCGTCGCCGTGAGGCTACTTCTTAGAGTTGGACACTTGTTTTTGACAGGTGAACACGTTCTAGTTAATATGACCTGAGTCACAAGCTGTCGGGGGCTGGACTATGAGAACAGACAGTACTGCGGCAACCAAGGACGAGGAGGGCGAATGGTAGACCTCGTCGAGGTGCCATTACGAGCGGTCGGTGGCTTCTTTCAGATGTCCGCCCAAACCTTGAGGGCAGTCTTCTCCCGCCCCTTCCAGCGTCAAGAGTTCATCGATCAGGCCTGGTTCGTGGCGCGAGTCTCGATGGTGCCGACGGTGCTGGTCGCAATCCCGTTCACGGTGCTGGTCAGCTTCACCATCAACATTCTCTTGCGCGAGATCGGTGCAGCCGACCTCAGCGGTGCCGGCGCTGCGCTCGGTACCGTCACACAGGTCGGCCCCATCGTCACCGTGCTGATCGTCGCCGGCGCCGGCGCAACCGCCATCTGCGCGGACCTCTCGGCCAGAACCATTCGCGAAGAGATCGACGCCATGAAGGTGCTCGGTATCAATCCGATCCACCGGTTGGTCGTTCCCCGGGTGCTCGCGTCGACGGGAGTGGCGCTGCTCCTCAACGGACTGGTCTGCACCATCGGCATCCTCGGCGGTTTCGTCTTCTCCGTGTTCATCCAGGACGTGAATCCCGGCGCCTTCGTCAACGGCATCACACTGCTCACCGGATTCGGTGAGCTCATGCTCTCCATGGTCAAAGCAGGACTGTTCGGCATGATCGCCGGCCTGGTTGCGGCCTACCTCGGACTCAACGTCAAAGGCGGCGCCAAGAGCGTCGGTGACGCGGTCAACCAGACCGTCGTGTTCGCGTTCATGGCGCTCTTCGTCGTCAACGTGCTCATCACGACCATCGGTATCAAGTTGACGGCCGGATGAGGCACACGGCAGTCGGAGAGATCGAAGTGGACAGAACGACGAACGACGGACGGGAGGAGATCTGATGGCGTTGGCCGCAGCGGGACGCTTCCCGCGCACACGTCGACAGATCGGCTCGATCTCTCGCAGTATCGACAGCATCGGTGATCAAGCGCTGTTCTTCGCGAAGGCTCTCGGTCACGCTCCCAAGGCGCTGATGCGCTATCCGCGTGAAACTCTGCGACTGATCGCCGAGATCAGCATGGGCACCGGTGCGCTCGCCGTCATCGGTGGCACCGTCGTGATCGTCGGATTCCTGACGCTGTTCACCGGTGGCACCATCGCCGTTCAGGGCTACAGCTCGCTGGGCAACATCGGTGTCGAAGCACTCACGGGCTTCTTCGCCGCCTTCATCAACGTTCGCATCGCAGCGCCGGTCATCGCCGGAATCGGCCTCGCCGCGACCATCGGCGCCGGCTCCACCGCGCAGCTCGGTGCGATGCGCGTCTCCGAAGAGATCGACGCCCTGGAGACGATGGCGATCCCGTCGATTCCGTATCTGGTCAGCACCCGCGTCATGGCCGGCATGATCGCGATCATCCCGCTGTACTCCCTGGCGGTGATCGCGTCGTTCGTCGCCAGCCGCTTTGCGACGGTGTTCCTCTACAACCAGTCCGGCGGCGTGTACGACCACTACTTCACGACCTTCTTGATACCCACGGACATACTGTGGTCGTTCGCGCAGGCGATAGTCATGGCGCTGGCCGTCATGCTCATCCACACCTACTACGGCTTCAACGCAACCGGTGGCCCGGTCGGCGTCGGTGTCGCGGTGGGTAACGCAGTGCGCGCCTCGTTGATCGCGGTCGTCACGGTCACCCTGCTCATCTCACTCGCCATCTACGGCGGGTCCGGCAACTTCAACCTGTCGGGATAGGCGGGCAAGCGATGACCGTACCCAGATGGCACAAGAAGTTGGCCGCAGCCGGCCTGGTCCTCGGACTCGTGGCGATCGTCGCCGTTGCTCTCACCATGTTCTCGGGTGGGTTCACCAAGAGCACGCCCATAACCGTGACGTCCACGCGTGCCGGCCTGGTCATGGAACCGAATGCCAAGGTGAAGCTGCGCGGAGTGCAGGTCGGCCGCGTCGAATCGATCTCCCTCGTCGGCGACCAGGCAAACCTGAAGTTGGCGATGGATCCGGGCCAGATGTCGAAGATTCCGTCGAACGCCCGGGTGGAAATCAAGACCACCACGGTGTTCGGTGCGAAGTACGTCAACATCGTGATTCCCGACGATCCGTCGACCCAGCCGATCCAGGAGGGTGCTGTCATCGCCTCGGACAGCGTCACCGTCGAGTTCAACAGTGTCTTCGAACATCTTTCGGACGTGCTCGCGAAGATCGAACCGGAAAAGCTCAACGCCACACTCGGCGCGATCTCCACTGCGCTCAACGGGCGCGGCGAGTCGCTGGGTGAGGTTCTCGAGCTCGGTGACACCTATCTGAAGAAGATGAATCCGGTTCTGCCGCAGCTCCAGGAAGACTTGGTCGGCGCCGCCGATGTCACCAACCTGTACGCCGACGTGGCACCGGATCTGATGCGCATCCTCGACAATGCCACCGCGACAAGCGGATCGATCGTGGCCGAGCAGGCAAACCTCGACTTGCTGTTGCTCAACGTCACCGGCCTCGCGGACACCGGCAACGCGTTGTTGACCGACAACGAGCAGAACCTGACCACCGCCCTCGACACTCTGACCGCGACGACGACCCTGCTCGACAAGTACTCGTCGGGTCTGACGTGCTTCATCGTCGGGTTGAACGACGGCCGGATCAAGTTCGAGCCACTGGCAGGCACCGGGGACAAGGCGGCACTGATGCTGAGTGCGAGCTTCATGTACGGCGCCGAGGCGTACCAGAACCCGCAATCTCTCCCCAAGGTCGCGGCCTCCGGTGGACCCAATTGTTATGGTCTGCCCGAATTCGATCCGAAGGTCGACGGGCATGCCCCGTTCGCAGTCACCAACACCGGCAACGTGCCTTTCGTTCCCAACACCGAACTGCGCGTCACCGTGCCGACTATTTTCCAGTATCTCTTCGGTGACTCCTACGAGCAGGAAGACGGGAAGTGATGAGACCGACCACGGTCAAGCTGCTGATTTTCACCGTCGTCATGGCGGTCATCTTCGCCGGACTGGCGATCGTCTTCAGTCAGGTGCGCTTCAGCAGCAGCAACGGATTTCACGCCACCTTCTCGGACGTCTCGGGACTCAAGTCCGGCGACAAGGTACGTATCGCCGGTGTTCCGGTCGGGTCGGTCACCGGAGTGTCCATCGGTGACTCCAACCAGGCCGAGGTCGAGTTCGACGTCGATACCAAGTACTCACTGATGAAGAGCACCAAAGCGACTGTGCGCTACGAGAACCTGGTGGGCGACCGCTACATGGAACTGCTCGAGGGCGCTGGTTCCACCGAGACGCTTTCGTCAGGTGGATCGATTCCAGTCGACCAGACGTCGCCCGCGCTCGATCTGGATCTGCTGCTCGGCGGATTCAAGCCGCTGCTTCGCTCTCTCGACCCCCAGCAGGTCAACGACCTCTCCGGGGCCCTGCTCCAGGTACTCCAAGGCCAGGGTGGAACATTGGTTTCGCTTCTGGGAAACACCAGTTCGTTCACCAGCACGTTGGCGGACCGAGATCAGCTGATCGGGGACGTCATCACCAACCTCAACGACGTACTCGGCACGATCAACGACAAGGGTGATCAGTTCTCCACCACGATCGATCAGCTCCAGCAGTTGGTCAGTGGATTGGCGAAGGACAGTGGCCCGATCGGTAATTCGATCACCGAGATCGCCGGCGCGACCGGAGATCTCGCATCGCTGCTGCAGGCGACACGTCCGGACATCCAGACCCTGATCGGGGAGACCAACCGAACGATGACGCAGCTGGACCTGGGCAAGGACGACATCAATACCGCTCTCGGTCGTCTGCCGTCCGACTACCGGAAGCTGATCCGAGTGGGCACGTACGGAGCGTTCTTCCAGTTCTATCTGTGCGCCAACACTTTCAAGTTCTCCGGACCTGACGGAACGACGATCATCTTGCCCACGGCAGTGCAGGACACGGGAAGGTGCGCAAAAGTCTCATGACCCCTACCCGTGAACGCAATCCGGTACAGATCGGTGTCATCGGTCTCGTCCTGGCGGTGGCAACCGTGGGTGCCGCGCTTCAATACGATCAACTCCAGTTCATCAACGGCGGCATTCGCTACTCGGCGTATTTCCAGGATGCCGGCGGCCTGGTCACCGGCGACGACGTCACCATGGCCGGCGTGAAGGTCGGCAAGGTCAGCGACGTCGAACTCGACGACCAGAAGGTTCTGGTCACCTTCACCGTTCAAGACGGTGTCGCCCTGGGCGAGCAGACCGCGGCCGACATCAAGACCAACACGGTTCTCGGCCGAAAGTCGTTGGCGGTGCGGCCGGAAGGATCCGGACTGCTGCGCACGGACACGCCGATTCCGGTGGAACGCACCAACTCCCCGTACTCGCTCAACGACGCTCTGGGTGACCTCGGTACCACGGTGTCCGAACTCGACACGGAACAGATCAACGATTCGCTCAACGCGATCTCGGACACGCTGGCCGATACTCCGCCCGAACTGCGCACCGCGTTGGACGGAATGACGCGGCTTTCGCAGAGCATCAACTCACGCGACGAGAGCCTGCTCCAATTGCTCTCGCGGGCCGAAGATGTCACCAAGATCCTCTCCGACAGAAGCGGTCAGATCGATTCGTTGCTGGTTGACGGAAACAAGCTGTTTGCCGAACTCAGCTTGCGGCGTGACGCGATCAGCGAACTGATCGTCAACACCGGCGCAGTCTCACGTCAACTGTCAGCGCTTGTGCAGGAGAACGAGGCTCAGATGGGGCCGACCCTCGAGAAGCTGAATTCGGTCGCCGAGGTTCTTCAGCAGAACAAGGACAACATCGCCGGGGCGCTCGACGGCCTCGGACCGTACATCACCGCGCTCGGCGAGACCGTGGCCAGCGGCCCGTTCTTCGATGCCTTCATCATCAACATTCTGCCGAGTAACTGGTGGAAGACCTTGGTGGACACCAGCGTCGCGCCCGAGCAGGTTCCGGGCGACCTGGAAGACTTCTTCCCCGGTATTCCACCGACGATCAGGGGGCCGGGAGAATGACCGAGACCATGACTTCACAGGATTCACAGGGCTCCACCAACCCACGCAAGAAGTGGGTGCTGATCGGAGCGGGTGTGCTGGTCGCGCTGCTCGTGGCGGGTGCGGCCTACCTCTTCATCCCTGGCCTGGGCAAGACCAAGATCTCCGCGCACTTCGTCTCGACGACAGGTCTCTACGAGGGCGACGTCGTGCGAGTGCTCGGTGTCAACGTCGGCAAGGTGACGAAGATCGAACCGCGTGATCGGGACACGTACGTCGAGATGAAGATCGACTCGAGCGTCGACGTTCCGGCAGATGCCAAGGCGCTCATCGTTGCTCAAAGCCTCGTGTCCGCACGCTTCGTGCAATTGACCCCCGTGTACTCCGGCGGGGAACAGATGCCCAATGGCGGCGAGATCCCGATCGAGCGCACCGCCGTTCCGGTGGAGTGGGACGAGATCAAGACCGAACTGACCAAACTGTCTGACGCCCTCGGACCGGAGGGTCTGGACGATCAGGGTTCCCTCGGCCGATTCATCGACACTGTGGGAACGAACCTCGACGGTAACGGTGAGTCCATTCGGTCGACGTTGCGCGAACTCTCGGCCACGATGCACACGCTGTCCGAAGGCCGGACCGATTTGTTCTCCACCATTCGGAACCTGCAGGCGTTTGTCACTGCCTTGTCCTCTAGCAACGAGCAGATCGTGCAGTTCAGCGGTCACCTCGCTTCGGTGACAAGCGTTCTCGCAAGCAGCTCAGACGAGTTGGGCACCGCCCTCAGCGATCTCGACCTGGCGGTGGGCGACGTTCAGCGGTTCGTCAAGGACAACAGCGAGGGACTGAGCGAATCGGTCGCGCGTCTGGCCGATGCCACCCAGGTACTGACGGACAAGCGCCCGGAGATCGAGCAGGTTCTGCACTCCGGACCGACGTCGCTTGCCAACTTCTATCAGATCTACAAACCGGCTCAGGGCAGCATGACCGGCGCAATTGCACTGAGTAACTTCAAGAATCCGATCCAGTGGATCTGTGGTTCCATCGAAGGCATCGACAGTGGTAACTCCCAGAACAGTGCCGACCTGTGTAAGCAGTACCTCGGGCCGGTGCTCAGCACGATGATCGGCAACTACCCCGGATTCCTGTTCAACCCGGTCGCGGGCGTGCAGGCTTTCCCGGATCAGATCGTCTACACCGAACCGGGATTGGAAGCGGCAAGTCAGAATCAGCCGGAAACTGTCGCAGGACCGATGTCAGGTGCTCCCATGACGAGTGTTCCCAAGGATCTCGCCGAACTCTTCAACATGGGCGGAGGGAACTGATGCGGGTAGCTCGCAAGACCACGGTTGCCGTGTTGGCCACGGCAGTGGCACTCGGCGCCAGCGGTTGTGAATGGAACGGTCTCAACTCTGTGCCGATGCCAGGAACTCAGGGCCGGGGCGAAGGCGCATACGAGGTCCAGATCGAGATGCCGAACGTGACTACGCTGTCGCAGAATTCGCCCGTCCGGGTGGATGACGTTGCAGTGGGAAGCGTTTCGAACATCGAGGTTCAGGGCTGGCACGCTCTGGTGACGGTGTCGCTGAATCCCGAGGTTCAGTTGCCCGCCAACGCGACGGCAAAAATCGGCCAGACAAGCTTGCTCGGCTCTCAGCACATCGAGTTGGCGCCGCCGGTTGGAGAAGAGCCCGAGGGCCGACTCGAAGCCGGTGACCTGATTCCGATCGAGCGGGCGGGCGCTTACCCGACGACGGAACAGACGCTGTCGTCGCTGTCCGTTGTTCTCAACGGCGGCGGTCTCGCTCAGGTTCAGGACATCACGAAGGAACTCAATGCCGCTCTCGGTGGGCGTGAAGATTCCGTTCGAGACCTCCTACCTCAGCTCGATCAGCTGGTCGGAAGTCTGGACAAGCAACGAGGCGACATCGTTTCGGCGATGGAAGGACTCGATCGACTGTCCTCGACCGTCCAGGCACAGCACGACACCTTGAACAAAGCGCTCGAAGGTATTCCGCCGGCACTCGAGATTCTTGTCGCTCAGCGTCAGGACATCACCAACGCGTTGACCTCCCTCGGTGGTCTCAGCGAGGTGGCGAGCCGTGTCATCCAGGAGAGCGGCGACGATTTCGCGACCAACGTTCGGGCTCTTTCGCCGACTCTGAAGGCCTTGGCGGATTCGGGTAACGCTCTCACTCAAGTTCTCGGAGTCCTCTTGACGTTCCCGTTCCCACAGAACGGAATCGACAACGTCATCCGAGGTGACTACGCCAACCTGGCAATGACCATCGACATCTCGCTGCCCCGACTCGACGCGAACTTCCTCACCGGAACTCCGTTGGCCGGAACACTCTCCGGCCCGGAAGGTGTGTTGGGTAAGCAGGCCGGGCTCGCCGGACAGACAGGCAACCCGTTGAGCGATCCGCTCAAGCCTGCCGCACCGCCGGCCCAGGCTCCCGCCGGACAGGCTCCCGCCGGACAGGCTCCCGCTGCGCAGGCCCCGGCAGCGGATCCGAATACCATTCAGATTCCGGGACTTCCGCCGATCAACATTCCAGGACTTCCTCAGGGGGCACCGGCACCATGATGCTCACAAAGTTCGTCCGTATCCAGCTCACCATCTTCGCCGTCTTGACGGTCGTCGGTTTGATCGTGATGGCCACTCAGTACGTGCGTGTTCCGGCGATGGTCGGTATCGGCCGTTACGACGTCACTGTCGAATTGCCCGCCACCGGTGGGCTGTACAAGAACTCGAACGTCACCTACCGCGGTCAGACCATCGGTGTCGTGAACGCGGTGGAGCTCTCGGAGACGGGTGTGAATGCGCGACTGTCTCTCGAGAGTGGCGTCAAGGTTCCGTCGGACGTCGATGCTGCGGTCAAGAGTGTGTCGGCGATCGGCGAGCAGTTCGTCGACCTGATTCCGCACACCGACAGCTCCGGAGCGATCGTGGTCGACGGGCATCTGGAAAACGGATCGGTGATTCCCGAAGACCGAACCAGCATTCCGCAGGATGTCGGCGCGATGCTCGATCAGGCAGATCTGTTGCTGCAGAGCATTTCCGACACCAAGCTCAAGACCGTCATCGACGAATCCTTCAAGGCGTTCAACGGTGCCGGCCCGGATCTGCAGAAGCTGATCGACTCGGCTCGGCTGTTCGTCGAGGAGGCGAACAACAACTCCGACGCGACCAAGACGCTGATCGAGCAGGCCGGTCCACTCCTGGACACTCAGGTGGTCAGCAGCGACGCCATCCGTTCCTGGACAAGCAATCTGGTGACGTTCACCGACCAGCTCCGAGCCAGCGACCCTGATCTGCGTGCCGTCATCCAGAAGGGGCCGGCGGCAGCGGCGGAGGCGAATGCTCTTCTGCAAGACATGCAGCCGACATTGCCGATTCTTCTGGCGAACCTCGTGTCCGTCGGACAGGTCGGCGTGATCTACAACAACGCGATCGAGCAGATTCTGGTCATCTACCCGCCGCTGGCCGCAGCGCTGGTCACGGTGGCAGGCTCCGGCCCGGCTGCGGATGGTGCACTGGTGGACTTCCACATGGAGGTCAACGACCCGCCGCCGTGCACTACAGGATTCCTGCCCGCAGAGCAGTGGCGCAGTCCGAAGGACGAATCACCGATCGAGACGCCGTCGGATCTCTTCTGCCAGGTTGCCCAGGATTCGCCGATCGCGGTGCGCGGCGCGAGAAACCTTCCCTGCGAGGAGTATCCGGGACGTCGTGCGCCGACGGTCGAACAGTGCCGTTCCGGCTACGTACCGATGGGCACGAACCCGCAATCCGGGCCTCCGGAACCGATTACCGCGACCCCGAGCTCGTACACGTCGACGCCTTCGGTCTCGGCTCGTCGGTACGATCCGATTACAGGCACGTACATCGGGCCGGACGGAAGGACGTACTCGCAACCGAACCTCGGTGGCGGCGACGTCAGTCTCGAACAGTTCATGAAGGGTCAGCAGGGTTGATGACAGACGAAGATCCACAGGCCGGGCAGCGGGTGCGCCGTCGCGCATCCCGCAGCGCCGGACCCACGGGTGCGGATGCAGACGCTGCCGCGGTAGTAGTGCCCACCGAAAAGAAGTCGGCCGAACAGAAGCCAGCCGAGCAGAAGGCGGCTGAGCAGAAGGCGGCGGCGCCAGTTGCTTTGGGCAAGCCCGATACTCCACCTGAGAAGGTCGTCAGCGGTGATCAGGTCGCGACCAAGGCTGAGCCGACCGGTGCCGCCGAAACCCCCGCAGAAACTGCTGTGGACACCCCTGTTCGTTCGAAGCCCAAGGCCGGGTTGGTAGTCGGGATCGCCGTTGCTTCGGTGATCGCTGTTGCTCTTGCGGCCCTGACGGTGTTTCTTCTCGTCGACCGGAACAAGGCGTCCAATGCCGACGAGGACCGAGCGCGCTACGTGGCCGGTGCCCGGACCACCGCACTGAATCTGACGACACTGCACGCGGATACAGCGGCTGCCGACCTCGACAAGTTCCTCGCCGGCACCACCGACGAGTTCAAGTCGCAGTTCGACGGACGCAAGGATTCGTTTGTCAACGTCCTCGGGCAGGCCGGAGTTCAGACCGACGGCGAGGTACTCGAAGCCGGGTTCGAGAAGTCCGACGGCGATTGCGGGACTTCATTGGTCGCGGTGCGTGCGATGCAGAAGAACGGCGACGAAGCGCCCGCTGAACGCAACTACCGACTCCGAATCACCATGTGCGACGTCGACGGGCAGTTGCTTGCCTCGAATGTGGAGTTTGTGCCATGACCCCAGAAGTAATCCCCGAGACGTCCAAGCCCAAGCGTGTCTCACCGCTCGCCATCGTTCTGTGCGTCATCAGTGCAGTGGCCATCGCGTTGGCGGCAGTGTCGGCGTATCTCTACTTCGGTCCGGGTGGAACGCGTGACATCGCGGCGATCGATCAGACCAGAGACGAAGTGGCACAGGCCTCTTCCGATCAGGCGGTTGCGATGTTCCAGTACGACTACAACAACGTCGACCAGCAGTTGCACGCGGCCACAGACGGTTTGACGGGCGATTTCCAGGGCACGTTCACCAACCTGATCGAATCGGTGATCATTCCGGGAGCCAAGGAAAAGTCGCTGACCGTTCAGGTAGTCGTCCAGGGCGCCGCGGTTCTCGACGCCGAGGCAGACAGTGCGACGACGATGCTGTTCCTCAATCAGATCACTACGTCTTCGGAGTCACCCGAAGCCGTCGCCAGTGGTAGTCGCGTCAAGATGAGTCTGGAGAAGCAGGACGGGCGTTGGCTCGTGAACAACGTCCAACCCTTCTGATCAAACACACCAAGGGCTGGATCCGGCCATGAAACAGGCTGGGGCCGCGGAGATTCACTCTCCGCGGCCCCAGCCTTTGTGCACTGTCCTCAGTGGTCTTGTGCTTCGGCCGGGGCGATCAGCGCCGGACCTGCGGCACCGCCGTGCGCGAGCGCGTCGAGGAACGAGCGTGCCCAGCGGTCGACGTCGTGGGTCAGGACCTGACGACGTAGCGCACGCATGTGGCGTCGGCCGTCCTCTCGCGGTTGATTGAGGGCCTTCTCCATCGAATCCTTGACGTCGTCGAGGTCGTGGGGATTGCACAGGAAAGCCTGGCGGAGTTCTGCTGCAGCGCCGGTGAATTCGCTGAGCAGCAATGCGCCGCCCAGATCACTGCGGCAGGCGACGTACTCCTTGGCGACCAGGTTCATACCGTCACGCAGCGGTGTGACCAGCATGAGGTCGGCAGCGACGAAGAACGCGACCAGTTCGTCGCGGGGGATCGGCCGATGGATGTAGTGGACGACGGGGCGACCGACTTCGCTGAACTCGCCGTTGATCCGGGAGACCTTCTGCTCGATGTCTCCGCGCATCTGTACGTAGCTTTCGACGCGTTCGCGGCTCGGGGTCGCCAACTGCACCATGACCGTGTCGGCGGGATCGATGCGCTTCTCCATGAGAAGTTCGTGGAGTGCGGCGAGCCTGACGTCGATGCCCTTGGTGTAGTCGAGGCGGTCCACGCCCAGCATGATGTGCTTGGGGTTTCCGAGTTCTTTGCGAATCTGCTTGGCGCGGTCTCGAATTGCCTTGGTGCGTGATAGCTCGTCGAGCTTGCCGGAGTCGATGGAGATGGGGAATGCACCGACGCGGACGCTACGGAAACCTACTTGCACCACACCGAGTTTGGAGCGGACTCCGACGGTTCCACGTGAAGTCTGCTGTCCGGCAAGGCGTCTGGCCAGATAGAGGAAGTTCTGTGCGCCACCAGGAAGGTGGAAGCCGATGAGGTCGGCGCCGAGGAGGCCTTCGACGATCTCGGTGCGCCACGGCATCTGCATGAACAGCTCGACCGGGGGAAACGGAATGTGCAGGAAGAATCCGATGGTGAGGTCGGGGCGCAGCATCCGCAGCATCTTCGGTACCAACTGCAGCTGGTAGTCCTGGATCCAGACGGTTGCGCCCTGAGCCGCTGCCTTGGAAGTGGCTTCGGCGAACCGCCGATTCACCTCGACGTAGGCGTTCCACCATTCGCGGTGGTACTCGGGTTTGACGATGACGTCGTGATAGAGCGGCCAGAGGGTGGCGTTGGAGAACCCCTCGTAGTACTCGTTGATCTCCTCGGCGCTCAGCGGCACGGGGTAGAGCTCGAGTCCGTCTTCGACGATGGGGTCGAGATCGGCGTCGGGCACGCCCGCCCAGCCCACCCACGCGCCCTGATTGCTGCGCAGAATCGGCTCGAGAGCGGTGACCAGTCCACCGGGGCTCCGCTTCCAGCGGGTGGTGCCGTCGGGAAGCCGTTCCAAGTCGACGGGCAGGCGGTTCGCTACGACGACGAACTCAGCCTGCCCGGACACGGTGTCACCGGTCGAAGAAGCAAGTGCGCTGTCAGAAAGGGTTGAACTGGTCGAATCCGGACTGACAGGCACGTGGTTCCTTCTCGGTCGGTGAGGGAAAGATTCAGTCGAGCTTGGCGGCGGGAGAGATACCGAGCATCGAGAGCAGCATCCTGCACTCGTCGGCATCCTCCGCGTATGCAGCGACAACGTGCTGCGCCATGCGCGCTGTTTCCTCGGCGACGGTCTCGATTTCCTCGTCCGCGATCTCGGTTTCGACGGTCGTGTTCTCAGCCATCATGTTCCTCTCGTGCTTGCCTGCACGGCGCAAGCAATGTTTCTTACTCGCGACTCTATGAGAACTGGGCGTGTCGACGCTAGTTGCTCATGTATTAGGGTCGACTTACTTATCTCTGTACTCAACTTTATCGCTTCCATCGATGCTTGGAGTTCCATGAGTTCGACCCCCTCGAGTGTGACCGTCGACTCGGACGAGCCCGATAGTGGCAATCACAGCGGTGCTGCGATTTTGCGACGCGTCCTCGTCCGCAACCGTCGCCCGCTCGCTATCGGCACGGTTCTGGTCTGTCTGCACCAACTGACCGAGACGGCGGTGCCGATCTCCATCGGTGTGATCATCGACCGTGCGGTGGAGACTTCGGACACCACGGCCCTGATCGTCTCCATCGTCGGTCTCGCGGCTCTGTTTCTCGTTCTGACGGCCGCGTGGCGCTTCGGTGCACGCTTCATCGTCACCGCGATGCAGCAGGAGGCTCATCGCCTCCGGCTCGAGGTGGCGCACCGCGTCCTCGATCCGCGCGGGGTGCGAACCGATCTGCGTTCAGGTGAACTGCTGACTGTTTCGACATCGGACGCCGAGCAGACTTCGTGGATCGCGGACATCGTCCCGCGCGCGGCTGCGGCCCTGACGGCTGCGGTCGCGTCGGCCGCGGCTTTGGTGTGGATCGACCTCTGGCTGGGATTGGCCGTTCTGATCGGAACGCCGGTCATTCTCGGTCTGCTGCAATTGGCGGCGCCGCTCATCACGTCGAGGGCCACCGGTCAGCAGGCGTCGATCGCGCGGGCGTCGGCGATGGCTACGGATCTGGTCAGCGGATTGCGTCCACTGCGCGGTATCGGTGGTGAGAAGACCGCGTCGGCTCGCTATCGCACAGTCAGCCGTCAGGCGCTCGCGTCGACGATCGGCACGGCCAAGGCGACCGGTATCTACACCGGCGTTGCCGCGACCGTCAGTGCGTTGCTCGCAGTCGGTGTTGCGGGCTTCGCCGGGTACTTCGCGTTGCAGGGCCGGATCACGGTCGGTGAACTGATCACCGTGGTGGGGCTTGCGCAGTTCATCATCGAACCGCTCGGATTGCTTGCGTCCATTCCCGGATACTTCGCGGTGGCGCGGGCGTCGTCGGATCGACTGGCATTGGTCTTGGACGCGGAGCCACTGCGGGGCGCGGGTTCGCAGACCGAACTCGAAGGCACCGACCTGACCCTCGACGGAGTCGAGTACAAGTCGCTCAAGGGCATCGACTTGCACCTGCCTGCGGGAGAACTGCTGGGCGTCGTGGCTTACCAGCCGCAGGACGCCGACGCTCTTGTCGCGGTCCTGTCCGGTCAGCTGGCTCAGGGCGCGTATCGCGGAGTGGTGAGGGTTGGCGGAATCAGCCTGTCCGACATGGACTTGCGATTGGCGCGTCGGACGGTGTTGGTGGAGCCGCACATCACCGATCTGTTCTCCGGGTCCCTCGCCTCGAACGTCACTGCGGGCGCCGGTGACGGCGCTGCTCTCGACATCCAGAGCGCTCTGGCGGCGTCGGCAGCGGCGGATGTCGTCGACGCACATCCGGACGGTCTCGACCTCGAAGTGACCGATCGAGGCGCCAGTTTGTCGGGAGGTCAGCGACAACGCGTCGCCCTCGCGCGCGCCTTGGTGGCACAGGCACCCGTGATGGTCCTGCACGATCCGACTACGGCAGTGGACGCGGTAACCGAGGCGTCGATCGCCGAAGGAATCGCAGAACTGCGGCACGAGGGTGCCGGTGGCATTCACACGACGGTATTGATCACCAGCAGCCCGGCCTTGTTGGCTGTGACGGATCGAGTGATCGTCTTGAACGACGGAGTGATTGCCTCGATCGGCACACATTCCGAACTCTCTCGCGGCGACGCGAACTACCGAGGAGCGGTGCTGCGGTGACGGCCACGGACATGACAACCGATATGCCGGCCGGGGAGAACGCGGAGAAGGTGACCGAGCGCGAGCTGTTGCCGATCGCGAGTGGTCGCCAGACCTGGAAGTGGTTGCGGGCAGCGCTGGCCGAACACCGGATGCAGAGCCTGTTGGTCCTGATCGTCGCGGCTTCGGCGTCGGCGATGGCCTTGGTGCCGATTTACGTATTCGGTGTCCTGGTCGACCGGGTCCGGGACAACGCGCCCACGTCGACGATCGTCGGGGTGGTCGTGATCATCGCCGCCGCCGCAATCGTGGGCGGTGTGTTCACCGGTGTGGCCGCCTATCTGATCAAGCGACTCGGCGAGACGATTCTGGCGGACCTGCGCGAGCGAACCGTGGACCGGGCACTGCGCCTGCCGATCCAGACCGTCGAGAAGGTCGGCAAGGGCGATCTGCTCTCACGAGTCGGCGACGACGTGTCGGTGATCGCCAAGGCCGTGTCCGACGTGGTTCCCGGCATGATCGCAGCAGTTCTGCTCGTGGCTCTGAGCATGGTGACCATGCTCGGACTCGACTGGCGCCTCGGCCTCGCCGGAATGGTCGCGCTGCCGATGTACGCGCTGGCGCTCAAGTGGTACCTGCCACGATCGGCTCCCATTTACGCTGCCGAGCGGGTAGCGATGGGCGCTCGTTCACAAGCGCTCATCAGCAGCCTCCAGGGTGCCAAGACGGTCCGCGCGTACAGCCTCGAGAAGGAACACCTCGGTCAGATAGATGCGGCGTCGGCAAAAGCGCGTGATCTGGCCGTCGGCGTGTTCGGCCTGTTCACGAGATTCGCCGGTCGCGGTAACCGCGCCGAATTCGTGGGCTTGTCCATGATTCTCGTCGTCGGATTCCTGCTGGTCCGTGAGGACGTCGTGACAGTCGGCCAGACGACGACTGCTGCTCTGCTGTTCCATCGCCTGTTCAACCCGATCGGCTCGCTGCTTTACACCTTCGACGAAGTGCAGTCGGCCGGCGCCAGCCTCGCGCGACTGGTCGGCGTCGTCGAGATCGAGGAAACGGAGCCTTCGACGGATGCAGGTTCCGTTCCGGCCGACGGTTCGCTGCGTCTGGACGACATTCGGCACAGCTATGACGGTGGCCATGAGGTTCTCCACGGAGTGAGCCTCACCCTGCGAGCGGGAGAGCGCGTGGCGCTCGTCGGTTCGACCGGAGCCGGAAAAACGACGCTTGCGGCGATCTCTGCCGGTTCGATCACTCCGACGTCGGGGCGGGTGTCGATCGGTGGTGTCCCGCTTGCAGACCTCGACGACCTACGACGCCACATCGCGATCGTGAGTCAGGAGGTCCATGTTTTTGCCGGGCCCCTGATCGAGGATCTGAGGTTGGCCGCTCCCGAATCCTCGGACGAGGACGTAGCCGCGGCGCTGCGGACGGTCGGCGCGTACGAGTGGGTGGAGGCTCTCGACGAGGGAATGTTGACCGTCGTGGGCGAAGGCGGGCACGAGATGACGGCGGCACAGGCGCAGCAGTTGGCTTTGGCGCGACTGGTGTTGGCCGACCCGGCCGTCGCGGTACTGGACGAAGCAACAGCGGAGGCGGGCAGCGCCGGAGCACGGGAACTGGAAGCGACTGCCGACGCCGCTACGGAGGGCCGCACCACTCTGGTTGTTGCACACCGGCTTACACAGGCCGCGGGCGCCGACCGAGTGATCGTGCTCGAACACGGACAGATCGTAGAAGAAGGCCCGCACCGCGAACTGGTGTCCGCGGGCGGGCGTTACGCACAACTGTGGGCGGCCTGGGAAGGTCGCGACTGAGGGGTTTGTACTGGGGTTTGTACTGAGGGGGTCTGTTCAGACGATCAGGTGAGGTACCCGCCGCCGTGGGGGAAGAACTCGGCGGCGGTGTACTCGCTGCCGTCGTCGAGTCGGACGCGCTCGATTCGCAGTCCCTTGTTCTTGCCCGACCATGCGTCGGGGCCTGCGACGATCACCATGCCGTCGTCCTCCTGGATGAACACTCGGCCGGGGGTTCCTCCGTAGTGCCCGCGTGAGACGGACGCCTTCAGGATGCGGATGCGCTGGCCCTTGAACTCCGCAAAAGCGTTGGGGTACGGATCGGACTGTGCCCGGACGAAACGCTCGATGACCTCGGCCGGCCAGGACCAGTCGACGTGGCTGTCCTGCGGTGCGCGCTTGTGGAAGAACGTGGCCTGCGATCGGTCCTGCGGCGTCCAGTCGGTACGGCCGGACGCGATCAGATCCAGGGCGTCGAGTGTGATGGGGCCGATCATGTCGATCGTGCGGTGGAACAGATCGGTGACGGTGTCGGTCGGGCCGACCGTTGTCGATCGCTGCAGCACGATGTCGCCCGCATCGAGTTCCTCGTCCATCAGGTGCGCCGTGAGCCCGACTTCTTCTTCGCCGTTGATCAGAGCCCAGATGAGCGGGGAGAATCCCGTGTACTTGGGCAGCAGCGAATCGTGGATGTTGAGGGTGCCGTACTTGGGTGCGTCGAAGACCTCCGCCGGCAACCAGGTACGCCAGTTGTTGGCGACGATGATGTCGGGAGCTGCTTCGGCCAGCGCGGCTTTGAAGGCGTCGTCAGGCTTGTTCGCCACGTGAACGGGTACACCGTTCTCGGCCGCCAGATCTGCAACCGAGTCCGCCCACATCTGTTCGTAGACGTGTTCGCTCTTCGGGTGTGTGATTGCCAGCACGACCTCGTGATCGGAGTCGATCAAGGCCTGCAGGGTACGGTGGCCCCAGGTTTGGTATCCGAGCGTAGCGACTCTCAACGGGGGTCCTCCTGGACGAGCATGGGCTGGGGTTGCGGTCACACGACCGCCCATCAGCTTAGGCTATCCAACCAAAATTGTTGATCACACGTACGAGGAGGAAGGCTGACATGACGGTCGCCACAATCAACGGAATCCCCATCAATTACCAGGTCAAGGGTGATGGAGATCTGGTGGTGCTCATCATGGGGACCGGCAGCCCCGGCCGCGTCTGGGATCTACACCAGACCCCGGCGCTGGTGGCCGCCGGCTACCGAGTCTGCACCTTCGACAACCGCGGAATCGCACCGTCCGGCGAGAGCCTCGGCGGCATCACGATGCCCGACATGGTTGCGGACACCGCCGGACTGATCGAGCACCTCGGTGGCGGCCCCGCCCATGTCATCGGAACCTCGATGGGCGCCCGGGTGGCGCAGGAACTGACGCTCGCCAGGCCCGATCTGGTTCGCAAAGCAGTGTTCCTCGCCGGCCACGCCCGGATGGATCATTTCCAGCAGGTCCTGACCGAGGGTGAGCGCCAGTTGTTCGACAGTGGCGTCGCTCTGCCGGCCAAATACCGTGCCGCAGTGACCGCGGTGATGAACCTTTCGCCGGCCACGCTGGCAGACGATCACTCCGCGCGCGACTGGATGGATATCTTCGAGTTCACCGGCGGCGCAACGTCACCGGGTGTTCGCGCACAGCTCGGTATGGACCGCGCCTTCGATCGACGGGGCGCGTACAAGTCGATCATGCGCCCGTGCCTGTCCGTCGCTTTCGCCGACGACCGCATGATCCCGCCCTACCTCTCCCGCGAGGTGGCGGACTGCATCGCGACGGCGTCGTTCGAAGAGATTCCCGACGCCGGACACTACGGGTACCTCGAGCGTCCGGAGGCCGTGAACAAGGTGCTGATCGACTTCCTGGCGAAGTAGTTTCCCGCACGCGAGAAGGGCCTGACCTGCTGACTGCAGGTCAGGCCCTTCTCATATTTCAGGCCAGTGCCAGGAACAGCTTCTCGAGTTCGGCCTCGGTCATCGGTTCCTGACCTTCCGCGCTGTCACCGCTCAGGCATTCACGCAGCCCGGAAGCGACGATCTTGAACCCTGCTCGGTCCAGTGCCTTCGACACGGCTGCGAGCTGCGTCACGACGTCCTTGCAGTCGCGGCCGTTCTCGATCATCGAGATGACCCCGGCAAGTTGGCCGTGAGCACGCCGCAGTCTGTTCAGTACGAGCGCAATGCTCTCTTCGTCGCCGGTCATGGTGGCCCCTTCTCGAGTGTTCGTGCTGCGACCGAGGGTACCCCTGGGGGCATATCACTGCTTGATCCAGTGTTTGATCCGGCTGCGGTGTCAGATCAACGAGTCGACGGCTGCCCGCAACTTGACGGCGGCGTCGGCCGCCACGGACTCCAGGCCTGGTTCGCCGGAAACCTGAACCATGAGAGCGGGATTCATCGCTTCGACGAAGAACGAATTCTCGGTAGTCGTATCTTCGCGGACGACAACGTTGCACGGCAGCAGGAGGCCGATCTGACGATCCACCGAAACTGCCCGATGGGCCAACGGCGGGTTACAGGCACCCAGGATCAGGTACTTTTCCATGTCCTCGTCCAGCTTCGCCTTGAGTGTTGCCTGCATGTCGATCTCGGTCAGGATGCCGAAGCCCTGCTCGGCGAGAGCAGCACGAGTTCGGGTGACGACGTCGTCGAAAGTTCCGGTGACCTTGGTTGCGATCGCTATCGGTTCTGTGGGTGTTGTCATTGCCCGCTCCTTGTCGTTGGCTGCGATGTCGTTGGCTTCGGTGTCGTTGGTTTCGGTGTCGTTGGCTTCGATTTCTCTTGCCTCCATCATACCCCTGGGGGTATCAAGAAGACAGTGATGTCGGGTACACGGTCAGCCATGCGAGAAGCTGATGTTCGGCAGGACGCGTCGTAACCATGCCGGCGCCCACCAGGCTGCCCGGCCGCTGAGGCGCAGGAGAACGGGCAGCAGCACCAAGCGGACGAGCACTGCGTCCAGGAGGACAGCTACACCGAGAATGATGCCCATTTCCTTGGGTGGCAAGGGATCTGCGAGCGCAAAAGTGAAGAAGACCGCAACCATCACCGCTGCTGCCGCCGCAATGACCCGACCCGAATGTGCGAGGCCGTCGATGTGTGCGCTCTCGGGGTCACCTGTGCGTTCGTAGTGCTCCTTGGCGCTCGAGAGCAGGAACACGGTGTAGTCCATCGCGATGGCAAAGATCATGGCGAAGAAGAAGACCGGACCCCACCCGTTGAGAAACCCCTGGGGATCGAAGCCGAGCAGGCCTGCTCCGTGGCCGTCCTGGAAAATCAACTTCGCGATTCCGAATGCGGCCCCAGTGGACAGCAGGCTGACCAGCGTGCCGATCAAGGCGATCAAAGGTGCCTGGAGGGCGATCAGCAGCAACAGGAATCCGAGCGTCAGAATCACGACCACCACGAAGGGAAGGTAGTCGTCGAGCGCCTTCTGAAGGTCGAGATTTTCAGCCGGAGCGCCGCCGACGAGCGCCGATTCCGGCAGTTGCGACCGAAGGTCGGCAAGGATGGTTTCCATCGCAGGATCTGACGGGTCGACGGTGGGAACTGCTTGCAGCATAACCAGATCGGATCCGTCGGCCGCTTGTTGCGTCGGGGTGATCATTGCGACGCCATCCACGCTCATGGCAAGACGCGAGGTGTCGGCCGCATCGTCGGCGGACGTGACGATCTGCAGCATTCCGGGTGCCCCGTCACCGAACTGCTGCTGCACCAATTCGTATCCCTGTCGAACCGGGGCGTCCTCGGGAACCACGGCGATGGAGGGCATTGCAACCTTCAGTCCGAAGACCGGAACGACGAGGGCGATAAGGACGATCACGGCGCCGATGCCGAAAGGCCAAGGGTGCTTGTGCAGCAGTGATGCCCAAGCTGCGAACATCGGGGAGCGGTGCTGCTGGCGCTTTGCATACGGTAGTGAACCGCCGTTGACCTTGGCGCCAATCCGGCCGAGCACGGCAGGTAGCAGGGTGAGTGTTGCGGCGAGAACGAAGATCACAGCGAGCATGATTCCGACAGCCATCGTGCGTACGGCCGGGGCTGGAACGATGAGCACCGCAGACAAACTGACCAGAACTGTGAGGCCGGAGAGGACAACAGCTTTGCCGGCGGTGTCCATCGTTTGAGCCACGGCGGCCCGCGGATCCGGATCGGTTCGCAGTGCTTCCCGGAACCTGGCGACGAGGAAGAGTGCGTAGTCGATGCCGAGTGCGAGAGCGAACATCATCGCGAAGTTCATGGCCCACACGGAAATCGGCGTGATCTCGTTGAGGATCACAAGCCCGCCCGCCGAGGCGACCAGACCTGCGAGTGTCAGAAGCAGTGGGAGTCCTGCGGCAACCAGGGAGCCGAAGGCCAACACCATGATCGCGAGAGTGACGGGCCACGACATCATTTCGGCCTTGATCATCGCTTCGTGATTGGCCTTGTTGAAATCGCTCCACAAAGCCGACGCGCCGGTGGGGTACACCTCGATGGTGTCCGTGGACAATGCAGTGAGTTCCTTGCCGAGTTCGTCTACCGCACTGACCATCTCGTCGGTACTTGCGTTGGCGCCCGCGATCATGATGCCGGTATGTCCGTCCGGGCTGATGGTCATGCCGGTCTGCGGGGCGACCACTTCGCCGAAACGAGGGTCCGCGGAAAAGATTTCCGTTGCCGCCGCCAGCGTTTGCTGCATCGACGGATCGGTGATGGGCACAGAATCCGAGTGAACGACCACCTGCACTGCAGCGGAGGAGTTTCCACCGAAATGCTGCTCGGCCAACTCGCGAACCTGCACTGATTCGGATCCGTTTGCCTGCCAACCTGCGCCGGCCAGGGAGGTGAAGACGCTGGGTGCTGCGGCGCCGAGTGCGACCAACGCGATCAACCAGACGCCGATGACGAGGCGGGTGTGCGCCGCCATCGATCGACCGAGGCGCGCGAGTATGCCGTCGGATTGGGCGGGTGGGTCCGCGGTGACTGTTCTGGTCGCTGACATCTTCGCTCCTGATACGGGTGGGGGTATTCCTGACCGTCACCTGTATACCCCCAGGGGTATGTATCTGTCACGTTTGAGGGTTCTCTATGCTGCTCGTTGCACCGTCTGATCGGAGACAGTGGAACGAACCGCGGTGAAACGAACCACGAGGAGCAGTGATCATGGACGCACACGACTGGGACGAGCGATACCGAGCGGTGACGGAGCCGTGGGGAATCGACCCGGCGGGAACCGTTGCAACACGAATTGCCGACCTGAAGCCGGGCACTGCGATCGATCTGGCCTGCGGCGACGGCCGTCACGCGCGGTGGATGGCCGGGCAAGGGTGGTCGGTGACTGCCGTCGACTACTCGTCGGTGGCGATCGATCTGGCACGGGCGAGTGACTTGGACAAGGCTGTCGACTGGCAGGTCGGCGACGCGACCACGTGGCAACCGGAAGGGGTAGTTGACCTGGTGTTGGTCAGCTTTCTTCACCTCGAGGTCGACGAGCTGGCCGACACGCTCAAACGCGTCGGGGAGTGGCTGACGCCAGGCGGGCGCGTCCTCTACTTGGGACATTCGATCGAGAACTTCCACCGTGGTGTGGGCGGCCCACCCGAACCGACCATTCTGCCCGGTATTTCCGATCTCGCTCGCGCCGCGGAGGGATCGAGGGTCTACGCCCTCGAACATGTCGTTCGGCCGCAGGACGGTAAGACGGCAATCGACGTTTTGCTCGAATTCGGTCCGTGGGAACAGGTCTGACCAGGGCAGGAGCGCACCTTCACGTTCCTGGGTAGCCTACCCTAAACTTGCGAGGGTGTTCGTCGTTCGATGAGCATGAACGACGATGATCGGATTTGTCGATGTCTGACCACTCTCAGGTAGCTCACCCGTCTGTATCGGGCGGTGGCGATCTGGACGCAGCGCTCCCGGCGACGGCCGCTCAGCGTGAGGTGTGGGTTGCTCAGAACGTCGATCCGAGCAGTCCGGTGTACAACATCGGACTTGTCGTCGAGGTCGACGGGACGATCGACGTCGAGCGCGCGGCAGCGGCGATCAAGGCCACAGTCGGACGCGTCGAAGCGCTGTTCGTGCACTTTCGGGTGGATGCTGACAACCAGCTGATCCAGGTGCCGATTCCGGATGCGCGCTGGGACGTGGAAATTCTCGACCTTCGCGCCGAGGCGGATCCCGATTCGACTGCGCAGTCGTGGATGGACACCGATATGGCTCGGGTCTTCGGTGCGGACGATCTGCTGTTCCGCCAGGTGCTTCTGCGAACTGCTGACGACGGAGTCATCTGGTATCAGCGCTATCACCACAGCGTGGTCGACGGGTACGGCATCTCGCTCATCGTCGCCGACGTCGCCGAGCGGTACGACGATCCGGACCTCGAGACTGCGGCGCCGGTGTGGTCGCTCGATGCGGTGGTGGCGGCCGATCTGGAATACCGGAACTCTCCGCGGTTCCTGCTCGACCGTCAGTACTGGGTCGAACGAGTTGAATCAGGACCGGAAGCGACGCGGATTTTGCATGGGCAGGTGGATGACTCGCTGCCGCCGATCGCGGCGATGCTCACGCTCGACGTCGATCGTGCAGCGCAGCTCTATCGCTATGCCGCCGACGCCGGGATTCGGCGAACTCGCCTGCCCATGGCTGCGCTGATCGCGTACATTGCACGAACCACCGGACAGCACGACGTTGTCGT
The DNA here is from genome assembly GCF_903819475.1 of Rhodococcus sp. UFZ-B548. Classification (NCBI taxonomy): domain Bacteria; kingdom Bacillati; phylum Actinomycetota; class Actinomycetes; order Mycobacteriales; family Nocardiaceae; genus Rhodococcus; species Rhodococcus sp. UFZ-B548. The sequence continues at coordinate 57,554 of NZ_CAIJDS010000006.1, forward strand.
CTCGGTGCCGATGGCCGCTCGGGTGGGTCGCGACATGCGGCGCACTCCCTCGATGGCGTCGACGATTCTGCCGCTCGGTATTCGGGTCGAACGCTCGGAAACCATCGGCCAGTTGGCAACTCGTCTCGATACCGCCTTGATCTCGATACTCAAGCACGGGCGGTACCGGGGAGAGGATCTCGCACGCGACGTGCGAGCAATCGATCCCGACCGCCAGGTCTTCGGTCCCGGCATCAACTCGATGATGTTCGAACACACACTCACCTTCGGCGGCTGCCCGGTGCGCGTGCGTAATTCGGTGACCGGTCGAGTCAGTGACCTGGATCTGAGTGTGCGCGGTGGTCAGGACGGGGAACCGATCGAGATCGACGTCCGCGCCCCGGCCGGATTCGACAGGGAGTTGGCCGATCACACCGCCAGAATCGAACAGTTCCTCGATCGATTCGTGGCCGAGCCGCAGCTTCCGATCTCGGCACTCGACCCCATGTCGCTCGCGGAGCGTGAACTCGTGCTCCACGGGTGGAACGACACCGCAGAACCGCAGCCCGTGACGACGGTGCCGGATTTGTTGCGCAGCAGCTTCTCGGCCGATCGGGGCGCTGTCGCCGTGGTCGACGGCAACGTTCGGCTGACCTACGGCGAGCTCGAAAGTCGGGTATCGCAGCTCGCCGCGCACTTGATCTCGCGCGGTGTCGCATCCGAAACCGTTGTGGCGATCGGCCTTCCGAGATCCGCCGAGATGGTGGTGGGGTTGTTGGCCGTCATGTGCGCCGGCGGCGCCTTCGTGCCACTGGATCCGTCCTGGCCCGCAGAGCGCCGCGAATCGGTCCTCGCCGATGCCGGTGCCACATTGGTGCTCACCTCGGACGGCGTAGACGACTCCGTATTGGTCGATCTCTCCGCGTGGGCATACGAGGACGGGCCTTCGGACCTGTCCGAGATAATGACCTCTGGCATTCGTATTCACGGTGCCCAACTCGCGTACGTCATCTTCACGTCCGGTTCGACCGGACGTCCGAAGGGCGCCATGATCCGCCACGAGGCAATCTGCGCAAGGTTGCTGTGGCAGCGGGAGCGGATTCTCGGGTTCGGGTCCGGCGATGCCTCTCTGTTCAAAGCCCCACTCTCGTTCGACATCTCGATCAACGAGATCCTGCTCCCGCTCGTCTCCGGCGGTCGATTGGTGATCGCGAAGCCAGAGGGGGAACGCGACCCGCAATACCTGCTCGACCTGATCGCCGGAGAATCGGTCACCTTCGTCTACCTGGTCTCGTCCATGCTCGACATCCTTCTGGACCTGGCGAACGAGACCGATCAGCTCGATTCGTTGAAGCACGTGTGGTGCGGCGGTGAGGTTCTCACGCCTGAACTCTTCGATCGGTTCCGTGCCCAACTGTCCACGACGCTGTATCACGGCTACGGGCCGGCGGAAGCGACTATCGGTGTCTCCCATGTGATCTACCGCGAGGACGCGGAACGAATTGCCACATCCATCGGGCGCCCGAACCCCAACACTCGCCTGTACGTGTTGGACGGCGACCTGCAGCCGGTTCCGGTCGGCACCGGCGGCGAACTCTACGCAGCGGGCTTCTTACTGGGGCGCGGATATGTGGGCGCGTCGGCGTTGACCGCGTCTCGTTTTCTCGCAGATCCCTTTGTTTCCGGTGATTTGGCCGGATCCCGGATGTATCGCACCGGTGACTTGGCTCGATGGACCGCCGACGGCACCCTCGACTTCCTGGGGCGCACGGACAATCAGGTGAAGATTCGTGGCATGCGTCTCGAACTCGAAGACGTCGAAGCCGCCGTGATCTCACACCCCGGAGTGCGCCACGTGGCAGTTCTGGTGCGTCAAGCACCCACAGGTGCAAAGTATCTCGCCGCGTACGTGAGTGCAGCGTCGGGGACGAACCTTGCGGTCGACTCACAGGACATTCGCGAGTGGGCGGCGAGCAAGCTGCCCGACTACATGGTCCCGACCACCGTCACTGTCCTCGACGAGTTTCCGCTCACGGCCAACGGCAAGCTCGACCGTCGAGCCCTACCTGAGCCCGATCTCGCCGAACTGAGTGCACACGTCGCCGCGAGAAACGAAGTCGAACAACAATTCTGCAACTTGATCGCGTCGGCGGTAGGTCTCGAATCGGTTGGCGTGACCGACGATTTCTTTGCACTGGGCGGTGACAGCATCGTCGCGATCTCGCTCGTGACCGCGGCTCGTGCAGCCGGTTTGTCGATCAGTCCACGCGAGGTGTTTCAGCTGCGCACCGCCGAGGCGATGGCGCGCGCCCAATCCGGCCGAACGGCTGAGATCGTCGATCATTCGGACGAACCGATCGGTCACGTAGCCACGACGCCCATCGCTGCCAGGGCCCTCGGGACGCCGGACGTAGCACGAACCTTCCATCAGCGAGCGCTGATTCAGACTCCGTCAGCCTTGACGTCCGAGCATGTCGAGGCGGCGCTCGATGCCCTGGTGGCACGCCACGATGGACTTCGTGCGAAGTTGACTTCCGAAGGATCGCTGCTTGTTCCGGCCACCAACGAATTGGCTGTGGTTTTCGAGACCCGTGCATTACCGGTGCCGCTCGAAGAATGCGGACCGCTGATCGTCGCCGAGACCGAGCGAGCCGTCAGGCGTCTGAACCCGGCAGACGGCACGATGGTCAGTGCTGTTCTTTTCACCACTGCGACCGGTCCCGGACGACTGTTGCTTGTCATCCACCACGCGGTCGTCGACGGTGTCTCCTGGCGCATCATCCTCGAAGACCTTGCGCGCGCGGGTATCGCAGCGATACAGGGCGACGAACCCTCACTCGCTCCGGTCGGCACGTCGGTGAGAAGGTACGCCGAACTCGTTTCGGAGGCGGTCGGAGCCGGGCGACTGGACTCGGAGATCGAGTTCTGGGACTCGGTGACTTCCGCACAACAGTCACCTCTCGGCCGTCGGGCACTCGACCCGACAGTTGACCTCGCGCGCACCGCCGCGGCGCGATCGATCACCCTGCCTCCGGAATTCGCCGATCGGTTGTTGGGCAGTGTCCCACGGGCATTCGGGGCCGACGTGAGCGAAGTGCTGATCACCGCATTGGCCGTTGCGCTGAGCAAGTGGAGCGGTGCCTCATCGGTGACGATCGACTTGGAAGGGCACGGACGCGACGAAGACATCGTTCGCGGTGACGGCGCTGCGCACGTCGACCTGACACGTACTGTCGGATGGTTCACCACGGTATTCCCGGTTGTACTCGAAATCGATACAGCCGCTCCGGATCTCGAAGCGAGCGGTGAGTTGGCGGTGGTTCTCAAGAGCGTCAAGGAGCAACTTCGACGCGTCCCGAACGCAGGCTTCGGGTACGGCGCATTGCGATACCTCGGCAGCTCGGATCAGTTGCGCAGCGTCGCAGCACCCGAGGTGGTGCTCAACTATCTGGGGCGCACTGCAGTTGCAGAGGGGGACTGGTTCCCGGTGTCGATGGACGGCGCTGCCGATCCGTCCATGCCGTTGGGTCACGCGTTGTCTGTCGACGTCGTAGCCGAGGAAGCGGCCGGTGGGCCACGACTGAGGGCCACTCTGACCTGGGCGTCGAATATCTTCCTGCGTAGCGATATCGACAGGTTTGCGCGGTTGTGGCTGGACTCGCTCAAGGCCGTGTCCGGGCTCGCAGCCTTCGGCGGCGCGACACCGTCCGACTACCCTCTGGTGGCGCTCACTCAGGCCGATGTGGACGGGTTGCCGAAGGCAGAAGAGATTCTCCCGCTCACTCCGTTGCAGGAAGGGATCTACTTCCATTCGGCTTTTGCCGATCCGGGGGCTGATCAGTATGTCGTGCAACAGGTCGTGGAGCTGACCGGCGCCGTGGACAGCGCGGCTCTGCGCCGTGCGCTGCAATCCGTCGTGGATCGACACGAGGCGCTGCGCACCGGATTCTCGGTCCTGGGCGACGGCCGGGTCGTGCAGGTGGTGCACCCGAGCGTCGTCGTGGAGATGGCAGTAGTCACGGATGCCGGCGCCGACGTGGATGAACTGCTTTCCGCCGACCGCGCGCGCGGGTTCGACGTCGCGCAGCCGCCGCTCGTCCGTTACACACTGCTCCGTGCCTCTTCGGAGAAGTACCTTCTGCTGCAGTCGATTCACCATGCGGTTGCAGACGGATGGTCGGTCCCGGTGATGCTGCGGGAGCTGATGGCGTCGTACAGCGTTGCCGATTCCGGCGTCGTGCTCCCGAACCCGGCGCCGTACCGCAGCTACCTCGAATGGTTGGCCGGCCACGATCACGAGGCTTCGACAGCGGTGTGGAGAAAAGCACTGAACTCTCCCGGGCCCGCGGTCGAACTTCCCGCGCCGAGCGCGGGCAGCAGCGGTGTCCATGCTACCCGAGTCGGGCTGTCCGACAGTGATACTCGCGCGCTGTCGACCACCGGACGCTCCTACGGTTTGACGCTGAGCACGCTCGTGCACGGCGCCTGGGGACTGGTGCTCGGCCGAATGACCGGCCGAACAGACGTGCTGTTCGGATCAACCGTATCGGGACGCGGTGGAGACCTGCCCGGCATCGAGTCCATGGTGGGCTTGTTCATCAACACTGTGCCGGCTCGGTTGCGGTTCGATCCGGCAGAGACAGCCGCGCAAGCACTTTCTCGTTGGCAGAGGGAACAATCGGAACTACTCGACCATCAGTACCTGGGGCTACCGGAACTGCGGCGGACCGGCGGACTGGAGCAGAACTTCGAATCACTGGTCGTGTTCGAGAACTATCCACTCGGTGACACGGCAATCGCTGATCCGACGAACTCGGTGAGACTGACGGGAATTCGATTCGACGAGCGACCGGCCTACCCGCTGACCCTGATCGTCGTCCCCGGCGATCAATTGGCGTTGGAGCTCAAGTACGACACTGCTCAGGTGGACGGCGATGCCGCTGCGTCGCTGGCGGAAGCTCTCGCAGTCGTGCTAGCAGAACTCTCTCGGGATCTCGACCAGGTCATCGGCCGGATCGCGCTGGCACCCGCACAGCCCGGGAGCGTCGGCAAGGCCTTGGATCGGCCGCGCGCAACGCTGACCGAGCTGCTGCAGGATCAAGCCGGGCGTACGCCCGAAGCCACCGCAGTGATTTTCCGTGAAGAGTCGTTGACCTACGCCGAACTTCACTCTCGCGCTGATCGTTTTGCGCATCTGCTGCACGAACGTGGCGTCGGACGCGAATCATTGGTGGCGGTTGCCTTGCCGCGCTCGGTCGATCTGATGGTTGCGATACTCGGCATCGGGAAGGCCGGGGGAGCATACGTTCCGCTCGACACCGGCTATCCGGCGGAGCGGCTGACGTACATGCTGGACGACGCCGATCCGGTGTGCGTCGTGGTGTCGGAAGATTCTTCACTCGATTCGGGTTCGGTTCCGCGGGTGACGGTATCGGAGTCGGCGCAGTTCCCAGCCGAACCGCTGAGCGTCCCAGGATCGCCCGCGGATGCCGCGTACATGATCTACACCTCGGGTTCGACCGGTCGTCCCAAAGGCGTTGTGGTCACCAACGAGGGTGTGGTCAACCGATTGCTCTGGGCACAGCAGATACGTCCGCTGGACTTCTCCGACCGGATGCTGCAGAAGACCCCGTCGAGTTTTGACGTCTCCGTCCCCGAATTCTTCTGGCCGTTCCTGGTGGGGGCAACTCTGGTGATGGCCGAGCCGGACGGGCACAAGGATCCGGGCTATCTGGCCGACGTCATCGTCGAACATTCCGTGACCCGAGTGCATTTTGTTCCGTCGATGCTGGAAGTTTTTCTTGCGGAGCCAAAAGCAGCACTGTGCTCTTCCCTGGAGATCGTCAACTGCAGCGGTGAGGCACTGCCCGTTCACGTTGCACGCAAGGTTGCCGAGATCCTGCCGAACGTTCTGGTGGACAACCTCTACGGCCCCACCGAGGCCGCCGTCGACGTCAGTTGGCAGCCGTCGGTGCAGGAAACTCCGGCAGACGCGGTCAGTGTCCCGATCGGCGAACCCGCCGCCAATACCGGCCTGTTCGTTCTCGATCCGTATCTGCAGAACGTTCCGGCCGGTGCCACCGGTGAGCTGTATCTGGCTGGACCACAACTGGCGCGTGGTTACAACGGACGTGGGGGATTGACCTCCGAAAGATTTGTGGCGAATCCGTACAGCGACGGCGGCTCGCGGATGTACCGGACCGGTGACATCGTGCGGTGGAATGCCGACGGCGTTCTCGAGTACCTCGGCCGTGTCGACGAGCAGGTGAAGGTTCGTGGATTCCGCATCGAGCTCGGTGAAATCGAAGCGCAGTTGGCATTGTGCCCCGGAGTCTCGGCAAGTGCCGTGATCGTCCGAACCGACGGTCCGAGTAACCGCGCACAGGTGGTCGCCTATCTGGTCGGAGATGCTGATGACGCTGCGGTTCGAGGGCAGTTGTTGTCGGTGCTGCCGGAGTTCATGGTGCCAAGCGCGTTCGTGCGGCTCGAGTCGTTGCCGCTGAGCCCGAGTGGCAAGCTCGACCGAAAAGCCCTACCGGCACCGGATTTCGCGGCACAGGTGGGCGAAACGACGGGAGTAGTTTCCTCGGGCGTTGCCGACCTGCTCGCCAGGCATTTCGCGACAGTTCTCGGCCTGCCACGCGTCGGGGCACGCGACGACTTCTTCACTCTCGGCGGCGACAGTATCCTGGCGATCCGACTGGTCAACCTGGCTCGTCGTGATTCGGTAGTACTGACCCCGCGTCAGATCTTCGAATTGCGCACTCCCGCTGCGATCGCCGCAGCGGTGGGTGATGTCGCCACGTCGGTTGCCACCGTCACGGCCGACATCGGCGTGGGTGAGCTGGTTCCGCTGCCGGTGGTGCACCGCTTGTCCGAATGGACGGGTGGTACCGATCGCTTCAACCAGGCAGTTCTGATCCACTCTCCGGCAACATCTCTCGATTCGATCACCGGCGCATTGCAGGCCGTGCTCGATCACCACGACGGACTTCGCCAAACCTTGATCCGACATGACCGCGGAATGTGGTCGGCGCGGATCGAGGAACCCGGCAGTATCCGGGCAGCGAACCTTGTCGAACGCGTTGATGCTCGGGGACTGGATGACACCGAGTTGCGGACGCTCATCACCGAACGTTCCGAGTGTGCGACCAGTCGTTTGGATCCGTCTGCAGGACGGATGGTCTCGGTGGTCTGGTTCGATTGTGGCGCTGATAATCTGGGCCGACTCGCGATAGTCGCGCACCATCTGGTCGTGGACGGGGTTTCGTGGGGAACCCTGCTCGAGGATCTCGCGATGGCCTGGGTGGCCGTCGAGGCCGGAGAGCCCGCAGCATTGGACGCCGTCGGAACTTCGCTGCGTACCTTCTCCCGCACGGTGGCCGAACACGCAAGCAGTGCTCATCGATTTGCCGAACTCGATCACTGGTTGACCGTGACCGCTCCGGGCGCGGAGTTGATCCCCGGTACCGCGAGCTATGCCGTTGTATCCGGAGGCGCGAGGCGCACGGTCACGGTGGACGGAGCAATCTCCGAGGCGGCACTCGGAACGGTTGCGGCAATGCTGGGTGCCGAGGGAACGGATGTTCTGTTGGCTGCGTTGGTGATGTCGGTCGAGCGCTGGCGTCGTTCCACCGGTCGCAGTGAGCGCGAACTGCTGGTCGATCTCGAAAGGCACGGCCGCGAGGAATTGGTACCCGGGACCGATCTGTCGCGAACAGTCGGCTGGTTCACCACGATTGCCCCGATGCGACTGCTCGGCGGAACCGACCCGGTGGACACGCTGCGCGAGGTGAAGGAGAGCCTGCGGGCGGCTCCGGACGGCGGTATCGGCTACGGGATGTTGCGGTACGTGAATGCACGTACGGCATCGAGATTGGCGGGGCGCTCCGAATCTCAGATCCTGTTCAATTATCTCGGACGTACGACGACAGCTGGATCGACAGCATGGTCCCTGGCAGCGGAATCCGAAGCCATGTCCACCGATCCCGACGCAGACATGGGAGGTCCGTATCGGCTGATCGTGAATGTCGTCAGCGTGGATTCGGAACTCCGTGCCGACTTCGCCTGGGCAAGTGAAGATTTGTCCGAGGAGGATGCGCAGTCACTCTCCGACGGCTGGGTTTCGGCGCTCGGCGATCTGGCGGCTGCGGCCGCGGAGCATGACGGGCCTCCCATCCTGACCCCGTCCGATGTGCCGTTGCTCGACCTGAGTCAGGCCGAGATCGACGCGATATCCGATGCGAGCCCGGCGGGTGTCAGTAGCATCCTCCCACTCTCACCGTTGCAGGAAGGCCTGTACTTCCAAGCCGGCTACGCAGGCAGCAGCGACAGCCGCAGTGGTATCTACACGGCACAGTTCTCGATGGACTTCGGGCACACCCTCGATGTCGACAGGTTGGCTGCGGCCGCCCGGACACTTCAACGACGAAATCCCACGTTGCGAGCGGGATTCGTGAGCGAAGGACTGAACGAGCCTGCGCAGTTCTTCAGTGCGGGACTCGATGTTCCCGTCGCCGTCCACGATCTCCGTGAACTCGACGACTCGGCTGCTCGTGAGCGCGCCGAGGCCGTCGCCGCCCAAGACAGAGTGACTCCATTCGACCTGACCGCGCCGCCGCTGTGGCGTATGAGCGTGCTGCATCTGCCCGGCGGACATGATCGACTGGTGATCAACCGGCAGTTCCTGTTGTGGGACGGCTGGTCCAACGGCCTTGTCGTCAGCCAGCTTCTGGCGCTGTACGACACCGGCGGGGACGACAGCGCATTCGGCGAACCCGAGGGGTCGTTCGAGGCCTACCTCGCCTGGTTGGCCGACCGCGACGGTGCAGCCGCCGACGCGGGGTGGCGCGGAGCGCTCGCAGGACTCGAGGAGCCGACGCTTGTTGCCGAGCCTGCGCCCGGCGTCGAACCTCAGCTTCCGGATCGCCGCGATGCGGTTCTGTCGGAATCGCTTTCGCGTGCATTGCGTGAGCGCGCTGCCGCGTCCGGCGTCACGTTCAATACGGTACTGAACGCAGCGCTGGCTCTGGTGCTGGCGTCGGCCACCGGTCGACAGGACGTCGTCTTCGGCTCCACGGTTGCCGGAAGGCCACCGGAGGTGCCGGGAATCGACACCGTGGTGGGCATGTTCCTCAACACCGTTCCCGTTCGGCTGCAACTGGATCCGAACGAGAGCGTCGAGGAACTTCTTCGCCGAACGCAGGCGGATCGTCTTTCGCTGATGCCATTTGACTACCTCGGATTGGCCTCGATCCAACGTGTTTCCGAGCATCGTCAACTGTTCGACGTGCTGATGGTCCTGCAGAACTTCGTGGACGAGAAGCAGGTCGACGCACTCAATGCCGCACACGACGTGAGCGGCAGCGACAGTATCGATCACACGCACTATCCGCTGACCGTGGTTGTCACCCCGGGTACCACCGTCAACGTCAAGTTCGAGTTCCATCCGCATCTGGTGACCGCGCGCCGAGCCGAGGACCTGCTCGGTCACTTCGTCGACCTGCTCCAGAGTTGGTCGCAGGATATGACAGGTTCGGTCGTTGCGACGCCGATTCCCGCGGTAGCGCAGCAGACGCAGATCCGAGAGTTGCCGGAGCGCACCATTGCCGACCTGTTCGAAGAGGTGGCGTCGGCGCAACCGAACGACACGGCACTCGTGTTCGGGAAGCGTCGGATGACCTACGCCGATCTCGACGGCGAGATCAATCGGATGGCGCGGTTGCTGATCAACTACGGCGCCGGGCCGGAAAAGATCGTGGCTCTTGGTCTGCCGCGCTCGGTGGACATGGTCGTCGCGCTCTTCGCCGTATTGCGCACGGGCGCTGCCTACCTACCCCTCGAACTCGACCATCCGGCCGAACGGTTGGCCGTGATGATCGACGACGCGGATCCGGTCGTGTTGCTGACAACCGTTGCCGCCGCATCGAAATTCGAAGGCGCGGACGTCCGCACCGCGGACATTCGGACCATCGTGCTCGACGAGCCGGACACTGCGGCAAGGCGACTGACGATCTCGGCGCGGGCACTCTCCGCGGCGGAACTCGGAGCATTCGCCCCGGGAGCACCGCATCGGCTCGACCACCCCGCGTACGTCATCTACACCTCCGGTTCGACCGGCAAGCCCAAGGGCGTGGTCACCGGTTACCGCGGCTTGACGAACATGCAGTTCAACCACCGCGAGGCGATCTTCGAACCGGTGATCGCCGCGACGGGCCGGCGCCTGCGGATCGCGCACACCGTGTCCTTCGCCTTCGACATGTCGTGGGAGGAACTTCTGTGGCTCGTGGAAGGTCACGAGGTCCACATCTGTGACGAGGATCTGCGTCGTGATGCCGAGGCGCTCGTTGCTTACTGCGACGCACAGGAAATCGACGTCGTCAACGTGACACCGACCTACGCGACGCACCTGATCGACAGCGGGCTGCTCGACGACGCTGTGGGACAACACCGTCCGCCGCTGGTCCTGCTCGGTGGTGAAGCCGTTCCGGATTCGGTGTGGAACAGGCTGCGCGAGACCGAGGGAACCGTGGGCTACAACCTCTACGGTCCGACGGAATACACGATCAACACTCTCGGCGGCGGAACGGCCGACAGTGACACCCCGACGGTCGGCAAGCCGATCTGGAACACCGCCGCGCACATTCTCGACGGCTGGCTGCGACCGGTCCCCGATGGAGTTGCCGGCGAACTGTACATTGCCGGAGCCGGTTTGGCTCGCGGCTACCTCGGACGCTTTGCGCTCACGTCCGAGCGCTTTGTCGCAGAACCGGCCGGGACCGGAGAACGTATGTACCGCACCGGGGATCTGGTGCGGCGACGCGCTGACGGCAACCTGGACTTCCTGGGCCGCACCGACGACCAGGTGAAGATCAGAGGTCACCGCATCGAGCCGAGCGAAATCGTCTCCGTTCTCGAATCCGACGAGCACGTGCGGCAAGCAGCGGTCGTGGTCGACGTCGGGGCGGGCGGAGTCAAGAGACTCGTCGGCTACGTGACGCCCGTGCAGCTCGGCGCCGCGCACGACTACCGCGCGCAGGCGCGAGTTCTCCTACCCGACTACATGGTTCCGGCCGTGGTGATCGAGGTGGAGTCTCTACCGATGACCGTCAACGGCAAGCTCGACGTCAAGGCACTGCCCACGGCCGATTCGGTGCTGGGGGAGCGGAGTGGGGAGTCGATTGCACCGCGTAACCACACGGAAGAGGTTCTCTGTGAGCTCTTCTCCGACGTACTCGATGTGGACGACATCGGTGTCGACGACAACTTCTTCGACCTCGGTGGGCACTCGCTTCTGGCCACCAAACTGATCAGTCGAGCTCGGATCGCCATTCCGAACAGTCTGACCATGCGTGATCTCTTCGAAGCGCCCACCGTCGCGGAACTCGCGGAACGGATTGTGGCCGAGCAGGGATCGACGCGACCGATGCTGGTAGCGAAGCCGCGGCCGGACCACCTTCCACTTTCTGCCGCTCAACAGCGTTTGTGGCTGATCGGACAGATGGAAGAGAACTCCGCGGCCTACAACTTCCCGATCGTGCTCCGCTTGGACAGTGCATTGGACGCGGACGTCTTCGCCGCGGCGCTGGGTGACGTCGTTGGACGACACGAATCCTTGCGTACGGTGTTCCGGTTGGTGGACGGAACACCGGAACAGATAATTCTCGAATCGGCGAAGGTTCCGGTCGAGACAGTTCTTTCACGGGAATCCGGTGTCGCCGGCGAAGTTGCAGTGGCAGTGGGCCGTCCGTTCGACCTTTCGAACGAGATTCCGATTCGCGCCCGTCTGATCCGAGTAGACGGTGCCGTAATCGTCGTGATCGTCCTGCATCACATCACAACGGACGAATGGTCCGATCGGCCGTTCCTGCGCGATCTGATGTCTGCCTACTCCTCTCGGATTCAGGGCGAGGAGCCAGCGTTCGAACCGCTACCGGTTCAGTACGCGGACTACACCCTGTGGCAACGGGAATTACTCGGCAGCGCCGACGATCCGTCGAGTGTCCTGAGCACGCAGTTGGACTTCTGGGCGAAGAGTTTGGACGGAGCCCCCGAAGAACTGCTGCTTCCCACCGACCGGAGCCGACCGGCCAGACCGAGTTTCTCCGGTGGCGCAGTGGTAACGCGGTTGGGTGTGGACACAACTGCCGCACTGCGAGACCTGGCGCGCGAGAGCCAGAGTTCGATGTTCATGGTCCTGCACGCGGCGTCGGCGGCGTTGCTGACTGCGCTCGGAGCGGGTGAGGACCTTCCCCTCGGCGCTCCCGTAGCCGGACGTAGTGAACAGGGGCTTGACGACTTGGTCGGCTTCTTCGTCAATACGATTGTGCTGCGCACGGATACGTCGGGTAACCCGACGTTCCGGGAGTTGGTGGAACGCGTTCGCGAGGGAGACCTCGAGGCCTTCGCCAACGCCGATGTTCCCTTCGAAACTGTGGTGGAACGCCTCAATCCGTCGCGCACCTTGGCACGCAACCCGCTATTCCAGGTCATGGTCGGCTATCACAGCCGCGAGGAGATGGGCGGGGATCCGTTCGAACTCGAGGAGTACACAGCCAAGTTCGATCTGGTGTTCAACTTCACCGAGTACCTCGCCGACGAAGGCTGCATCGACGTCCGACTCGAGTACGGCAGCGACCTCTTCGATCGCGAAACAGCACAGCGCATTTCGAACCGATTGGAATCGGTGATCGCGGCAGTCGTGGAATCGGCCGACATTGAGATCGGCGACATCGACATCTTCTTGCCAGGCGAACTCGAGCAAGTTGTCACCTCGTTCAACGACACCGCCGTCGACGTGCCGGAGGAAACGTTCTACGACGCCTTCGCGCGTGGGGTCGCTGATACACCCGAGGCGATTGCGGTGCGCGACGAGGCGGGGCAGGCCACGTACCGCGAGCTCTCCGAGCAATGTGATCGGATAGCCGGCGTGCTGTATCGGCGCGGGGTCTCGGTCGAAGACGTGGTGGGACTTGCCGTCCCGCGTTCGGTGGAGATGGTCGCCTCGGTCCTCGCCGTGCTCAAGCTGGGGGCAGCGTATCTACCCCTGGATCTGAGCCACCCGAGCGAGCGCATCGCCTACATGCTCACCGATTCTCGCACGTCGGTACTACTGTCCACCTCGGAGGAAAGCTCTCGGATCGAGGATGTGGCCGGCGTCGAGCGAATCCTCTTGGACGGTCCGCTGATACGTGCGGAACTGGAAGAGGCAGCGATCGTCGAAACTCCCAGGCCACCAGTTGGCGTCAACCACGCGGCCTATGTCATCTACACATCGGGATCGACCGGCAAGCCGAAGGGCGCCGTCCTTTCTCATGACGGTATTCCGAGTCTTGTTGCGACAGCCGAGGTTCGGATGCGACTGGTACCGGGTTCGGTGGTGATGCAGTTCGCTTCGGTCGGCTTCGACGTTGCGGTATTCGAATTGGCGATGGCTCTGTGCACGAGCAGCACCCTGGTGATCGTGCCGCAGAGCGCACGAGTGGCCGGCCCGGCGTTGACCGATTTCATGACGAGCAATCGCGTGACTCATGCAATCATCCCTCCCTCGTTGCTGGCCGCCCTGCCGGCGGGATGTGAAGTACCGCAGGGTTGCACGGTGTTGGTCGGAACCGAGACGGTTCCGCCCGAGCTGATCGGGCGATGGGCGGAGCGGCTGAATTTGCTTGCCGCATACGGACTCACCGAAGCCACGGTGAACAACACACTGTGGCAGGCGGAACCCGGTTGGAACGGTGCTGTGCCCATCGGAGTCCCAGACCCCAACGAACAGGCGTACGTGCTCGACGATCAACTGCGTCCGGTTCCGCCGGGAGTATCCGGCGAGCTGTACATCGCGGGACGCGGCCTGGCGAGAGGCTACCTGGGCCGATTCGATCTGACGGCACAGAGATTCATCGCCGATCCCTTCACCGCGGGCGATCGCATGTATCGCACCGGCGACCGAGCGCGGTGGCGCTCGGACGGAAACATCGACTTCCTCGGCCGCGTGGACGATCAGGTCAAGATTCGCGGTTTCCGAATCGAATTGGGTGAAATCATCGGAGCTCTCAGTGCCCATCCTTCGGTGAAGCAGGCAACGGTCGTCGCGGATCGGCAGGGCGAAATCACGCGCCTGGTCGGTTACGTGTCACCCGCACCCGGTGCTGTGGTGGACACGACGGCAGTGCGAAATCTCGCTGCAATGTCGTTGCCCGACTACATGGTCCCGACCATGGTTGTCGCTCTCGATGGTCCGCTGCCGTTGACGCCCAACGGAAAGCTCGACCGTAAGGCGTTGCCCGCTCCGGACTGGTCGGAGTTGGCGGGTGATGTTGCTCCTCGCTCTGCCGTGGAGTCCACGGTTGCAACTGCCTTCGCGGAGATATTGCAACTCCCGAGCGTCGGAGTCCACGACAGTTTCTTCGAACTCGGTGGGCATTCGATGGCTTCGATGAAACTGGTCGGTCGCATTCGTGAAGCGTTCGGCGTGGACGTCAGTATTCGAGACGTGTTCGACGCACCGAGCGTTGCGGAGTTGGCGGCAGTCGTTGCGCGTTCGGAGGGTGGACGCCCGGTCCTGGCGCCGGCGGCGAGGCGTCCGGAGACTATGGGTCTGTCTGCGCCGCAACGTCGTCAGTGGGAGTTGTTCCGCGCAGCCGGCGAGCACCCGCAAGCAAGCCACGCTCTGGCGCTGACCCTGAAATCGAAGATCGATCCGGAGATTCTCGGGCATGCCTTGGACGATGCGACGTCGCGGCACGAACCCCTGCGGACCACCTTCGTCGAGGTCGACGGCATCGTCGTGGCAAGAGAATCGGTGCGGCCGACTGTCGATGTGGTCGATGTCGGCGCCGGCGATGTGGGTCGAGTGGTGTTCGAACTGGCTCAACTTCCGATGGATCTGCGTGAGCAATCGCCGTTGCGGGTTCATCTGGTGCTCGGTGAAGACGGCTCTCGGACACTGCTTCTCGTCATGCACTACATCGCCGTCGACGAGTGGTCCGTAGTGCCGCTGCTGGGAGATCTGGTCTCTGCTTATGCAGCCAGGTCGCAGGGAGATCAACCGGTCTGGGACGAGCTTGCGTTGACGTACGCCGACTACACCGTGTGGTCGGACGAGCTGTTGGGAGACCCCCTGGACGTCGACAGCCGTGCGTCGAAGCAACTTGCGTACTGGCAGGATGCGCTCGACGGAATACCGACCAGTGTGAATCTTCCGTTGCCGGAAGATGACTCGGAACCTCGGGGTGACGTGGTCTCTGTCGACATCGACGCGGATCTGCACGCCAGAATCGACGCGCTGGCTGCGCGCACCGGGACGAGCATGTTCATGGTCCTTCAGGCTGCGCTGGCAGCCGTTCTCACGAAGGCTGGGGCGGGTACCGATCTTCCGATCGGTTCATTGGTTGCGGGCAGGTCGGATCCCCGTCTCGAACCGATGATCGGATCCTTCTTCAATGTTGTTCTCCTGCGCACGGATACGTCCGGTAGTCCGACGTTTGCAGAATTGCTCGGTCGGGTGAGGGAAGGCAACCTGGAAGCGCTGAGCAATCAGGACGTCTCATATGTGTATGTCGAGCAGGCTCTGGGTAATCCGGCGTCCATGAGACCTCAGGTGATGGTGATCCATCACCAACAGGCGGATTTGGACGGGCTCGGCGACTTCGGTTCTCTCGTACCGATTCCGGTGGGAGTGCCCGATGCGGATTTGACGTTGAGTTTTTACGAGCCGGTGGGCGAAGGGCCTGTTTTTGCAACTCTCGGGTTCCGCGCCGACCGCGTCGATGCGGGCGCGGTCCGTGAATGGGCAGGTCAGCTGGTCGACGTGATCGAGGCTGCGGCCATCGCCGAAGGGGATGACGTGAGTGAAGGGGCGAAACTATGACATACGTCGCATCGCTCCGCGGGGTCGACCGCTATACGGGGGCTCACAGTATTGATACCCTCACCTCATTAAGGGTAGCCTTTGCTACTTACTTCGGGACATCGATTGGCGACCTTATCAGGTCGTCCCGTCGGGGATGGACTACCTGTAATGAGTGAATCACCGAGAGACTCCAGCGCCGAACCCGCCGTGGTCGACATCGTCGGCGTCGGGTTCGGTCCGGCCAACCTCGCGTTGGCCATCGCTGTCGAAGAACACAATGCAAATTGTGCAGCCGTTGATCGGGTGAATGCGCGGTTCTTCGAAAAGCAGTCTCAGTTCGCGTGGCATCCCGGGATGCTGCTCGACGGTGCCACGATGCAGATCGCGTTTCCGAAGGACCTGGTGACGTTCCGTAACCCACAGAGCGGATACAGCTTCTTCTCGTATCTGTTCGAGCAGGGGCGGCTGGTCGACTTCGTCAACCACCAGACCTTCTTTCCCACGCGCCACGAGTTCAACGACTATCTGTGCTGGGCAGCTCGACGAGTCGACGCGGATGTGCAGTTCGGTACAACCGTCGACGGGGTCGAGGGCATCAAGAACTCCGACGGCGTTGTCGATCGCTTTGCGGTCCGCACAGCCGACGGTGAAACGGTGATCGCGCGCAACATCGTCGTCGGAGCCGGACTGAAAGAGCGGATCCCGGAATGGGCAACGCCGTCGTCCCGGTGCTTCCACAATCACCAGTTCCTCTTCCACCTCGAAGCGATGCCCGAGCCCGTGCACAACAGGTTCGTTGTTCTCGGCGCCGGTCAGAGTGCCGCGGAGATCGTCGACTACCTGCACGCGAACTACCCGAACGCCGAAGTCCACAGTGTTTTTGCCCGGTACGGCTACAGCCCGGCAGACGACAGCCCGTACGCCAATCGCATCTTCGATCCCGAAGCCGTCGATCAACTGCACGGCGCCGACGCCGCGGAACGACGTCGACTTCTCGATCTGCACCGCAGTACCAATTACTCGGTCGTCGACATCGAACTGATCAACAAGCTCTATGCCACCGAGTATCAGGAGATGGTTCGCGGGCCGCGGCGACTGTTCATGCGTCGGGCTTCGGAGATCACGAGTGCCGTGGAGACCGAATCCGGCATCGAACTGGCCGTCCGCAGCAACCTCGACGGCTTGACCGACACGCTGTCGTGCGACGCACTCATTCTGGCCACGGGTTTCACCCCGGCGCCGCTGGACAATTTGTTGGGTGAACTCGTGCCGGATTCGTCCGTTCCGCGTAACGTCAGTCGGGATTATCGACTGGCTGTAACGGAGGACGTGACAGGCGGTATCTATCTGCAGGGTGGGACAGAACAGACTCACGGATTGACGTCGTCGCTGCTGTCGAACGTGGCAGTGCGGGCGGGGGAGATTCTGGCGTCGGTGCTGAGCCACCAGAACCGAACTGGTGCGCTTGCTAGTCTGGGCGCACAAGACACGTACGTAACGAGTGAGGCGAGATGAGCACTAACCCTTTCGATGACGAAGACGGCCGCTTCTACGTGCTGGTGAACGACGAGGACCAGCACTCGCTGTGGCCCACGTTTTCCGAGGTCCCCGCCGGCTGGCGCGTGGTGTTCGGTGAAGACAGCCGCAAGGCGTGCCTCGAATACGTCGAGGCGAACTGGACCGACATGCGTCCGAAGAGCCTGCGCGAGGCAATGGAAGCCGATCAGGCTGCCGGCGGAAAGCACGCAGTCGAGAGCTGATTCTCTCGCTGCTCGGAAACCCCCGAGTGAACCGAAAGAGCTGGGCACCGTCAGGTGCCCAGCTCTTTCTGCTTGAAACTCTCTTACTTCTCGGTGACGGGAACCCGGCGCTTGCGCTTGCGGACCATCGGTCGGCGTAGCGAGTCCACGCGCATCAGGATTCGTGGACGACGCAGAGTTCGCGCTCCCCATTCGCCGAGCGTCACGCCAGCGGCCAGAGCGCAGCCGATGCCGAATGCCGACAGCAAGGCAGTCAGACCGATCAGTACCTGGTCGTTGAGCAGCGCGTACAGGCCTCGGTACAGCGACAGACCGGGGAGCAGGGGAGTGATGCCTGCGACCGCGACGACCAGTGGAGGCGTCAGGGCGCGGCGAGCCATCAGACCACCGGCAAGACCGACGACGGTCGCCGCGATCGCTGCGGCGATCACGGGGCCGACGTCGAGTGTTTGCACGAAGATCGACACACCGCTGCCGGCCGCGCCGCCCAGGAATGCCGCGGTGAGTGCACGCCGCTCGGCGTAGCAGGCAAGAGCGTAGAAGACCGACGCACACGCGCCGGAGAGCATGAGGATCGGCAACTGCGTGATGGTCGATACTTCCACGTTGATCGGTGGAAGCGTCGAACCCAGCATCCCGGTCATTCGCAGTGAGATCGCGACACCCGCGATGATGCCGCCCGTCATCATCACCACTTCGAAGAACCGCGCTACAGCCGTGATCGGAGCGCCCATGATCGCGTCCTGGACCGAGCCCACCAGCGACAGCCCGGACAGCAGAACGACCACTCCGGCCGCGATCACTAGCGACGGCCGGATACTGATCCCCAGCTGATCCTGAAAGGTATAGAGCGTCGCGGCGGGCGCAGCCGCGATGAGACCACCGACAACCTGCTGGAAGAAGAACGGCAACCCGAACCGGTTCAGTACGCGGTTGACCCGATCGATAACCATCGTCGTCAGAAACGCGACTGTGGCAACAAGGAACCCGCCGCCGAGCAGGACGGAGACCGAAGCCGCCATCGCTGCCCAGGCCATGGTTGCGGTCCATCGGTTGTACGGGTGCGGCGCCGTCGTGATGGCTGTGAGTGCGTCGTGCGCTTGGTCCGGTGTGATCGCCTCACGGCGGATACGACGCGTCAGACGGTCGACAGCCGCCAGTCGCGTGAAGTCCATCGAGCGGTAGTGGACGATGCGCATCGTGCTCGCCGGCGGTCGCGTCGGGCCACGATAGGCAGAGAGCACAATCGAGTTGTAAGTGACGTCGACGTCACACTGAGCAAGGCCGTAGGTGGCGGCGATGAACTGCACCTGCTCCGCCGTGTCCATGGCCGCGGTCCCGGAGGCGAGGAGGACTTCGCCGACCCGAACCGCCAGGTCCAGAACTTCTGCGACGACGGCGTCGTCTGTGAGGTCGATCGGTTGTAGCGGCGCGGGAGCCGACGTGACCGTGTCGACGGTGGCTTGGCGGTTTCCCGTCAGGCGTGTGAGTGCTTCGGTGAATTTCGCCATCAGGGGGCGGAGTGGGAGTTGCGCATGGGGCCCACGCTATCTAACGTGACCCGGGCGCGGCCACCGTGACGGCTTGGATATGATGGCTCCGCAAAGTCAGTCGCGGCAACGCGTCGGTCTTCGCCTCCTTAGCTCAGTGGTAGAGCACTCGCCTTGTAAGCGAAAGGTCGTCGGTTCAATCCCGACAGGAGGCTCCGAAAGTAGAGGCACTCACCTAGATTCTGGTGGGTGCCTCTGTGTTTGCCGAAGCGCTGTGGTTGCCGAAGCACTGTGTTTGCGGAGATGCTGTGTTTGCCGGGTTCAGTTGGTCTCAGGCTTGTTCGTGGCCTGGCGCGGATCGATCGCGCCGTCGATGTACTGCTGGGCGATCACTCGCAGTTTGACGTTGCTGCGCTGTGAGTCCTGGATGAGGATGCGGAAGGCGCGGTCGGCGTCGACGCGGTGGGTGCCCATGATGATGCCCTTGGCCTGTTCGATGACGCCTCTCGATTCGAGTGCACGCTCGAGGTCCATCGCGTGCTTTCTGGCGATGTCGAGGCGCTGCGAGCTGTGCAGTGCGTAGGACGAGGTGACGGCGAACAGTTGGAGCAATGCCACGTCGGCGCCGGTGAAGCCTCGGAGGTCATGGCTGTAGAGATTGAGGGTTCCCAGTGGGCGATCTCTACCGGGCAATGGCATCGACAGAAAGCTGACGGCGCCGACTGCTTTTGCCGCGCTTGCGAATTGAGGCCACCGGCTGTGGGCTTCGCTGGCATGCGCACGTACAACCGTGCCCGTGCGTGACGACGTCACACTCGGTCCGTAGTCCAGTCGGAATTGGATCGAGTCGACGGTGCGAACGAGTTGATGGGTGGCGGCTACGGTTCGGAATGTCGAATCCGAACCGCCGATGGTAATTCCGGCCATGTCGGCGTCGGCGATGAGATCGACGGCGTGTTTGCAGACCTGTTCGAGAAATTGCTCGGCCTGGGCATGTGGATCGAGGTGCGCGTACAGCGATTGCAGGGCGTCCGAGGCGGCGTCCAGGCTGTCCTGCGACGCAGAATTTCGGCCCCCGGTAGGGCCGCGGTGTTCTCTGGCAATGCGCGGCGCCGTCATTGTCTCAACCACCCTTCCCCATCACGTCGCAGGCATGTCCGATTCGTCTTATTGTTGCACCGGACTAACTGTTGTGCACTCTGTTTGGGTGGACAAGTGTCTGGTGGGGCAGACGGTTATGCGGGTGGGATACGTATGCCTAATCGTGATGTTTGGTTCAGTCATTTGCGGGTAGTGCGCCGAGTATGGAATTGCGTTGTCCTGCAACAGTTAACGCGGAAACTGCGACCGCGGTACAAGTTTTCTCCGCAATGGCGCGCAGGTCGCGAACTTGGCCTATTGTCAGCGCCAGCGCACAATCTTGTACGCGTAACCCGCAGACAGTGAAGGGGATACGACGATGAACGGACTGATCGCGGCTCTGAACAGTGGAATGACCGTTGGCTTGGCCAACACGATTCTGACTTTCGGCGGAATCATCATCAATCTCAACATCGTGATCAACAACTGACCGCGTAATCGGCGAGTAACCGTTTGTTATGCCGATTCGATCGGAAGGTCCGGCCCTGGGCGCTCGCCCTTGCTCTTGAGCCAGCGATTGGGAAGCTTGCCGGCCAGTTCTCCGAGTGGACCGACTGCAGCACTGAGGATTCCGACTGTTTCCTGCAGTACCTCGATGCTGGCGCTCATTCTCTCGAGGTTGGGGGCGAGCGAAGTCAAGGTATCGGACAGTGCAACGATCTGGTCAAGCGGGCCGCCTTCGGCGATGAGCCGTTCGAAGGCGCCGTTCTCCGCCAAGAGCGTTTCGAGGATGCCGTTCTCGGCCAGTGCGCGATCGATGACACCGTCCTTGGCAGTCAGGCGTTCGACGGCACCGTCCTGTGCGGTCAGGCGTTCCAGCGGACCGTCCTCCGCCATCATTCGGTCGAGGAGACCGTCCGGAGCGAGCAACCGTTCCAAGGCGCCGTTCTCGGCGAGCACCCGATCCAGCGGTCCGCCGGGAGCAAGAAGTCTTTCGAGTGGTCCGCCAGGAGCGAGAAGTCGTTCGAGAGTGCCGTCGGGTGCAGTCAGTTTGTCGACCGGGCCGCCGGGTGAGAGAAGGCGATCGAGCGGCCCACCGGGGGCCAAGGCTTGCCCGATGGGCCGATTGTCTGCAGTAAGCGATGACAACTGCTGGATCATCTGCATGGGTCCGCGAGGGCTGGCCAAGCCTGCTGCACCCGCCGTCACGGCACCGGTATTACCGACGGCGATACGAACTGTCGTGACCGTCAGCTCGGCGATACCCAAACTGATCTCTGCGGCTGCAATGCCCGCGCGTAGGGGAAGCGTGAGCATCTCCAGCAGTTTCATTCGTTAACTGTAACCGGTAACACACAAACACTCATCAGGATCGCCGGTCAGTGAAGGACCTTCAGACCGACCACACAACCGACGATGCCAAGGATCAGCAGAATCTTGACGACTGACGTGGACTCCGCGCCGGTGATCATCGCGTATCCGACGGTCAGGGCGGCGCCGATGCCGACCCAGACCGCGTACGCAGTTCCGATGGGAAGGGTGCGCATTGCATACGCGAGGCCGGCCATACTGACGATCAGGCCGAGGATGAAGACAACGGTGGGTGACATCTTGCTGAATCCGTCGGACTTACCCAGCGCGGTAGCCCAGACAGCTTCGAAAAGTCCGGAAATGACGAGCACGATCCATGCCATGGTGAACAACTCCCAAGGCACCGTCTTTTCGCTGGCCGGGTACGGTGCGCTCGTCCGGATGTCGTCGTTGACCACCCAACCATAGCAACAGAATTCTGCGTTCCGACCCGATCAGCTGGCGATTTAGGTCACCACAGCCGTTCGAACTCTCTTCAGATGGATGGTCGACATGGCCACCACAATCGTCGCCGTCGCAGCGAGAACAGTCAAAGGAATCGGCGTGGTCACGGCGGCCGGTCCGTGTTCCTCGAGCGGAGCGGTCGACCACCCGAATTCCTGCGAGACAGGGTCCAGGAAGGTCGCTGAAACCGAGAACAAGGTAAGAGTGAAGGGAAGTACGGACCCGCTCGCGACTGCTCCGACGGCAACAGGCATGCATGACGCGACGGCCAGTCCCAGCGCAAGCGGGAGGACGAAGACATAGGCGACCGTGGTCAGGGCGGCATCCAGCAATCCCGAGAGTGCGGTCACGGCAAGCAGTCCCAGGGGGCATTGGTCTTTTCCAGCCGACGGCGACGCCCAGCGCCAGCGCAGCACCCACCGTGGGCACCGCCCAAGTCCAGTCGGATGAAAAGGAAATCGAGCTGATCGAAACCGCGCCGATTGCGAGTCCGGCGAGTATGAAGCGGCCGTCGTGTTGCGGCAAACGCCAAGCCAGTGCGACGGTAATGGCAACTGCGATCACCACCGCCGTCACCCAGGACCCATGCGATGTCGACGTCGAGCCCAACCACGCATACAGGGCCGTGAATGCCAGGGGCAGAACAACTCCCAAAGTCGCCAGGCGTGTGTCGACGTCGTCCGTCTCTTGACCTGATCGTGCGACCGAGGCGACTCCGGCTACCAGAAGGGTTGCAGCGAGCAGTATCCAGACGGGAACCGTGGACGGCACGGGGTAGGTATCGCCCGGAAGTGTGAGCGACCACCTTGCGACGCGATCGCGCCACAAGTCTGCGCCGCCGAAGTACAGGGTCGTCGCGGTCACCCCGAGTGCGAGAGCAATTTGTGCTGCGCGGTGACTCTTCGTCGGATATGCCGCCGCCGCGAGGAAAGTGCCGGCTCCCATTGCGTTCAGGGTCACCGATATCGAGGCGGAGACAGGGACGAATGCTGGTAGCGCGATGACGAGGGCGCCAACGGCAGCGAAGACACTCGCGAGTCCGCCACGTCCCCAGCGATGTAGTAGCGCAACACCGACCGCCGCAACCACAGCGGCAGTTGCTCCCGCCCACTGCGGTGTGATCACCACCGAGGTGAGGCCGTCGTCGGAGAACGAGAAGTCGTCAACTCGGGACTCGGCCACTGCGTACGCAGCCACCACACCGCCGACCAGCGCGGACGCCACCGAACCGTAGAGCTGAGCGATTTGAACTGGGCTACGTTGCTGCATAATTCGTCGAATTTTTGCACAACTCGCCGATACGACTGATCGTCGCATCGCCGTGTGGATCCATCCACACCGGTTCCCCGTCTCGAAGTCGAGGAACAAGCAGATGGCGCCCTCGGCTCGGCCACTGAACGAAGTCGTACCCGGCCAATTTGGTCTGAACGATATCGGCGACCCACACCGCAGCGTCCGCGAATGCAGTATCCATCGACAGTGCGTTGAAGTGGCTGAATCCGCCGATGTCACGTGCGCCTTGCCAGCCGATCGTGACGTTGTAGTCGCTGTTGATCGAAAATTCCCAGATCAGACGATCGACAACAACTTCAGCTCCGAATCGCAGGCAACGCAGATCTTGGGCTACAGCCGCGAGGGCTTGTGCCCAAGACTCCGGTGGCGCGAAGCCGGGATCCTCGCCGGGATCGGAGTTGTTGGTGAACAGAGGAATACGCCAGGTCAAGCATTCCATGTTCCACAGTGGAGGAAGTGACATGCCGCATCCTTCCGGTTCGTGGGCCTGTACCCCAGCTTTTCGCCTGTACCCCAGCTTTTCACCTGCACCCGGCTTTTCACCTGCACTCAGCCGTTCACAGGAAGCTCCCAGGGAACATACAGCGAGAATCCAGTGGCAGGGGAGAAGATGGTTCTCGTGACCGACAAGACCCCCGAAGCCCGCATCCTCGTCGTCGACGACGAACCCACCATCGTGGAGTTGCTCTCCGTGAGCCTCCGATTCCAGGGCTTCGAGGTGGCAACTGCTTCGAGCGGAGCCCAAGGCCTGGACGTCGCACGGACATTTCGTCCCGACGCGATTGTTCTCGACGTCATGATGCCCGGGATGGACGGCTTCGGTCTGCTTCGACGCCTCCGTGCCGACGGTGTGGACGCACCGGTCCTGTTTCTGACGGCGAAGGATTCGCTCGACGACAAGATCAGCGGCCTGACCCTCGGCGCGGACGACTACGTGACCAAGCCGTTCAGCCTCGAAGAGGTCGTGACGAGGTTGCGGGTCATCCTGCGCCGCGCCGGCCGCGGGGTCGCACCGGAGCAGTCGCCGCGGGTGAAGTTCGCCGACATCGAACTCGACGACGACACCCGCGAGGTCTGGAAGAAGGGCGAGTTGGTTGCACTCTCACCCACCGAGTTCACACTGCTCCGATACTTCATGGTCAATGCCGGGACGGTTCTCAGTAAGCCTCGAATTCTCGACCACGTCTGGAACTACGACTTCGGCGGGGAGGTCGGAGTTGTCGAGTCCTACGTGTCCTACCTGCGGCGCAAGGTGGATACGGGGGAGACACCGCTGATTCACACATTGCGTGGGGTCGGCTACGTGATGCGTGAACCGCGGCAATGATCGCCGCCGCGGAAAACGATCAGCTTCCGAAGCGGGGTCGTTTCCGTCTCCATTCACTGCCGCTGCGCTTCACCCTGGTTGCGGCCTTGCTGGTGTTGGCGGCACTGGGTCTGTTGGCGTCTGGCGTCGCGGTCACTTCTGCTCTCGAGAATTCACTGACCCAGCGAACCGACAAAACGCTGTACGAGGCGGTCGAGGGCTGGGCAAAGCCGCACACCAGAGATTTGCAGCCACCCAGCGATGTCGGTCCGCAAACTCGTCCGCCCAGTCCCTTCTTCGTTCGGACGGTGACCCCGGACGGGAAGGTGTTCACTCTCAACGACAAGTCGACGACAACCGAACCCGACCTGTCGAAAGATTCCACCAACGGCCCGATCACCGTCGGATCGAGCGACGGTTCGGACGTGAACTGGCGAGTTCTCACGACGGTTCGCGACGACACGACCACGACTATCGGTGTGCGACTGACGGATATCGAACAGACCGTCGACGACCTGGTCGGCCTGCAACTCGGCATCGGCCTGGTTGTCCTGCTGATCCTCGGCGGCGGAGCGTATTTCGTGGTTCGTCGGAGCCTTCGTCCGCTGGTCGAGGTTGAGGAAACTGCCGCTGCCATTGCCGCCGGCGACCTTCATCGACGGGTCCCGGAGCGTGACGACCGCACCGAGGTCGGCCGATTGTCGGTGGCGCTCAACGGAATGCTCGCGCAGATTCAACACGCATTTGCCGCGACCGAGGCTTCGGAGGAATCAGCACGGCGTTCTGAGGAGAAGATGCGTAGGTTTGTCGGCGACGCGAGCCACGAGTTGCGCACACCCTTGACGACTATTCGTGGGTTCGCCGAGTTGTATCGCCAAGGCGCCATGACGGATACGGAAACGCTGATGAACCGGATCGAGGGCGAGGCGTCGAGGATGGGACTTCTGGTCGAAGATCTGCTCATGCTGGCAAGACTCGACGAACAGCGTCCACTCGAGAACAAGCCGGTGGATCTGCTTGCAGTTGCGGCGGATTCGGTACAGGCGGCACGAGCGATCGCACCGGATCGAACTGTCGAACTTCAGATGACCGGCGGCCCGGGCCTGCCCGAAGTGCAGGGTGACGAGGCCAGGCTGCGTCAGGTAGTCGCCAATCTGGTGGGCAACGCGATCAAACACACTCCGCCGGATGCGCAGGTCACCGTTCGTGTCGGTACGACCGAGAACTCCGCGGTGGTCGAGGTTTCGGATACCGGTCAGGGTTTGAGTGACGAGGATGCCGCGCGGATCTTCGAGCGTTTCTACCGCGCCGACACCTCTCGCACCCGTGAGACCGGGGGCGCCGGTCTCGGCCTGTCCATCGTTTCGGCTTTGGTTGCAGCGCACGACGGAACCGTCAGCGTCGAGACCTCCCTCGGGCAGGGGACGACGTTCCGCGTCGAATTGCCGCGTGACCCGAAGGACGACTGACGCGGATTACCGCAACCGGCTCCTCAGAAGTAGGTGTGCACCGTGCCGACGACGCGGTAATCCGAATCGACCTCGGGAATCAGTGACCACTTGTCGAACGTGGTGCAGGGATGCGAGATTCCGCAACCGAGCAGATCGCCGACCTTCACGTCGAAGTCAGCTGGAACTTCGACGTACGCGTGCTGGTCGTTGAGTGCGGTGATCGTCAGCTCTCGCGCTGATCGGTTGGATCCGTCGCGTCGGCGCCACAGGACTATGGGAAAGCCTGCGTCGGAGCCGACGTCGCGACGACCGAAACCCAGGATCGCGCGGCCGGGTTCAGGAATGGAGAGCACTACGCCCCAGACCTCTGCGGCTCCCTGCAGAGTTCGCGGACCGTCAGCCCACGGCGAAGTTTCGGCATAGAGACCGTGATCGTGAGTGATGTAGCAACCGCTGCGCAGCACGACGCGTACACCGTTGTCGAGTGCCCACCGTCCGGCCAGTTCGCGTACAACGAGATCGTGAAATGCACTGCCGCCGAAAGTGGCCAGTGGCCGGGGAGCCTTCGCGGAGTTGTTCTCGAACAGGTTCTCGGCAACACAGATTTCCGTGAAAACCCGCGCGGATTTGAGATACGAATCGACGGAGATACGGCGGGCTGCTACCGAGGCTCCGGGCATCATGCCCTCGAACCCCTCGACTCCGGTGAGAATCAACGAAGGAGCCTGCGATGCTGCGCGTGCGACGTCGAGTGCTTGCTCGACAGTGCGAGCGCCCGCGCGTCCGCTGTCGTAGCCGAGTTCGACGAGAACCCGGATACGGCTGGCTGGTGAGACTTTCGCGATCAACTGTTCCATCAGGCGGACGCTCTCGACCGAGTCCACGAGGGTGGTGACGAAGAAATCGGGGTCGGTGGCCTGGGCGTCGCAGATCCACCGAATGCCGGCGGGATCGAGCACCTGACTGGCGATGATGATGGTGTCCACACCGAACTCACGCAGAATGCGTGCCTGCGCAACGGTTGCCGCCGTCATCGCCCAAGCCCCGGCGTCGAGTTGCCGACGAACCAGTTCGGGGCTCATCGTGGTCTTCGCGTGGGGCGCCAGATCCACATCGTGATCGGAGCAGAACTGCGCCATGAGGTCGACATTGTGCGCGATCGCTGCACGATCGAGTGTCATCACGGGTAGCAGGAGGTTGCCGTCGAGCGCAGAGATCCCCAGTGGCTCCAGGTCGGAGCCGTCGCGACCTTCGAGGTCGGTGCCGAATGCCTTGTGCTGCCAACCGATCGGGGGGTTCGCGAAATCCGTCATGGCATCGATTGTGCCGTTGATTGCAGACGATGTGTTCATGTGTGGTGACTTTCTGTCAGAACTATGCAGGTCAGAACGAGATCCGGCTATGAGCGGCGTACCGGGCGACCGGGCAACGCGTCCTGGACCACGGCACCGCCTTCGACGACGGGTACGCCGCCGACCAGCACGCGGCTGATTCCGGTGGAGGGACGGATGCCGTCGATGTAGGTGGCGTTGTCGGTGATTCGCTCGGGGTCGAAAACGAGGATGTCCGCGTCGCTACCGGGGCTGATCCGACCTTTCGTC
Source organism: Rhodococcus sp. UFZ-B548 (assembly GCF_903819475.1). Lineage (NCBI taxonomy): Bacteria > Bacillati > Actinomycetota > Actinomycetes > Mycobacteriales > Nocardiaceae > Rhodococcus > Rhodococcus sp. UFZ-B548. Next base: position 85,176 of record NZ_CAIJDS010000006.1, read on the forward strand.
GCCATCGAGGGAACCGACTCCTCCAGAATCTGCGCGGGGATCAACGAGCAGCGCGCGATGATCTCCGACAGCGACAGCAGTTGACGCTCGCGGTACAGCGTACGAATCGCACGTGCATAGGTGCCGGCGCCGCGGGGATGGCCGAGCGCCTTCTCCGGCAGTGGCCACTGCAACGCGTCCGCTGCGGTACGACCGGGCCAGGTCAGTGGCATCGCGTCGCTCGCGATGGCGGCGCGGTCGAAAGTCATCGCTCGTTCGAGGAATTCGCGCTGCACGGTGTCGTTCTCGTCGAGGAACTCCACCAGTACCAGTCCGCCGGGGTCCGTTGCCCGAAGATGTTCCAGCTGCTTGCGGTCCGCGATACGTTCACCGGTGGGCACGAAAGTCAGCGATCGTGGTGTCAGATTCATCAGATGCAGCTTGTCTGGATCGAGAAACGCAGCTCCGACGGCCGTTGACCCTGACCCGTACGGATACGCCTCTGTCGTGACGCGAGATCCGGCTGCCTGGACCTGAGCCACCACGGACAGTGCATGGTCGACGTGCATTCCCGAGGTGCTGTTGACGTGGCAGTAGTGCATGTGCGCGCCGGTTTCGGCTGCTGCACGGGCGATTTCGACGGCGCCGTCCACCGGGCTCGACGGGTCGGCCGAGATGAGTGGGCGCGCATGGGTGTAAGTGGGAACTCCGGCTCGGGCCGCGAGATCCGCCACCTGCAGGTACTCGGCCGGATCGGATTTCGGGGCGTACCCGACCACCACGCCGATGCCGAGAGCGCCTGCAGCGAGATCGTTTTCGAGGAGTTCGAGAATGTGGGCGCGCTGGGAGGCGGTCGGTTCTCCCTGCCAGCTCGGGGAACCGACATGGTGCAGGAGAGTCCTGATGTCGCCATCGGGATCGGCGCCCGAGAGTTCGATCATGCGGGCGTGCGCCCACGACGTCGCGTAGCCGTAGTTGATCGGGCGCCCCTCGGCACCGGCACGCGCATATGCCTTCGCAACAGGAATGACGCCTGCCTCCAGTTCTAGGGCCGTCGTCACTCCGTCCAACGCCTGAAGTCGCTGCTCGGCGATTTCCTGTCCGTGGCTGTGCAGGTCGATGAATCCGGGGCAGATCACGTGACCGGTCACGTCGATCGTCTGCCGAGCCTCGATCGCGTCGTGACCCCACGCCGAGACCTTGCCGTCGGTGATCGCGATGCCCCGAACCTCGTCGGTCCCCGATGCGGGATCGACGACGCGGCCGCCGGTGAACACGATGTCGTGGACCTGCATCAGCGCTGCACTCCTGTCGTTGGTCGAACCGCCTGGCCCGGCGAATGTCCCGATGGTTTCACGGCTCGGGTATCGGATTCTGGTGTGAACGTCCCAAATGGAGGCCGACTCACCGTTCGACCGGACAAGAAACGAATGCAGTCGAGTGTGAAGGTGAAAGCGAAGTTATCAATTCAGCCGATTGAGATCGATGGAGGACAGGAATGCACGTCTATATTTCGGTGGACATGGAGGGTATCGCGGGTATCGCGACGCTCGATCAGACGATCCGCGGCGGTGGCGGCTACCACCGTGCGCAGATGCTCATGACTGCCGAGACCAATGCTGCGATCGCCGGTGCGTTCGACGCCGGTGCGACGAGCGTCCTGGTCAACGACAGCCACGGAACGATGGACAACCTGCTTCACGCCGATCTGGATCCACGGGCGCGCCTGATCTTCGGATCACCCAAGATGCAGTGCATGGCCGAAGGAATGACGTCGGATCACGACGTCGCCCTGTTTGTCGGCTATCACGCACCAGCTGGTGGACCCGGCGTCCTGGCGCACACGTTCTCGAGTTTGTTCGCCGACGTCCGCCTCGACGGCAAGTCCGTCTCCGAGACCGACGTCAACACCCTCTACGCTGCCACCCAGGGCGTTCCCGTCGGTCTCGTGACGGGTGACGACATCATCTGTGGCTTGGTGGACGCGGCCTCGCCGACAACCGAGACCGTCGAGGTCAAGAAGGCACACGGATGGTCGGCAACCAATTCGCTGCCGCCGTCGCTGGCGTGCGAGCAGATCCGAGCAGGCGCCGAGCGCGCAGTGCGCAAGGCTGACACGCTGAAGCCGGTCGAGCTGCGTGACGAATGGACCCTCGAGATCGTTCACCCCACCACGACGGGAGCTGAACTCGCCGAGGCTGTTCCCGGCTCACGACGGATTTCGGATCGTACGATTTCGCACACACTCGGCAGCGTCGACGACATTCTCGGCCTGATCACTGTCAATGCTCGGCTTGCAGCCGCAGGCGTCTCGACGATCGTGGCAGTCGCCAATCGCACGTGATGAAGTAGCGACTCTATCTCGAAATGCCGCCGACGCCGTGTGCGTCGGCGGCATTTGTCATCTACTGGGGCAGAACATGTTCCGACCGACCAAACGTTGCTTCAGGTATTGGTGAAACGGACCAATGCGGTAGACGTGTTCGCTGTCACACTTCATCAGTCTTTTCAATGTTCTAGTCCATGCGGCACAAGACAATTCGGGAGGCTTGATGAAGGCGGAACGCGTCACAGTGGAAGAACCATCGCGGGGGACCGGCGGTTCGGTTCGAAACATGTTGGACAACAAGTCGATTCGTCGCACGAGCACCGTTACGGTGGGGCTGCTCAGTACTATCTGGTTGATCGACATGGTGGATCGCGTCATGATCGGGCTTGCGCTTCCGATGATCGGCGACGAATTCTCGCTCAGCAGTACGCAGTTGGGTGGTGTGGTTTCGGTCTTCGCGATCTTCTACATGCTCGGGCAGGTTCCCGGCGGAATGTTGGCCGACCGCTTCGGACCCAGGCCACTGTTGATCGTTGCTTTGATCCTGTGGTCGGTGTTCACCGCGTTGACAGGGTTCGCGTGGGGTCTCATCTCGCTGATGGTCATGCGTGCGATGTTCGGTATCAGCCAGGGGCTCTTTCCGGCGGCGTCGTTCAAGGCTTTGGCTGAGCGGACGCGTCCGAAAACCAGAGCGACCGCGATGGGTTTCATGCTCGGCGCCAACAACCTCGGCCCCGGCGTCGCACCGCTGATCATCGCGCCGGTCCTCATGGCCGTGGGGTGGCGTGACGCGTTCTGGCTGGTGGCCATCGTCGGCGCTGTGATCGGCACGGTGGTGTGGTTGGTGCTGCCGGCACCGTTGGACACGGAAATCTCGGAAGATCCGGAGGCTGCGCTGCAACCTCTGGCGAGCGAGCACTCTCGCGCCGCGGTGTTCAAGTCCGCGTCGGTGTGGAAGTTCGCAATTCTGTTCTGCCTGGCCAACATGTCCGCGTACGGTCTGATGACCTGGGTGCCGAGTTATCTGCTCAACGACAAGGGACTCTCGCTGATCGACACGGGAATCTTTGCCGCGATCCCTTTCATCGTCACGGCGCTGGCCACGATCGTGGGCGGGCGGTTGGTGGACAAGTACTTCCACGACCGGGCTCGGATTCTTCTGGTTCCGTGTATGGCCACGTCGGCAGTCCTGTTGTTCCTGATGACCACCGCTGACACCGTCGCGATGTTCACGTTCTACGAGACGTTGGCTCTAGGCATCAGCGGTCTGTGTTCGATGTCGATCTTCGCGATGCCGTTGCGGGCACTTCCTTCCGAATTCCTCGGTTCCGGAATGGGTTTGATCAACGGTTGTGGTCAGTTCGCCGGTTTCATCACCCCGCTCGTGATGGGATGGATGGTGGACCAGTTCTCGTACATGGCTGCATTCGGAGTCCTGGTCGGAGCGACGAGCGCTGCCGCATTGGTGGCCATGATCGTTCCGCAGACCCCGGCGAAATTCTGAGAAGGAGACTGAAGATGTCGGCAACGGACGGCACACGAAAGATCGAAGACGACGTCGTCACCGATTTTTCCGAGAAGATGAGTTACGGGGCCTACCTCGGACTCGATACCCTCCTGGATTCGCAGCATCCGGTGAGTGAGCCGGAACACCACGACGAACTCTTGTTCATCATTCAGCACCAGACCAGCGAGTTGTGGCTCAAGCTGTTTCTCCACGAGATACGGGCGGCCAGAGCAGCGATCGCTGCCGACGACATTCGGGTCGCATTCAAGCGGATCGCACGCGTCAAACACATCCAAGCCACTCTGACCGAACAGTGGTCCGTGTTGGCGACACTGACGCCGGCGGAGTATGCGGAGTTCAGGGGCGTTCTCGGCAACTCGTCGGGGTTCCAGTCGTACCAGTACCGCGCCGTGGAATTCGTGCTCGGGAACAAGAACGCCGGCATGCTGAAGGTGTTCGAATCGGATCCGTCCGCCCATCGATTGTTGGAGACCCTGCTCGGAGAGCCGACGCTGTACGACGAGTTCTGGCGGTACCTGTCCCGGCAGGGTTACGACGTTCCGGCGTCGGCTCTCGAACGAGACGTCAGCGCGCCCTACGTGCGCAACGACGAGCTGATTCCGCTGGTCAAGGCAATCTACGAGAACGTCGAACAGCACTGGACGGCGTACGAGGCATTCGAGGAGTTGGTCGACCTCGAGGAGAGCTTTCAGCTGTGGCGGTTCCGGCATCTTCGGACCGTGCTGCGGGTGATCGGCATGAAGAAGGGGACCGGCGGTTCGAGTGGTGGTGCCGGGTTCCTGCAACGTGCGCTGGAGTTGAGCTTCTTCCCTGAGCTGTTTGCCGCCCGAACCGAGATCGGTACCTGACACACCTGCTTGATGACACACAGTTGCTTGTCACACCCAGCTGTTCGTGACACACGACGAATCCGAGCCCGAAGGACAGGAGTCTTGGACAAGATCCGACAGGGTCGCTTCGACCAAGCTTGACTGCGAAGTTGCAAGTCGGTGACAGGAGAGCGTCGGAGTGGACAAGAAATCAATGGTGGCGGACCTGGCGGCGCTGGTAACCGCCGAGTCGCCCAGTTCCGACCTCGGCGCAGTCGATGCATGTGCGGACGTGGTGGCCGACATCGGCGAACGCCATCTCGGAAGCGCCCCCGAACGTATCCGTATCGACGGACGCCAGCACTTGCGTTGGTCGTTCGGCGCGGAGCCGAAGGTGATGCTCCTGGGCCATTTCGACACCGTCTGGCCGCTCGGAACGCTCGCGGAGTTGCCCTGGTCGGTCACCGACAACATCGCCACCGGACCCGGAGTCTTCGACATGAAGGCCGGCATCGTCCAGCTCTTCCATGCGCTCGCATCGCTTCCGTCGCTCGACGGGGTGGTCGTGCTCCTCAATTCCGACGAGGAAATCGGCTCCCCGACCTCACGCGCACTGATCGAGGAGCAAGCCCGTCAGGTCGACGCTGTGCTGGTCCTCGAGGCCGCCGCCGACGGCGCGGTGAAGACCGCGCGCAAGGGTATGTCGCTGTACTGCGTCGACATCGAGGGACGCGCTGCACACGCCGGACTGGAACCGGAGCGAGGTGTGAACGCTGTAGTTGAGCTCGCACATCAGATTCAGGCCGTGGTGGAGCTCGCGGACCCGGCGGCGGGAACGTCGGTGGTGCCGTCCGTGATCAGTGGCGGAACCACGACCAATACCGTTGCAGCGCAAGCGCAACTGTGGTGTGACGTTCGCATGTGGTCCGCGAAGGAACAGGAACGCATCGACCGTTCGATCCGTGCACTGACACCGGCGTTGGCCGAAAGTCGAATTTCGGTGTCCGGAGGCCCCAACCGTGGACCACTGGAATCAGTGTCTTCGGAGAAGCTGTACTTTCTCGCTCACCAGGTCAGCAGTGAGAGCGGCTTGGGGATGCTTCGCGACTGCGCCGTCGGCGGTGCGTCGGACGGAAATTTCACTGCGGCAGTCGGAACTCCCACATTGGACGGCCTCGGTGCCGTCGGCGGTGGTGCCCACGCAGCGACAGAACACGTAGAGATAGATCAGATGATCCCGCGCGCCACCTTGTTGGCCGGTCTGGTGACTCGAATCCTGGAGGGAGGACTGTGACGATGACGTCGCCGAACAATGTCCAACGCAAGACCGTTCAACCATTCGGAGGTGTATCGCCTTCACGGATGCGGCAAGCAATCAGCCAGGCCGAGCAAGCCGCTCTGCTTGCATGTGTGACTATCGAAACCGTCACCGGGCATGCCGAGTTGGAACAGGTATTCGGTCTGTTCGAGAAGGTATGGCAACCGGAGAGCGGCAACCCTCCCGTCCATCGGGACATGATGAAAGCGCTCGCGCACTCCGGTAACTACGTCGCCGGCGCTTTTCGTGGCGGAGATCTGATCGGCGGCTCGGTTGCATTCTTCGAGGAACCGCAACATCGTTCGTTGCATTCACACATCACGGGGATCCTGCCGAACGTGCAGAACGGGCACATCGGCCTCGCGTTGAAACTGTTCCAGCGAGCGTGGGCACTGGAACGAGGAATTCTCCACGTGCGGTGGACTTTCGACCCGCTCGTCGCTCGCAATGCCTACTTCAACGTCTCGAAACTCGGTGCGTTCCCGATCCAGTATCTGCCGCGTTTCTACGCGCCGATGAACGACAGTCTCAACGGCGGCGCAGACAGCGACCGATTGCTGATCGACTGGGAAATCGGTAGCAGCAAGGTTTCCGACGTCGTCGCCGGTTCGGGAGAGGTCCCGACTCCCGAGTCGTTGGGAGCGAGCGAACTGTTGTCGATCTCCGAAGCCGGCCTGCCCGTGTTGAAGTCGACCAAGAATCGATTCGTCACGGTGGCTACACCGAATGACGTGTACACACTGCGTAAGTCGGACCCGGCGGCAGCGAACGACTGGCGCCTGGCAGTCCGCGAGACTCTCGGGGGTGTGCTCGCCGAGAACGGAGTGGTTCTCGCAGTCACCAGGACCGGAAAATATGTACTGGACCGTGCGCCGGGAACACAGGCAGGCAGGACAACAGCGGAGGTTACATCGTGAAGATCGACGGAGTTGAATTACGCCGGGCAGCAATGCCGTTGAAGGCGCCGTTCCGAACCTCGTTCGGCACGGAGACCACCAAGGACGTGTTGTTCGTCAAGGTCGTCACCTCGGAGTCGGCGGGCTGGGGCGAGTGCGTTGCGATGTCCGAGCCTCGCTACTGCTCCGAATACACGGACGGCGCCGCCGAAGTCCTTCGTAAGTTCCTGATTCCGTCTCTGGGTGAACTCACCGATCCCGATGTGCACGCACTGAGCGCGACGATGGAACAGTTCGCCGGACACCCCATGGCCAAAGCGGCACTGGAAACCGCATTTCTCGACGCCGAGTTACGGGCTGCCGGGACGAGCATGTCTTCGTACCTGGGTGCAGTAGTCGATCGCGTACCCGCGGGTGTTTCGGTGGGTATCAAGAATTCGATCGACGAACTGCTCGAAGAGGTAGGCGGGTTCCTCGAGGCCGGATACCTGCGCATCAAACTGAAGATCGAACCGGGCTGGGACATCGAGCCGGTTCGCGCAGTCCGCGAGAGGTTCGGCGACGACGTACTCCTCCAGGTCGACGCGAACACCGCGTACACCCTGGCTGACGCGCGCCATCTCCAGCGGCTCGACGACTTCGACCTCCTGCTGATCGAGCAGCCGCTTCCCGAAGAGGAACTGCGTGGCCACGCCAGGCTGGCCGAGATGATGCGGACGCCGGTCTGCCTCGACGAGTCGATCACCTCCGCGAAGGTCACCGCCGACGCTCTGGCAATCGGTGCGTGCAGCGTGGTGAACATCAAACCGGGACGTGTGGGCGGTTATCTGGAATCGCGTCGTATCCACGACGTCTGCAAGGCCAACGGAATTGCCGTGTGGTGCGGCGGAATGCTCGAGACCGGAATCGGCAGGGCTGCCAACGTCGCCCTTGCCGCGCTCCCCGGATTTGTCCTACCAGGCGATACGTCGGCTTCCGACCGGTACTTCGCCGAAGACATCACCGAGCCGTTCGTACTCGACAACGGTTACGTGAAGGTTCCGGAAGGGCCGGGCATCGGCGTCGAACCGATCCCTGACCTGCTCGAAGCAATCACCACGTCGGTCGAATGGATCGGCATGGATCGGCTTTGACGAATCACTATGACACACTTCGTTCACAGGACGAAGGAGTGATAGACGTGGGCACCGTACGACCTCGCATCAGTTTGGTGCGGCTTCTCGAAGACGTGGGAACTACGGTGCTGAACCCGGTTGTCGGCGACCCGGAGGCGGTCCAGGAGATCGCCTCGGTGGTCATTCACGACCCCGACGACGACTCACCCTCGACACCGGACTCCATGGTGCTGCTCGTCGGCATCACCGGAGGCGAACGTATCGCGGAGTCCGTGGCCGGCCTGGCCGAGCGCGGAGTACGCGTGGTGGTCGCGCGAGTGACCACCGAGGTCAGCGATGCCGACCGTGAATCCATCATCTCCTCCGGCGTTGTCGTATTGACCTTGGCGCGTGGAGTTTCGTGGGTTCAGCTCACAAGCCTGCTTCATTCGGTGCTCTCGGCACGGAACGAAGTCGGGCACATCCACTCGCGCGGAGGTGGACCGGCCGGCGATCTGTTCGCTTTCGCCAACGCCGTCAGCGCACTTCTGGATGCGCCGATCACGATCGAGGACCGAAGCTCACGGGTCATCGCCTTCTCCGGACGTCAGGAAGAAGGTGACGGCCCACGTATCGCGACCGTGCTGGAGCGCCAAGTTCCTGACCAGTACATTCGCGTGCTCGAAGAAGCGGGAGTCTTCGACCGGCTCTATCGCAGCGATGATCCGGTGTGGGTTTCGGCCGAGACCCTCGGTACAAAAATGGGTCGTATCGCCGTGTCCATCAGAGCCGGCGACGAGTTCCTCGGCTCCATGTGGGTGGCAACCGGTGAGCCGATGTCCGAGGACCGGATGCGTGCACTGCGCGATTCGGCCGGGTTGATTGCACTGCAGATGTTGCGGTTGCGCGGCGGCGCCGACGCCGAGCGTCGACTGCGCGCAGACCTGATCGCAACCCTTCTCGACGGTGGATCCGGTGCGGTCGACGCGATGAATCGCCTCGGCCTCGGGACCGGTCCCGCACTCGTGATGGCATTGGGCCGCAGGTCTTTCGAAGGATCGTCGAAGCCGGACGACGCAGCCCATGTGGTGCGGCTGACCGACGCTCTGGCCATGCACCTGGGCGCGGTCCATTCGCAGTCGGCTGCGGCTCTGGTCAACGGAACCGGCTACGCGGTGCTGTCGGTGCGAGGGCATTCCCCGGCAGAAGCCGAGCTACAGGCGTTCCGTGTGGCCTCGGACTTCCTGGACCGAACCGGAGCGTCCGGCGACACGATCATCGGGATCGGCCGGGTCGTGACCAGACCGGCGCAGCTGAGCCGATCGAAGCGCGACGCCGAACATGCCCTCGAAGTGTTGTTGGCGGGACGAGCGTCGGGCAGCGTCGCCACCTTCAGCAGCGTCCACGTCGATGCCATCCTGTTGGAGATCGCGTCGGAAGCTGCAGCCGAAGGGTTCTCGGACCTCGGCCCCATCGAGGCGATCGCCAGCCACGACGCAGCTCATGCGACCTCGTTCGTCGACACCCTCGATGCGTGGCTCAACGCCTTCGGTGACGTCGGTGACGCCGCGGCGTCATTGCACGTACACCCCAACACCTTTCGGTATCGTCTCAGCAAGTTGAAGGGTATGGCCGCGTTGGACCTGGACGATCCCAACGTCCGCTTCCGGTTGATGGTGCATCTTCGTCTGCGCGGTCCACGCTAGCTCGAAATCCGAAAAATGCGGGTCGCACTGATTTCTCAGCGCGACCCGCATTCTTTGTCAGTGGGTTCAGATCAGCTGTTGTTGCGAAGTGCTTCGACAGCGATGCGGCCGACGGTTCCGATGGAGGCGTCGATCTTCGGGGCGCGGTGGGTGAGCTCGTGGGACTTGGTGAAGACACCGACGGCGTAACGCTTGCCGTCCGGGTACGCCACGACGCCGGCTTCGTTTCGTACCAATCCCAGCGTTCCGGTCTTGGCGGCGACAGTGACCTCGTCGGGGAAACCGGACGAAAGGCGATGCGGCCAGACCTGCTTGCTCATGATGGTTCGGACTTCTTCACAGGCCGATGCGGGGCCGGCTTCGTCCCTCCAGATTGCAGCCAGCAACATTGTGATCTCACGAGGAGTGCTGGAGTTGGAGCGGGCCGGATCCATGACGGAAATTGTCCGAAGAATTTCGATGGGCGGCATTTCCAGCAAGGTGCCCTTGTCGACACCGAGGTCGTCGTAGACCGATTTGAACAGACCACGGCAGTCACGGACCAAGTTGGTCTTCTCCAAACCGAGCCCGCGCAGCGTTGCGACGATGTTGTCGAGTCCGAGGCGTTCGTACAAGAAATCCGTGGCGGCGTTGTCGCTGAAGCTCATCATGAGCAGAGCGAGATCTCGCCAGCTTGCGGTGACGTCGTCGGCGCAGCCGCCGATACCGATGCCGCCGGAGCGGAACTCGGCGGTCACCGTGGCGTGCTCGGTCGGATCAAGGGTGCCGGCCGCTACTTCACGGGCGTACTGCAGTACAACAGGAATCTTGAAAACGGAGGCGAGGATGACACCTTCGTCAGCGCCGTAGCCGAACTCTTCGCCGGAATCGATGTCGCGTGCGTGGACGAACGCATCGGTCTTCGCTTCGGCGAGAACAGCAGCGATCTCCTGCTGTGCGCTCTCAACGTACGTGGCGGTTTCGGTCATTCGAGAAGCCCTTTCGTCGGTATCCGTATATCTGGGTTATTCGTGGATCTGACGATAGTGAGTCGACGACGGGGGGTCTTGTACGAATCGACGAAGGTTGGCGCACGGTTCGGTGCTGATACGCCGAATCAACCGATTGTCAGGGTGTTCCGGGGGCAGGGGTGTTCCGGGGGTCAGGACGCATAAGTTTCGAGGCGACGTCCGACCAGTTCGGCGACGTCGGTCCGACGCTTGTCCGAGACCACGCCTGCCAACAGGATGGTGAACAATTCGTCGATACGGTCGTTCAAATCGCTTCGTCTGGTGAGCACGTTCGAAACCAGTTGAACGCCGGTGAATGCCGAGATCGCCACGCGACCCACCGATTCCGGCTCCACGTCGTCGCGGATGTCGCCTTCGAGCTTCGCGGCCTCGGCCAGTTTTCGAAGCTCGCGGATCCACACGACGTACGGGCCTTGCGAACCGTCGGCAGAGGCCAATTCGAGGGTAAGTCGGACTCCCGCACGAACAATCGGGTCCGCGACGAGTTGGCGACCCATCTCGTGGCACACCATGACGAGCTGCTCCAGTGCCGGTGCGCCCGTGGCTGCAACTGCGGTGAAGGCAGTGATCGACATCTGGTGCTGTTCTTCGATGACCGCCTGAGCCAATTCGTCTTTGGACGAGAAGTGGAAATAGACCGCGCCCTTGGTCATCTGCGCCGCGGACACGATGTCATTCATGCTCGTGCTGCCGTACCCCGTGACTTCGAACCGATCAGCAGCGCCTTGAAGAATCTGTCGGCGACTGATCTTGGCACGTTCCTGCATTGCTCCCTTGTCCTCCGACTGTTAACACGTGAACCAGTTTTAGGGCCCTAGGTCCCGGACCAGCGCCCCACGGTAGCAGCGAATCTCGTGCTCGCGCGACAGCGCGAAACGGACTGTTCGGTGTGCAATCGCAGGTCACGGTCGGTAGGAGCGACAAATGCGACCGCCGCAACCTCCGTTGGAGGCTGCGGCGGGGAGTCCAGTTATCGGCCAGCGAAATTCGGTCGAAGGTACGCGATCAACGAGTCGAGACAGTTGCCTCGAAGCCGAGGTCGCGTAGCGCCGACTTGAGTTTGGTCTGCGCCTCGTCGAGAGATTCGGGTGACGGCGAAGTATCGGCACCACTGATGTCGAAGTTCCCCATGTCGTATGCGGGGAAGACGTGAACGTGAAGATGCGGAACTTCCAGACCTGCGATGAGGAGACCCGCCCGAGGCGCGTCGAACGCCTTCCGCACAGCCTGACCCAGGGTGCGGGCAACCGCGGTGACCTTGGCAAAGAGTTCAGGATCCACGTCCTGCCACTGATCGACCTCGGCTCGCGGTACCACGAGTACGTGGCCCTGCGTTACCGGCGCGATGGTCAGGAACGCGACAACGTCGTCGTCCTCCCACACGAAACGTCCTGGTAGATCTCCGTTGATGATGGCGCTGAAGACTGAAGGCATACCCCGAGATTAGCCCGCGTCCGGTTGCCAGGAAACTCCCAGGCTGGACGCAGGTTCGTCGGAGCCGGCCCGACAAATCTAGGACGCATGACGACAGAAGCCATGCAGACCGCGGGCAGCACGGACGCAGGGGAGCTTTCCGCGACGACTGTAGTGCTGGACGTGGTCGTCCCGGTATACAACGAAGAGGCCGGCCTGGAGACGTGCGTGCGGCGCCTGCGCCGGCATTTACGCACACAGGTGCCATTCTCTGCACGAATTACCATCGCGGACAACGCCAGTGTCGACGGCACGTTGGCACTCGCACGTTCCCTCGCCGAAGAATTCGACGACGTCCGGGTCGTCCACCTGGATGCGAAGGGCCGTGGTCGAGCACTGCGGCAGGTGTGGAGCGACTCCGATGCCGACGTGGTCGCGTACATGGACGTCGACCTCTCCACCGATCTCAATGCCCTGATGCCGTTGATTGCTCCGCTGCTCTCCGGCCACTCGGACATCGCCATCGGTTCCCGGTTGGCACGTTCGTCGCGCGTGGTACGCGGCCCCAAGCGTGAGTTCATCTCACGTAGCTACAACCTCATCCTCCGAAGCGCACTGCATGCTCGCTTCTCCGACGCTCAGTGCGGATTCAAAGCCATGCGAGTCGATGTTGCGCGGCAACTACTTCCGCTGGTGGAGGACACCGGGTGGTTCTTCGATACCGAATTGCTCGTGCTGGCCGAGCGAGCGGGCATGCGGATTCACGAGGTCCCTGTCGACTGGGTGGACGATCCGGACAGTCGGGTGGACATCATTGCCACCGCAGTTGCCGACCTCAAAGGTGTGGTCCGCGTCGGGCGAGCACTGTCGACCGGTTCCCTTCCCTTGGCCGAGCTCAGGGCGAGTTTCGGACGTGAACCACTGGTTCCCGGAGTCCCTCGAGGAATGGTCGGGCAGCTCTCGCGCTTTGCCGTGGTGGGAGTCATTTCGACACTCGCATACGCACTGCTCTACCTCGCACTGCACTCGGTAATGGGGGCGCAGTGGGCCAACGCCGTCGCATTGCTGGTGACCGCGGTATTCAACACCGCCGCCAATCGAGCCTTCACCTTCGGGATCCGCGGGTCGGAAGGATCCGCCCGTCACCAGATGCAGGGCCTGCTCGTGTTCGGGTTCGGTCTACTGCTCACCAGCGGATCGTTGTTCGTTCTCGACGTCATGGCGCCCGACGCGTCCAAGCACGTGGAGCTTGCCGTACTCGTCATTGCCAATCTTGTTGCCACAGTGAGCCGATTCATCGCGCTGCGCTGGGTGTTTCGCACTGCACAATCCGTAGGAGCCAATCGATGACCGCCACTGCAGAGACACTCGCCGCGCCGCTGCCTGCGCCGGAACCGCAGCGTCAGGTGCGCTGGGAACCGTGGGCGCTCGGAGTGTTGTTGGTGGGTACCGGAGTCGCCTACATCTGGGGCCTGGGCGCGTCCGGATGGGCCAACTCGTTCTATGCTGCTGCGGTCCAGGCAGGTTCGGTGTCGTGGAAGGCCTTCTTCTTCGGTTCCTCGGATGCTGCCAACTCGATCACCGTCGACAAGCCGCCGATGTCCCTATGGTTGATGTCGCTGTCGGTTCGTATCTTCGGACTCAATTCCTGGGCGATGTTGGTGCCGCAGGCACTCCTCGGGGTCGGATCGGTTGCGCTGTTGTGGGGAACGGTTCGACGGTATTTCGGTGCGGCCGCCGGCCTCCTCGCCGGCTTGGTACTTGCGCTCACACCCGTAGCGGCGCTGATGTTCCGGTTCAACAACCCGGATGCCCTGCTGGTGCTCCTGATGATCGCAGCAGTGTGGGCGATGATGCGCGCCGTGCAGGACGGTCGCACCCGCTGGCTGGTGTTGGTCGGTATCTTCTGCGGATTCGGTTTCCTGACAAAGCAATTGCAGGTCATGTTGGTAGTTCCACCGCTGGCGCTCACCTATCTGATCGCCGGACCGCCGAAACTGGGTAAGCGCGTACTCCAACTGTTCGCGGCACTGGGCGGACTGATCGTCTCCGCCGGATGGTGGTTGGCAATCGTCGAACTGTGGCCAGCCGACTCGCGTCCGTGGATCGGTGGTTCGCAGAACAATTCGATTCTCGAACTGACGCTCGGCTACAACGGGCTCGGACGCTTGAGCGGCAACGAGACCGGAAGCGTCGGCGGCGGCGGAATGCGCGGTGCTGGTGATGCTGCGGCCGGTGCTGCTGCGGGAGGCTTCCCCGGAATGGGCGAGGCCGCAGGCGGTATGGCAGCGGGAGGCATGGCACCAGGTGGTGGCGCCGGTGGCGGTATGTGGGGGAGTACCGGCATTACCCGACTGTTCGAATCTGCCCAGGGCGGACAGATTGCCTGGTTGATTCCTGCTGCACTGATACTTCTGGTGGCCGGAATCGTGCTGCGAGGCAGGGCTCCCCGCGCTGACACACAGCGCGCGTCATTCATCGTCTGGGGACTGTGGCTGTTGGTGACCGGACTGACCTTCAGTTTCATGGCGGGAATCTTCCACGCTTACTACACCGTTGCGCTGGCGCCGGCGATCGCCGCACTGATCGGTTCAGGATCCGTATTCGCTTGGCGTCATCGTGACGTCCTCTGGGTTCGCCTCGTTCTGGCAGTGTCGTTGGCGGCAACCGTCGCGATGGCGTGGGTACTGCTCGGACGCTCGCCTTCGTTCGTACCGTGGCTTCGCTGGGCGATTCTGGTCGTCGGCATCGTCACTGCCGTGGCAGTGCTGATTCCGGCAGTGACGCGAGGTCGATTGGCTGTGGCAGTGATCCTCGCGGCGATCTTCACCGGTCTGGCGGGTCCGACTGCGTACGCGATCGACACGATCAACACTTCGCATACCGGTTCCATAGTTTCGGCCGGACCGAGCGTCGAAGGTGGAATGGGCGGGCCCGGCGGTGGTCGCGGAGGATTCGGAGGATTCGGCGGCATGGCTGACGGCGGTAACCGTCGGACTGACGGGGCTGGGACCGGAACGCCGGGAACGCCCCCTGCCGGAATGGGTCAGATACCCGGTGGTGCAACAGCTCCGGGTACCACCACATCGACCACCGACGGAACGCGGGGCGCAATGGGCGGCGGCGCAGCCGGTGGTTTGCTTCAGGGCAGCACACCGGGAGCCGCGGTCGTGTCCACCCTCGAAGAGAACTCCGACCAGTTCACGTGGGTAGCCGCGGCAATCGGGTCCAACAGCGCATCGGGTTATCAGCTTGCGACACAGTCACCGGTCATGGCTATCGGAGGGTTCAACGGGAGTGATCCGTCCCCGACACTCGCGCAGTTCCAGCAGTACGTGTCAGAGGGCAAGATTCACTTCTTCATCGCCGGCGGTGGGATGGGTGGCGGTATGAACGCCGAAGGCACCGCTACCGCCATCTCGACGTGGGTGACCGAAAACTTCACCGCCGTAACGGTGGACGGAGTAACCCTCTACGACTTGACGGTTGGGGGCTGACCAACATGAACGCACGCCAGGTCCGCATCGGAGGTGCTCCCCCCGATGCGGACCTGGCGTGAAGTTGTATGCCTGAGGTTCGTCCTCAGGTTTTGAATGTGGTGTTCGCGGGCCGCGGGTGCTGCTGCGGGTCGATCGAGGGTGGTGGGATGAACCAGGGTTTGTTGTCGACGCCGATGCGGATCACCCATTTTCCGACGAACCCGGATTTCCGGTGCATCAGCCGGTGATGTGAACGGCACAGCAGGACAAGGTTGTTCATCACGGTCGGGCCGCCGTTGGCCCAGTGCCGGATATGGTGCGCATCCGTCCACGCGGGCACGCATGTGCAGCCGGGGAAGGCGCAGCCTTTGTCTCTCGCGATCAACGCCACTCGCTGTTCGGCGGTGACCAACCTCTTTCCGGGTCTCGCATCGAGCGGTGCGCCGTGGTCGTCGAGCAGTACGGTGGACAGGAAGCAGTCGCAGCCGAGGAGTCTGGTCTGCGAGACGGACAGTGGCCCCAGCCAGGGCATGTGCCCGACATCGAGATCCGACACAGCCACAGCCACTCCACCACCAGGAGCAGCGGATGTTGCGGCGCAGTCCCGGTGCTCAGCCAAATCACGCGCGTTGATGTGCACGTTCACGTGCGGACGCTGGCCACCATCGACACCGGTTTTGGCGCAGTCGAGGTAACGGCGGATCAGTTCGGTGAACCCGTCCGCGGTCCGCTTCGCTGCCGACCGAGAATCCGGGGTTCCATCGGGTGCCGGGGTGGGCATCGTCAGATTCGACAGGGCGGAGAGCAGCATTTCGCCGGTGAGGGCGTCGAAATCGCCGCGCACCACCACCCGACCGTTCAGTGTCGATGCGATCCGCAACTCGTTGCGGTCGATATCTTCGGCAGGCGGAATCTCATCGGACTCGAACACTCGCTCCAAGGTCGCGATAACACTCCGCACCTTCGTGGTCGTCGCCTCCACGCCCGACGCAGCAGCGAGCAACAGGTCGATGCACTTCGGTAACGCTTCGTCCGGCATGCCCTTCGGTGGTGATTCGCAGAACGCCACGATCAACACGGCGTGCTCGAAGGAGCAGTCCCCGACATCGAACCGGGCCGCCACCGCGGGAAACGGCCGCAGCGCCGCACCCGGGGCGGCGATCTTCTTCCCGTCCCGGATTTGCAGCATCGTGTTTGCCGCCAACCAGCAACCCACCCCGCGGCTGGCAATCACCTGATCATCCGGGCGCATCGAGAGTTCGTCGACCACCGCCACACGAACGGCCTCGAGACGAAGAATCTCCGCACTCGCCTCGATAGCGGCAGCACGCAACTCAGAAGCAGACAGCTGCCACAGGCGTCCGCGCAACCCCACCGCAGAACCCGAAACCACGTCCGACAGATAGACACTCATTGAATCCCCCGATCCCCTCCCCACATCATACTCGAACATCCGTTCGAGTCAAGGGTGGATTTTCGCAGGGGCTAAGCGCTAATACTGTCGAGGTCGTGGACCATGTCGCAGCAGGCGCCGAGCAATTCGCGATCATGGCTGATGAGTAATACGCCGACGCCGGTTTCGGTGGCGCGACTCTCGATCAACCGAATGAGCGCGGCCGTCGTGGCGGCGTCGAGCATCGCCGTCGCCTCGTCACAGATGAGGTATTTCGGTTGTTGCGCCAGCGATCTCGCTAGACAGGCGCGCTGCAGTTGGCCGTCGCTCACCTGGTGGGGTCTACGGGACAAGAGATCGGGAGTGAGGCCCACTTCTGCTGCCAGTGCGACCACATCGATTGTCCTACCGGCAATATCGCCGGGTTGACCGATGATCGAGGCGAGCGTCTGCCGAGGGTCGGTTGATGCGCGAGGTGACTGAAACAGCATGGCCACCGTCCCGCGCAGTGCCGCGGGTACCGAGAATTTGGTACCCACGACGGGTGATCCGTCGATTCGCACCTCTCCTGACCACGGTGCATCCAACGAGGCGAGAATCCTTGCAAGTGTTGTTTTTCCGGTGCCCGAAGGCCCGGTCAGGCCGATCAGCCTTCCCGGCGGAATTTCGAGCGAGACGTTCTCGAGAACTGGCCGGTTGCGATGGTAACCGCTGGTGATTCCCAGAGCTTGCAGACTCATGTCAGCCCACCTTCCGCAGCGTTCGGTACGTGCGGTCACCCAGTGTGACCAGTTCGGTCGGGCCACCGGATTGTTTCGACTCCGGGCGTCGTAGGTGATAGACGCAGTCGTCGGGGAGATCGGTGAGTTGCGGTGGTGATCCGGGCATAGGAGTCAAGCCTCGGGATGGCAAGGCGCCGAGCAGGTCTCGGGTGTAGTCGTGAAGCGGATCTTGGAACACCAGAGCCGCCGGACCGGTTTCCATGATGCGTGATGCGTACATGACGGCAAGTCGATCCGCGACATCGCTGCGGGTGAGTGATGCAAGGTCATGGGTGATGAGCAGGACAGCCGCCCCGGAGTCAGCGCACTCTCGAAGTAATCCCATGACGTGGTCGGTGAGTTCGCGGTCGAGGTTGGCGGTGGGTTCGTCTGCGACGATCACCGATGGATTCCCGGCCAGCGCACCGGCAATGGCAACGCGTTGCGCCATGCCGCCCGACAGTTCGTGCGGGTAACAGTCCAGGGCCGACGGTTCGAGTCCGACGCGAAGTGCCAAGGCGTCGCAAGTGTGGTCGCTGCCGAGTGCGTCGATCGTCTCCTGTAGCTGCGATCGCGCAGTCCGGACGGGGGTGAGATGTGTTGCGGCGGATTGTGGAACGAGAGCCACGTGCCGCCCACGGAACGCGGTGCCGGAGAAGACGTCGATCTCGAGGTCCGCTGTACCGACGGTGACCGTTCCGGTTCGAGAAGCATTCGGCGGCAACATGTTCATGACCGAGGTGGCGATGATCGACTTGCCACACCCGGATTCGCCGACAAGCGCGGTCACCGTGCCGGCTGGAACGTCGAGGTCGATGTCGCTCGCAGCGTGGACTACGGATCCTCCGGGCAAAGGGATCCTGACGGTGAGGGATTTGATGCGTAGGCCGCGTTTCACAGTCGTAGCTCCGAAGGTCGAGGGGGCGTGAGCATCGACCGCAGGGCCGAACCGGCAACTGCAACAGCGACGGTGGCGATCACGAGGACTGCGGCGGGGAATGCAAGCGTCCACCAACCGCCGAGGAGTAGAGAACTGCGTGCCTCTTCAAGGAGCGTCCCGAGACTGGGTTTGTGCGGGGGAAGACCGAAACCCAGGAAGGACAATGTTGATTCGTGCCAGACGGCATGGGGCAGCAGGAGAACGACTGCGATCAAGGCCTGTGGCGCGGTCGCCGGCACGAGGTGGCGCATGATCACGTGACGTCGACTTGCTCCCGCGAGAATGGCGGCGTCGATGTAGGGACGCTCGCGCAGACTCAAGATCTCTGAGCGGATGATCCGGGCCACTTGGGTCCAGTGGGTCAGTGCGATCGAAAGCACGATGGCGGCAATGCTTCCACGGAACATCGCGACGATGACGATGCCGAGCAACAGGTGGGGGAGTGCGTTGACGGCATCGGTGCCGCGCATGACGAACCTGTCCACCCAGCCGCCGACCAGTCCGGCCGTAGTGCCGACGGCGACGCCGATCACCGTGGCGAGCAGCGCGCAGGCGAGTGCGATCAGAAGTGAGGTTCTGATGCCTGCAGCTATGCGCACGAATAGATCTCGGCCCGCCGAGTCGGTTCCGAACGGGTGATCGAACGACGGAGCCAGGCGAGCCGCCGAGAAGTCTGTGACTCGGTCGTCGACGTCGGCCAACCATGGGACCAACGCCGCGTACAGCGCAACGAGGATCAGCACGCCGAGGGCGATCTTGAAGCGTCGTTCAGCCATCGGTACCTACTCTCGGGTCGAGCACTGCAACCAGCACGTCGGCAAGCAGTGAGCCGAGCATGACCGTCAATGTCGTACCGACGGTGAGGAACGCGAGCAGTGCCATGTCTAGGTCTCGCGCAGACGACACGATGGCGCCGGCGATCCCCGGCCAACTGAACACCTCTTCCACCAGCACTGCCCCGACTATCAGCTCGGGCAACCGCACGCCGACGATGTTGACGAAAGGTGCCAGTGATGTGGGCAGTATGTGGCGCTTCGTGATGGTCGGCGTCGGGATACCGCGTGCTACCGCGCCGGCGACAAATCCCTCACTTTTCGAACCCACGACGGACTCTCGGACGGCAAGTAGGAGCCACGGCATTTGCGAAATGGCGAGCACCGTCACCGGTAGGACCAAGTGCCGGATCACCTGTCCCGGTGTGGGATCGGCGCCCCCGTCGGTCAGTCCGGCGACCGGGAGCCAGCCGAGAGTCAACGCGAAGAGCGCGATGGCACCCAGCGACAAGACAAACGGCGGAAGTCCTTGGACCACGACGCTCAGCCCGGACACGGTCTTGTCCAGGAATCCTCCACTGCGGATTCCGGCGAGAACACCGAGTGTCAGCGAGGCGAGAATCGCGATGAGGAGTGAGATCCCGACCAGCAGCAAGGTCCATGGCAGACGTTCGAAGATGACTTGGGAAACAGGCTGATTGAACGATCTGGAGATCCCGAGATCGCCGGTGAACACACCCTGGAGCCAATTCCAGTACGTGCTGTACCAGGGGTTGTCGAAACCCATCTGATCGGCGATCAACGCTTTGTCTGCGTCGCTTGTCGTCATGTATCGCGTGCCGAGGTAGCCGACCAGTGGATCGAACGGTGAGATCGCGGCGGCGGCAAAGAGTCCCGCGGACACCACGGCGATGACCGGCACGATGAACAACACCCGCCGACCGACCATCGTGAGGATGGCCTTTCGGCGGGAGTTGTCACGGTGACCCCGTGTCGGCCCCGCGTCTGGCCGAACGTCGACCGCTGTCATTGCCCTCGGGCCCACGTCTGCAGTGACCACCATGGACCCCAGGTCACACCGTGTGAGTGTGGTTCGAGTACCGGTCCGGACATCTGCCAGTCGGAATCCTTCGACACGTACGTATGGTCGAGGAACACGAGGATGACAAACCCGGGATCTTCGACGTACGCCTGCTGTACGTCGCGATACGCGGCATCACGCGTTGCCTGATCCAGGCTGCGGCGTCCTACTTCCAAGCCTGCGTCGACTGCTGGATTGGAGTAGTCACTGGCGTTGTCGTAGATGCTGCCGACCCCGGGCGCGATGTACTTCGAGTTCAGCGCGTCGTACGCCTGTGTGTCGGGGTCGAAAGGTTCGTCGCCGCCACCGAGAAGCGTCGAATCCTGGTTGATTCGAGGGTCTATGCGGTCCCAGGAGAGTGCTTCGAGGTCCACCTCGATGCCGACAGCGAGAGCGTCGGAGGCAAATGCCTGAGCGAGATCGCGTCGAACGGTGTCGACGGAGTTGTACATGATCGTGAACTGCGCCCGCTGACCGTCTTTCGAACGGATTCCGTCGGCACCTTCGATCCAGCCCGCTTCGGTGAGTATTCGCTCGGCCTGGGTCGGGTCGTAGGCGAAGGTTGCGTTCGGGTTGTACGAATCGCCGTAGACCTCGGGGATCGGAGTGGCGGCGACGCGGCCGTGTCCGCCCAGGACGTTGTCGATCATCGACTGGCGATCGGCGGCGAGGTTGAGCGCCATCCGCACGGCTTTGTCGCCTGCCACGGGATTGTTCGTCGGGAGTGAGAGCCCGCGCCAGTCTGCTGACTGATGAGCCGTCACGGACATGTTGTCCTTGCCTGAGAACGTATTGGCAAGCAGTGGAGGGAGATTGGTTCCGTCGATCTCGCCGGACACCATACGTTGGGCGCGGGTGTTGTCGTCAGGAACGTAGAGGAGAGTCAGCTTCTTGATCTCCGGCGCACCGTCCCAGTAGTTCTCGTTCGCCTCGAAGACCGCTCGATCCGGTGAGAGGTCGACGAGTGTGTACGGACCCGTACCGACCGGTGCGGTGTTCAACGGCGATTCGGCGGCAAGCCCGGGTGTCGCGAGGGACTCCGATGGAACCATGCCGATCAGCATCTTCGTCAGCAGTGGGGCATACGAGTAGGCGAGGCGGAACTCGACTGTGCTGTCGTCGACGGCCACGACGTCGCTGATCATGTCGTACGACGACCGCGCTTCGGAGGCGGAAGCTGGATCGAGGATCGCCTTGTACGTGGCAACCACGTCGGCGGCGTCGAAGGTCGACCCGTCGGAGAAGGTGACCCCGTCGCGGAGTTTGACCGTCCAGACTGTCGCGTCGGTGTTGGCCGTGGGCATCTCCGCGGCCAGAGACGGCTCGAATCCCGGCATACCGGTGCCTCCGGTGAGCCGGACGAGACCGTCGTACATCTTGGCCTCACCGGCAGCGCCGAACCCTGCGACCGGGTTGTAGCCGCCCAGTTCGTAGCCGTCGGCCAAGACCAGGCCGTCGTTGTTGCCCGAGGAGTCGGTGCCAGTCGGGCTACTGCACGACGTGATCAGAAGTGCGCCGATTGCGGCGGTTGCGGTGAGCGTCAGAACGCCTGGTTTATGGAGTTTCACGGGTGTCCTTTCCTTGGTGGACAGGTGTCCGAAAACATCTGTTCACCTATTCAGGTATTCATATGATCTCATCTCGAAACGGATATTTCGCACAAAGGTCGAACGCTGGGACCTTGGCCCCGTCAGTGGCACTCCGAGAGCGCTGTTATCGCAGGCCGTAGTCTGTTCCCCGTGCGCGTACTAGTAATCGGCTCCGGAGCCCGTGAACATGCCCTCCTTCTCTCTCTTGCTCGCGATCCAGGTGTCACGGCCCTGATCTGCGCGCCTGGCAATGCCGGGATCGCAAAAATCGCCGAGCAGCACCCCGTCGACGTCGCTTCTGGTGACGCGGTTACCGCGCTGGCCCAGAAGGTCGAAGCCGACCTCGTCGTCATCGGACCCGAGGTTCCGCTGGTTCTCGGTGTTGCAGACGCGGTGCGCGCAGCAGGTATCGCCTGCTTCGGGCCTTCGGCCGACGCCGCCCGCATCGAGGGATCGAAGGCTTTCGCCAAGGACGTGATGGCTGTCGCCGGCGTCAAGACCGCTCACAGCGAGATCGTCGACAATCCGGCCAAGCTCGACGAAGCACTCGACCGCTTCGGTCCCAACTGGGTGGTCAAGGACGACGGGCTGGCCGCGGGCAAGGGCGTAGTCGTCACGACGGATCGTCTCGCCGCGCGCGATCATGCCGCTGAACTGCTCGAGACCGGGCACCCGGTTCTTCTCGAATCCTTCCTGGACGGTCCGGAAGTTTCGCTCTTCTGTCTCGTCGACGGTGAAACCGTGATCCCACTGCTCCCGGCTCAGGACCACAAGCGCGTCGGCGACGGAGACTCCGGACCCAACACCGGCGGCATGGGCGCGTACACACCCTTGCCGTGGCTGCCCGACGAGATGGTCACGCAGATCGTCGACGACGTCGTCAAGCCCGTCGCTGCCGAGTTGGTCGCACGCGGTAGCAGTTTCTCCGGCCTTCTCTACGCCGGTCTCGCGATCGGTGTCGACGGCCCGGCCGTCGTCGAATTCAACTGCCGATTCGGTGACCCCGAAACTCAGGCCGTGCTTGCTCTCCTCGAAACGCCGCTGGGCGGTCTACTCAATGCGGCATCGACCGGAACACTCGATTCGGTCGGTCCGTTGCAGTGGCGCGACGGTTCCGCTGTCACGGTCGTGATTGCTGCCGAGAACTACCCGGCGACCCCCCGCACCGGCGACGTGATCACCGGAGCCGACGCCGACGGAGTCCTGCATGCCGGTACCAAAAAGCGTGAAGACGGAGCCGTCGTCTCGGCCGGCGGGCGTGTGCTGAGTGTTGTCGGAGTGGGCAAGGATCTGACCGAAGCGCGTGACGACGCCTACGCAAAGATCGCCGACGTCAAGCTTCCCGGCGGTCATTTCCGCACGGACATCGGACTCGGCGCCGTCGAAGGGCGCATCTCTCTTCCCTGACTCGTTCTTTCGGAGGGCCGGTGAACTTTCTGTTCATCGGCCCTTTTCATGGAAAATCAACGGTTCCTCGAAGTTACCCACGAGTATGGACTTCTCGTTCGGTTTCTCCCGGTATATCTCAGCGCGGGGGTCACGGAAAGAGAAGGGCACACTTGAGCATTCGCGCTGGATCCAACGAACGGCACGCACGTACCAATTCCACGCTCTCGCGTAGAAACTTCTTGGCAGCAACAGGATTAGCTGTGGGCGCCGCTGCGCTCTCGTCCTCGTGGACTACGGCCGCCGCTGCGCCCAGGCGAGCATTGAGCGACGGAGACCGTGTCCCTGCGCTCGTGATCGGCAGCGGGTACGGCGGAGCCGTTGCGGCACTTCGGCTGACGCAGGCCGGCATCGACACACACATGGTCGAGATGGGGAAGTCGTGGACCACACCGGGGTCCGACGGCAAGGTCTTCTGCCCGATGCTCTCACCGGACGGACGTTCCTTCTGGCTCAGAGACCGTACAGTTCAACCGGTTTCACACTTCTCCGGCGGCTCGGTGGACAAGAACATCAGCCGCTACGTCGGCGTTCTCGACGCCGAGGACTTCGGCGGGATCAAGGTCTACCAAGGCCGAGGGGTCGGCGGCGGGTCGCTGGTCAACGGCGGCATGGCCGTCACACCCAAGCGCAACTACTTCGAAGAGATCCTGCCCGGGGTCGATTCCAACGAGATGTACTCGACGTACTTCCCGCGGGCCAACGCTGCGCTCGGAGTCAACAACATCGACCCGGCCTGGTTCGAGTCGACCGAGTACTACAAGTTCGCACGAACCGGGCGAAAGACCGCTGAGAGATCCGGTTACACAACAACATTCGTGCCGAATGTTTACGACTTCAACTACATGAAGCAGGAAGCTGCTGGTCAGGTCACCAAGTCTGCCCTGGTGAGTGAGGTCATCTACGGCAACAACGCGGGAAAGAAGTCTCTGGACAAGACGTACCTCGCTGCGGCATCCGCCACCGGCAAGCTCACGATCTCGGCGCTGCACGTCGTGACCTCGGTTGCGCCGGCCGCGACCGGTGGTGGATATCAAGTGGTGATGAACCAGATCAACGAGCAGGGCAACACCGTCGGCACCAAGACGGTGACGGCGGACAAGGTCTTCTTCGCGGCCGGCAGTATCGGTACCAGTAAGCTCCTGGTCGCGATGAAAGCACAAGGGCAGCTGGCGAATTTGCCGGGTGCGGTTGGGCAGGAATGGGGGCACAACGGCAACGTGATGGTGGGTCGCGCCAATCACATGTGGGACGCCACCGGCGCGAAGCAGTCGGCGATCCCCGTGATGGGTATCGACAACTGGGCCGACGCATCTGCTCCTGTGTTCGCGGAAATCGCGCCCTTCCCAGCCGGTACCGAACTGTGGGTCAGCCTGTACTTGGCGATTGCCAAGAATCCGCAACGTGCTCAGTTCCAATTCAACTCGGCAACAGGCAAAGTCGGTTTGAATTGGCAGCGCTCGCAGAACCAGCCGTCGATCGACATGGCGAAGAAACTCTTCGACAAGATCAACAAGAAGGAAGGCACGATCTACCGGACCGACCTCTTCGGTCCGGTGCAGACGTGGGGCGACCAGTTGACGTACCACCCCCTCGGCGGTTGTGTGCTTGGCAAGGCGACCGACGGCTACGGTCGTCTGCCGGAGTACCCGGGACTGTATGTCATGGACGGATCCCTCGTTCCGGGCAATGTCGGAGTCAATCCGTTTGTCACCATCACCGCTCTGGCCGAACGGAATATCGAGAACATCATTGCGAACGACATGAACTAAGGGGCGACTCGGGGTCAGGTGCGGTGGGATCAACTTCCTGCCGCACCTGCTCTGCGTGGGCAGCGGTTACAGTCACCTGGACAGACGACGGTCGATCCAGGGATGTAGACGTGAGGCGGACAAAATCCGAGGTCGACGGTGATTGGCTCCGGTGGGGCGTGCCGTCGAGCGACGAGCTGGTGGTATCCGAACACGAATTAGACGACGAGCCCGAAGATTTGGTTCTGTGGGGTGGTGCGTCGAGTGCTGATCAACCGGTGACATGGGAAACCCACGCGCACCGATCGAACGAGATTCTGTTCCCTCGTTCCGGCATTGTGGTTGTTCGCTCGGGCGCCCAGATGTGGACATTGTTGCCGGGACGAGGGCTGTGGATACCGGCACTGCATCGACACTCGGTGCGCGTTGCCGCGGGTGCGCAGTTCCTGACGGTGTATTGCGCTGTAGGGCAGGGGCCTTCGCTCGGTGATCACCCGGTTGCGGTACACGGCACGCCGCTACTCTACGAGTTGTTTCTGCATCTGAGTGCTCGCGAGATGTCGGACGACGCGAGGCGCCGCGCCGAGCGAGTGTTCTTCGACCTCGTCGTTCCCGGCGACGAGCGCGGAGCGATGAAGATCCCCGATTCGGGCCCGGTCGGGCGGATTGCACGCGACCTGTTGTCTCATCCGGAGGACCCACGCAGTTTCGGAGACTGGGCGAACGAGATCGGCGTCAGCACCAGCACTTTGGCTCGTCGGTTCAAGGTGGACACCGGCGTGAGTTTCGGCCAGTGGCGAGTGCTGCTTCGGATGAACGTGGCGATGTCCCTACTCGGCCAAGGTGTTGCGGTCGCCGACGTGGCCGAGCAGATCGGATACTCGACGCCCAGTAGTTTCGTCGCCGCTTTCAAACAGTCCACCGGTGTCACGCCGATGGCATTTCGAAAGAACGCGGATCGTTGATCCGATTTCGACATTCTTTGACAAAACTCCGCGATTGCGTCATCCCCTGATCCGCTCTACCGTTAGCCATGTAGGCGAGGCTTACTTTACTTTCCGGGTTCGGGAGTTTCCCGAAACTCGCTCGACAGCATGGGGCAGAAGTGATCGATTTTGTTGCGCCGCGTTCGAAACGCGGTAGCAGGGCCATCTTCATGGCTGTGGCAGTGGCACTTTCGACGGTGCTGGCAGCATGTGGCACCTCGACGACCGACGCGAAGTCCGACGGTGATGCGTGGACGTATGTCGATGCGCGTGGTCAGCAGATTTCACTCGACAAGATCCCCGAACGCATTGTGGCGACGGCGGACACCGCGCCGGTGCTACTCGAATACGGGGTCGTTCCAGTCGGTATCATCGGCTTTTCCAGGCTCGACGAATCCACGTTGAATGCATTCGACTTCAGTGGAATTGCCCATGTCAGCGAGACCGACACAGATATCAGTGCCGAGAAACTCCTGGCAGTGGACCCGGATCTGGTCATCGACATCTGGAGTTCGTACAACGGCGGAAACTTCGGCAGCATCTGGGGCGACGATATCGCTCGCGTCGAAGAGGTTGCTCCCATTGCAGGTGTCGAGATCACCGACGGGGCGCAAGCGGCGTTGGACAGCTTCAGTTCGTTGGTTCAGGGTATCGGCGGCACCGACACCTCGCCGGTCTACGCGGCAAAACGGGAAGAGTTGAGTGCGCTCGGTGACCGGGTGCGTGAATTGGCCACATCGCGAACGAATATCTCTGTTGCATACGTGATTCCGTTGGAGTCGAGCCTGGACTACGCGGTGCCGGGATGGACTCCGCTCGGAAGTATTCTCGAAACGATGGGCGTCGAATTCGCGAAGCTGGACAGCGAGGACGGTTTCTGGGCATCAGCGAGTTGGGAAGAGCCGGGCGTCTTTCCGGCCGATCTCCTCCTGATTCCGCCGACGTGGTCTGACGCACCGGAGCTCAATTCGCCGACGTTCACCAGGCTTCCGGCTGTGGTTTCGGGCCAGGTTGCCTCGGTAGAACTGCGTACGGGGTACAGCCTGACGGGCATCACGGAGCAGATGAGGCGTTTTGCCGACGTTTACGAGAAGAGTGGGAAAGTCACCTGAGTGGCATCATCGCGGTGCGTGAACTCGCAGTGATCGATTGACTCGGTCGAGGATGCCGATGGCAGTGGTCAATATGTCGAGGTCACCTTCGTCGAGGGCTGTCAGTTCTTGGGCCAGGACGCCGATGCGTAGTTCGGACCGACGGTCCCGGCGCGCGCTTCGCTCGTCCTTCACGAAAAGCGTGCTCACCCGGCCGTCTGTGGGATCGGGTCGCCGCTCGATCAGGTCCTTGTCGGAGAGGATGCGCACCAGCGTGCTGACGGTGTTCGGGCGTCTGGAGAGGCGATCGGCCACGGCCCCGATGCGAGTGCCGGGATGGTGCGCGACATCGTGAAGTACCTCGGATTGTGCCTCTGGCAAAGTCGCGTCGGTACCCGACGTATCCATGTATTCACGCAGCGCTCGACGCAATTCGAACGCCGCAGCGATGAGTGATCTCGATGCTTCTTCCGCAGTGGGCACGCGATCAGAGTAGCGATCGACCTCGTGTGATCCACGCCCCAAAACTGTATCTGACACAGATATAGTTTACAGTTCCTCAAAGGGTAGGGTCACCTAACCATGACGGTAGATGAAGCTGTCATGCTTCACGACGTACGGGACACGATCATGAATTTTGGACAGAAGTCACGCAGTGTAATGCTGATCGGCGCACTGACATTGGTGGCAGCTCTCAGTGGCTGCTCGAGCGACGCCTCGCCCACAGACACTGACATCAGTGCGTCGACTCCGGCGGACTCTGCGTTTGTCGCTCCGCGAGAAGTCCCGGCTGGAATGGGGAGCGGAAAGTCGGACGGCGAATTCCCTCGTACCGTTTCACACTTCAAAGGGGACACCACGATCGAATCGCAGCCCGAAAAGGTTGTCGTCATTTCGACCGGGCAAGCAGATGCGCTTTTATCTCTCGGTGTCGTTCCTGCGGCTTCGACTCGTGGTGACGGTGCGGACCTGGTGCCGCCGTACCTGTTGGCCGCATACCCCGAATTCCGCACCCAGCTAGGTGATGTCGTCGATGCAGGTGGGCGCTTCACACCGAACTTCGAATCGATCGTCAAGCTCGATCCTGACCTGATCTTGATGAATGTTGCAGGGAAGGATGCTGATTCGCTGTACGACCAGCTTTCGGCAATTGCGCCCACCGTGGCAACGCAGGGGACCGGCGTCAACTGGAAGCAGGACTTCCTGCTGGTTGCCGACGGGGTAGGTAAGACGCAGCAGGCGAAAGCACTGCTGGATACGTTCAACGCCGACGCCGCGGCCTTGGGTGCGTCCCTTTCGTCGCCGCCGACAGTGTCGTTCACCCGCCAGAACGGAAATCGCTTGCGCATCTTCGGTATTCCTTCGTTCACCGGAAGTATCGCCCAGGATGCCGGCCTGACGCGTCCGGAGTCGCAGCAATTCGACGACACCTCCCGAGACATAAGTGAGGAAGAGCTGAACGTGGCGGACGCTGATTGGATCTTCTACGGAGTGCAAGGCGGGGACCCGGCGACGTTGACCAACGCGCCGTTGTGGGCGCAGTTACGTGGGGTGATTGCCAACCATGCCGTTGCTGTTGACGACGACGTCTTCTACCTCAATACCGGGCCGACTGCGGCTCGTGAAGTGCTGAAGGTTCTGCAGAGCGCACTGCAGCAGTAGTTGATTCGGACTGGTTGTGCGTGCCGACGAACCGGAAGACTGCTCCACCCGCAGTGACGGCAAGCGTCGCGAGGACAGCTCCGGCAACGACGTCGGTGAGCCAGTGAGCTCCCAAATAGAGGCGAGTGAGCGCGACGACAACGGTGACCGTCACGGCGAGCAGCATCAGAAGACGTTTGACGGACGGTGTTCGGTCGACGCTCACAACGAGAACCGCAATGCCGAACAGCGCTGCTGTGCCCGTGACGTGACCGGACGGGAACGAGTGGCCGGTCTCGAGAAGAACTTGGATGTTGGTCGGCGGACGTTCGCGACCGACGAGCGCTTTGATTACCGTGCTGGCGACTGCCGCACCGCCAACGGTTCCGATCACGATCAAACCCGGAACAACCGAACGCGCTCGCCACGAGATGAGCACTCCGCAAGTGATCCCGAGCAGCGCGGTGGCGACAGGACTACCGAGATCTGTGACGGCGACCGCGATCTGGTTGAGGGCGCCGCTCCGGTGATCGACCATCCAGTCGGTCACCGGCCCGTCGAAGCTCGTCAGCCACCCGTTTCGATATACCTGGATCGAGAGCGTCACCAGGGCGAGGGCGAGCCCGGACGCGCGGAGCGCTGTTGACCGAACGCTGGAGGCCCGGTAGATCGAACCGAATGCGAACAGCGCGGCTGCCACCACGATTGCGGCAACCGCAATTTCTGCGGTGGTGCTCTCGGTCAAGACTTCGGTGACCACGTTTCGCACGGTCGACACAGTTGCTGGCATGAATGCAGTGTGACGATCAGAAGCTGAAGAAACGCTGAACGTAACTCGGTCATGGGCCCACCGTCTGCTCTACTGGGTGCATCCGAACAACTGCGTGTCGACGAAACGGGGCCGGTGGTGCGAGTACTGGTTGTCGAAGACGAAGTACGCCTGGCCGAGACGATCCGGCGGGGATTGGTAGCCGAGGGATTCGTGACCGCCGTGGAACTCAACGGGGACGACGGATTCGCGATTGCCTGCAGCGACGAATTCGACGTGATCGTTCTCGACATCATGTTGCCGGGCAAACACGGATACGACATCGTGCGGGACCTACGCGCCCGGGAGGTGTGGACGCCGATCCTCATGCTCTCGGCGAAGGACGGCGAATACGACCTCGCTGATGCTTTCGATCTCGGTGCCGACGACTACCTGGTCAAGCCCTTCTCGTTTGTAGTATTCCTCGCGCGGCTTCGCGCACTGGTGCGGCGCGGCGCTCCCCAGCGTCCATCGATACTCACCGTGGGAGACCTGTCCCTCGACCCCGCCAAACATCAGGTGATCAGAGCGGGAATCGAATTGACGCTGACGCCACGTGAGTACAGCGTTCTCGAGTTCCTGATGCGCAACAACGGAGTTGTGGTCACGAAGACCGAGATCGTTCGCTCAGTCTGGGACACCAACTACGAAGGTGACGAGAACATCGTCGAGGTCTACATCGGTTACCTACGTAAGAAGGTCGACCTCCCGTTCGGAACCCACAGCATCGAAACCATTCGGGGCATCGGGTACCGCTTTGTCGGCACTGCCTGATCTTCAATCGGTCGGTAGCGGAATTGTCACCTCGAATCGACTTCCACCGCCTACCCTCTCGCTGACGGAAATGGTTCCGTGATGCGCCGCAACGATTTCCGACGCGATGGCGAGTCCGAGTCCGGAGCCACCTCCCTGCCTCGACCGCGGCTGGTCTAGGCGGACGAAGCGTCCGAAGATTCGTTCGCGTTCTGCTGCAGGGATTCCGGGCCCGTCGTCCTCGATCACGATATGGGCTTCGTGGCCGGCTTCGGAACACTCGAGATGCACGAGGGTCTCGGCGTGCCGCACTGCGTTGTCGACCAGGTTTCGCACCATGCGCGCCAACGCCCTCGGGTCTCCGGACACGCGAACCGGAGCAACGGTGGCGGTGACCGCGATCTCGGAGATACCGTCGATCCGCTTCTGCTCGGCGAACAGAATGTCGTCGAGGTCGACGTCGACGACGGTACCGATGGATTCGAGTTCGCTTTCGTCCGAGCGCGCGAGAATCAACAGATCCTCGATCAACTGCCGCATCCGTCGCGCCTCGGGAAGTAGCGCGTCTTCGATCAGTGCGTCGTCGAGGAGATCCGGGCGTCGGTGTGCCAGTTCGAGAGCCGTCGTGATCGTGGACAGTGGACTACGTAACTCGTGGGAGGCATCGCTGACGAATCGTTGTTGAGCAAGTGCGCCTTCGTCGAGGCGCGCCAGCATGTCGTTCATTGTTGTTGCCAGTCGGGCTATCTCGTCGTTCCCGGACGGGACGGGGACTCGTTCACCTTGACGCCCACTCGATATCGAGGCAACCCGAGCGCGGATGCGTTCCACGGGAGCGAGAGCCGAACCCACCAGGCGGTAAGTGGCAAACGCGGCCAGTCCAAGAACCAGGGGCCCGGCGATGGCGAGCAGAACGGCAACGGTGGTCACCACGGTTTCAACCGGTTCACGGTCGGCGCCGACGAAAACGGTGACCGGTCCGGCCGGCGTCTGAGCGCCGTGTCCGATCAGCCAGTAGTCCTCGTCGTCGGACTTCTTGACCCTTCCATAGGTGTCCGACTCGTCAGGGCCGAGAATGCGTTCGGACAGTAGGTCGCTGTCAGTTCCAGGCGATTGGGCGACGATTCGGTGATCGGCGTCGACGATCTGCACGATTCCGATCTGGCTGTCGGTGGACAGAAGCGAAGGGTCGAGATCGGCTGGGCTCTTCCCGGTGAGTTGCTGGACCAACTGTGCGGCACGGGCCTCGGAGCTGTTCAGTGCGGACAGGTGCAGGGAGTTCGCCAGTACGAAAACCAGTGCAAGCCCGGCGATCACCAAGCAGAAGGCGATCACGAGGGTCGATGCCACGGTCGTCCGGGCGCGCACGCTCCACCGGGACGGGTGCAGAATCGACTCGCCGATGACGTTCATGGCGTCCAGTCTGTACCTTCGCGGCTGTGCATATATACAAAGGCTGTGCATATACAAAGACGGGTGACGCGGCCTCGTAATCGGACCGCGTCACCCGTCTAGAGGATCAAGCCACTCGCTTGGCGGTTCGGCCGCCGAATTCGAGCATCACGGCGCGTCCGGTGTCATCGGTGACGAAGCGCCCCAACGTCCGCGTGGTGTCGGCGCGAGCAGCGAAGTCGAGATCGTTGACGAAGGCGATCGGGATCGCCGGCGGCCAGACGATGTCCTCGTATTCGCCGAGGTCCTGCGCGCTGCCCATGCGGACGCCGATTCCCTCGTCACCGGGGGCGACGGTCATGGTCAGGTTGCCGGCCTGGTACTTGCCCAGGACGGCGTCGACGGCAGAGGGTTCGGGCTCGACCACGTCGAGAGATGCCGGCGCGGGCAACTCTGCGAGGTTGGCCATGCACCAGTCGACGATCTTCTTGCCGATTCCGCCGCCGAGTGCGTTGGTCAGCACGGTGACGGCGAAGTTCTTCTCAGGCACGGTCAAGAACTCGGAGACCTGGAGGTTGCTGACGTTTCCGCCGTGCC
Organism: Rhodococcus sp. UFZ-B548; assembly: GCF_903819475.1. NCBI lineage: Bacteria > Bacillati > Actinomycetota > Actinomycetes > Mycobacteriales > Nocardiaceae > Rhodococcus > Rhodococcus sp. UFZ-B548. The sequence continues at coordinate 117,739 of NZ_CAIJDS010000006.1, forward strand.
GCACTACCTGGGTGGTTCCGTATCGAGTCAGCAGCCAGCCGATGCCGACTTCCTCGAACATCATCGCGGCGGGACGTTGCGGCTTCTGCATCAGCAACCGGGTGGACTCGTCGAGCGGCTGTCCCTCACCCGGGTGTTCGCCCGACAGTGCGTAGCGTGCCCAGACGAGCTGATCGCGCACCGAGGACCACATTCCACCGCAGGGCGTCATACCGCGGTCCAGTCCGGTCTCGTTGGACACGAACGGCTCACCCTCGCGGATGTAGTGGCCGAGTGCAAACCGGTGGGTCATCACGTCCCAGGGCAGGAACGCCGAGTTCTTCATCTCGAGTGGGTCCAGAACGCGCTGCTTGACCAGCTCTTCGAAGGTCAGTCCACTGATCTTGGCTACGACGTATCCGGCGAGAACGAATCCGGAGTTGCTGTAGGAGAAGACCTCTCCGACGGGAAATTCCTGTCGTAGTTCCTTCAGCCGTGAAATCGATCGACCCAGCGCGTCTTCACCCCAGCCTGCCGAGAGGCTGGCGTCGCCGGTGAATCCGCCGGTGTGCGTCAGAAGATGACGCATCGTGACTGTGCGGGTGGCTTCGTCGTCGGCGAGGATCAGTTCGGGGACGTACTCGACCAGTGGGGTGTCGAGATCGAGTAGGCCGTCCTCGACGAGTGCCATCGCGGCTGTTGCAGCAAAAACCTTTGTGGTGGAACCGATCATGAACATCGTCTTGTCGGTGACCGGGAGCTGGGTTTCGACGCTCTCGATGCCGCTGGTGACGACGATGTCCTTGTCGCCGTGCACGATACCGACCGAGACGCCGGGGATGTTTGCCTCGACCCTCCACTGGTCGACGAGTTCCTGAAGCTGTTCTTGCATCTTTGATTCCTCGAGTTCGCTGGCGTTCTGTGTTTCGGCGTTCGGTGTTTCCGTCATCGTATGTGTATCGGTCGTCGTCACGCGTTAACCCGTGGTAGGAAGCGGAATCCGACGTACACGCCGTCGCGGTGCGGCCGTACCGTCGTCCAACCGGCAGCCCCGGGTTGACGGGTGGTCCAGGTCCCCGGGATCTGCGACGGTACGAGAGTGGCCACCGCTGCAGGCTTCTTCGGAGCTGTTTCGTCTTCCTCGGGATTCGGGATGACGTCACCGATGACGGTGATCACAGCCTCGTCAGCGGACTCTCCACGACGGAACTCGATTGCTATTCCGCCCGAGCTGTACTTACCCAGAACCGAATCCGGAATCGACTCCACACTCGCGGGGTTCGGGGCGAGGGCTTGCGGAGGTTCGAGTCCGACCAATGCGGCCGCGGCTTCGGTGAAGAGATCACGATAGAGGCCGTCTGCTTTGCCGCCGCTGGTCAGCAGCGCGATCGCGACATTGTGGCGGGGGAAGATGCGCAGATATGCGTGCTGCCCGATGGTGCTGCCGTCGTGGCCGAAAATTTCTTCGCCCGACCAGGTTTCGTGGAACCAACCCAGACCCCAGCCCGACTTGTCCGGGAACAGTTCGCTGATATCGATTTCGGGTGTACGCATCGCGGCGGCTGATTTTTCCGACACGATCCGCACACCGTCGACGCTCTGACCTTCGAGAAGGCCGAGTTCCGCGAACGTGAGCAGATCTCCGATGCTGGCAGTGATGCAGCCGGCCGGCCCCATCGAGCGCGTGATCGGCCAGACGGGCATCACGACGGAGTTCCCTGTATGGCCCGCTGCCACAGAGTATCTCGGAGTATCTCCGGTCAACGTGAGTGTGTGCGCGAGGCCGAGTGGATCGATGATCCGCTCCTTGAGGATGTCGTCCCAGATACCGCCGCGAAGAACCTCGACGATACGAGCTGCAAGGACGTACGCGGAATTCGAGTACGCGAAGCCGTCCTCGAGTGGATGAACCTGACGGAAGTCACGCAGGCCCTCGACGTAGCGTTCGACGACGTCGTCTCCGCGACCCTTGTCGATGAAGAGGTCACCGTCGATTCCGTTGCGATGGTTCAGAAGTGCGCGAACCGTGATGCGGGCGGCTGTTTCCTCGTCCTGCAGTGCGAAGTCGGGCAGGATCGACCGGACGGTCGCGTCCAGGTCGAGCAAGCCTTCGTCGACCAGCTGCATGACCAGCATCGCGGTCCATACCTTGGTGATGGATCCGATCTGGAACAGGGAGTCGGTGGATACCTCGACCCCGGTGTCTGCATTGATCACGCCGGAAGCCACCGTCGTACGGGTGATTTCCTTGCCGCTGGAATCGAGTGTGAGAATACCGAATTGAGCACCGGTGACGCCGTAACGCTCACACAGTACGTCCAGTGAGCGCTTCCACGCGTCGGCGCCGGCAGATGCATTGGCCAGGCCGGTCTTGGGCAGCTTCGCGGAGGTGTATCGCTTCACCCACTCGATGAGCCGCGTGCTGTAGTCGATTCGGTGCGAGATCGAGCCGTTGACGAGGAACCCGTGGCTTGCACCGGGATACGCCACCAGTCGGGTGGGTACATGCTGCTGGCGAAGTGCGGCGAACCAGGCCTCGGCCTGACCCAGCGGGCACCGCTCGTCCGACTTTCCGTGCAGGATCAGCGTCGGAGTCACCACGTTCTTCACGGCGGCGAGCGGTGAGGCTGCCAGCAGCCCCGCGGAGTTCTCGGGAACAGTGGTGCCCGTGGCGAGCGACGCGAGGTGCGGACCGAAATCGCAGACTCCGGCCATAGCGTTGAAATCGCAGATCAGCCCACCGGCCACCGCCGCGGCAAAGCGATCGGTCTGCGAGGTGAGGTGGCAGGTGCTGTATCCGCCGTAGCTGTACCCAGTGATCGCCAGGCGGTCCCCGTCGACAAGTCCCTCGGCGACAAGCGCGTCGATCGGCTCGAGGAAGTCGGCTTGGTCCGAGGTACCCCAGGCGCCGTTGACGGCGTACATGAAGTCTGCGCCGTACCCGTCCGATCCACGTGGATTGAGGGTCAGGATGCGCCAGCCCTGCGCTGCGAGAACCTGGTGGGCGGGGTGATAGGTATCGGCAACGCCGGTCCACGCGTTGTGCGGTCCACCGTGAATGTCGAGCAGCAGGGGTGCAGCGCCATCAGTTTCGGGAGCGGACAGCAACCAGCCATGCACGGTACGGCCGTCGGAGATGGTGAATTCGCGCTCCTCGGCGGCAAACAGGGTCACCTCGGGGAGTGCTTCTGCGGTGAATTTTGTCAGCGTGGTGACAGCGCCGCTGTCGAGATCGACGAGTGCGACCTCGCCGAAGGACTGCTGTGTGGTGACGATGACGGAGGCGACGCGGGCGTCACGGGCAACGGAGAGCGCCGAGACGACCTCGTTGGGATTGGCGACGAGGGAGCGAGAGGTTCCGGTTTCGATGTCGGCTGCATACAGATGCGTCCATCCGCGATCGCGGAGGCAGAACACGATTTCGTCGCGAGTATTCGACAGTGCCGGTGTGCCACCGGGGTAACCGGGCGCGCCGGGCATCACGTTGCGATCGAGATGAGCTGTGAGGGTGACGTCGACCGGTGTCTCAGTTGGGCCGGGGACGGACAGACGGATCAGGTCGGCAGTTCCGACACGGACCTCGGGGGTGCCGATGGCGACGACCGAATCTCCTTGCGGGTGCCACAGTGTGGAGCCCTGCACCCCGGTGGCGTGACCGAGTCGCTGCGGCGGAACTGACAGATCGTCGACGAGGATTCGGTAAGCGCTGAACGTGAGGTTCAGATCGCTGTCCGGTTCGAGATTCGCGGTGAAGGCAAGAGCCGTGCCGTCGGGCGACCAGGACGGTACGTCCGCATTCCAATCACCGTCGGTGAGGCGTCGTACTGCCTTCGTCTCCAGATCGACGGTGTGCAGGTGTCGACGGAAGGTGCCGAGCCAACCGGCGCCGTCCACCTTGTATCCGAGTCGGTCGGTGACGATGGGCGCATTCGGATCGGTGGAGTCCGAACGTGAGATCACAGCGGCGAATGCAATGGCATTTCCGTCCGGGCTCCAGGCCGGTGCGCCGGCACCGAGGGGGAGTGATGCTGTTGTGGTGAGGGTTTCGGCCTCGCCGCCGGCGAGCGGAATCAGGTGCAGCTGGGCGGAGTCGCCGACCTTGCGGAGGAAGGCAATCGAGGTTCCGTCCGGAGAGAACCGAGGTGCCGAATCGGCGGGCCCCGCAGTGAGGCGGCGAGCCTGGGAATCGCGGGACACTGCCCAGAGCGATGTAGTTGCCTTTCCTGCAACAGTTTCCGAGCGAACGAAGACGACCACGGTGCCGTCGGGCGAGATTGCGGTTTCAGTGGGTGTGACCACGCGGTGGAGGTCGTCGAGAACAAATGGACGGTCAGTCATGTAGATCCTTCGAATCGGAGAAATAGATGCAGACGTAAAGCTTTGTCTTCCGGCTTATTTCAGAACTCGGATGCCTGGGCCCGCCAGGGTTCCACCAATCGGCGCGTACAGGGACGTCGCACCGTTGAAGAACATGAAGTTCGGCGATGTGGATACCGGAACGACGTCAGAAGAGGTGAACAGCGCCTGTTCCGCTTCCTTCCACACCCAGCAGGATTCCTGGCCGGGCAGAACAGATGCCTTCGCAGCCAGTTCGGTGTACTCGGGATTGTCGATCGATGCGAAGTTGACGCCCGCCGGAGGGGTCGGGCCGGAGAAGTACGGAACGAAGATGCTGGGAGTGTCACTCTGGACGGTCAGACCGATCGAGATCGACCAGGATGTCAGGTCCTTTGCCGCGAACGTATTGGAGATGATGAAATTGTTGTCACCACCGCGAAGCTCTACCTTCGCGCCGAGTTCCTGCCACTGCTTCATCGCGTATTCTGCTGCTGCAGAAGTGGTATCGCGGTAGTTGGCAAAGATGACCGTCAATTGCAGCGATTGACCGTCCTTGGTCAGAACGCCGTCGGATCCGGGCTTCCAGCCGGCGTCGGCGAGGGTCTTCTTCGCCGCAGCCATGTCGAACTTCGGAACTACACCGGTGACACTGTCGTAGTCACATGCCCGCGGATCGACAACGGCCAATGCCGTAGCGCGCGAACCCTTGCCACCGGTGTTGATGTCCGTGTAGTCGTCGAGATCGATTGCCTGCACGAGCGCGCTGCGCACCGCTTCGTCCTTGGTGGGAAGAGCAGAATTGTGGTTGAAGATGAACTGCCCGCTCAAGGTGTTCGACGTCATCGATTCCAGGCCGGACGCTTCCACACGTTCGATATCCGCACCGGCCACCGGTGCTGCGTTCACCGTTCCGGTGAGGACCAGGTTCGCCGTCGTCGCCGCGTCCGTCACGATCTTGATCGTGACGGCCTTGGGTACTCCGAGGGTGTCCGATGTGGTTTCGCCGTTCGGTCCCCAGTTGTATCCGTCGCGGCGTTCGAGCGTCACGTGATCGTTTGCCACTACTTCGGTGATCTTGAACAGGCCGGTTCCGTTGCTGCTGCCGCGAACACTGGCGGGGTCGTCGAGTGCTGCCTGGCATGCCAGTTTGAGAGCACCGATGCGCTCGAGCAGGAAGGGCGCAGGTTCCGCCGTCTTGATCGTGAGCTCGTCGCCATCGGCGGTTGCTACTGCAGTTTCGGGTACCGACGCTCCCAGCCACGGCGAGCCGTTCGTCTTGTCGACGACCCAGTTGATGTTGTTCGCGGCTGTCTGGGCAGTGAACGTCGTGCCGTCTTCACACGTGATCCCTTTTTTGAGGGTGAAGTTCAGCGAAGTTCCGTTCTCGCTCCATTTTTCGGCCAGATACGAGCCCGCTGCACGGGTTTTGGGGTCGATGGCCAACAACGAGTCGTTGGTATAGCTGTTGATTGCCTGCGTGGCAGTCAGGTTGGTGATCAGGGGATGAAGGTTGCCGGGGTCGGTGTTCACGATCGTCGTGAAACTCCCGTCCTTGGCGTAGTCCCCGGAGGTCCCGCCGCCAGGATCAGAGGTGCTTCCGCACGAGGCAACCGTGAGAACGCCGATCGTGACCAGAGCCGCGGTGGGCACTGAGCGAGCTTTCATCTGATGCACCTTTTGATCGAAGGATGTCGTTGATCAATGCTGCGCGAGGGACGTGGCCCAGGTCTCGTTGAATCGACTCATGCTGAGCACCTGAATCTGTCGGATCGTCACAATGGATGGTCGTCGTTTCTCACGGAAGTGTGGTTCGGCTACCGTCGGGGTGTGCGCTCAGAATCTCGTCGATCAGATATCCAGACCTTCCATGTCATGGATGTATGGAAGGCCGCGACCGAACGTCAGCGGACGCACGGTGACGTCCTGACGTTGGCTGCCGGTCAACCGTCGACCCCCGCGCCGGCACCGGTGCTACGTGCGACGCGCGAGATCCTCGGCACCGAACTACTCGGGTATACCGAGACTTTCGGGATCCTGCCGCTACGCGAAGCTATTGCGCGCTACCACAGCGAGCGATCGGGAATAGCCGTCGACGCCGAAGACGTGGTGGTGACGACAGGTTCGTCCGGGGCGTTCACCTTGCTTTTCCTGGCCGCGTTCGACGAGGGCGACACCGTGGTGGTCGCTCGCCCCGGATATCCCGCCTACCGCAACACCCTTGCCGCTCTCGGCTGCAACGTCGTCGAACTCGACTGCGGGCCGGCAACCCGATACCAGCCGACGGTGGACATGCTCGAGGCCTTGCCGTCGCCGCCTGCCGGTCTGATCGTCGCCAGCCCGGCAAATCCGACGGGCACGGTGATCTCGCCCGAGGAGCTCGCTGCGTTGGCGACGTGGTGCGAGCAGCACGGCACCCTTCTGATCTCGGACGAGATCTACCACGGCATCGGATACGGCGATCAGCACACGTCGAGTGCCTGGGAGACCTCACGCGAATCCGTTGTGATCGGCTCGGTGTCCAAGTACTTCTCGATGACGGGTTGGCGGCTCGGGTGGATGTTGGTGCCGACGTACTTGCGGCGCCCGCTGCAGCGACTCGCGTCGAACATGACGGTGTGTCCGCCCGCGATCTCTCAGTACGCCGCCATCGAGGCGTTCTCGGACGAGGCGAAGGTCGAGTTGGACGGGCACGTTCAGCGGTACGCCGTCAATCGTGAACTGCTGTTGACCGGGTTGCCGAAACTGGGCATCACCGAGCTGGCTCCCGCCGACGGTGCGTTCTACGTCTACGCGGATATCGGCCATCTGTGTGGCGACGAGGGCGCTACCGCGTGGTGTGCCCGGTTGCTGACAGATACCGGGGTCGCGTTGGCACCCGGAATCGATTTCGACACCGTCCACGGAAACCGGATGGTCAGACTTTCGTTCGCGGGCGCGACAGCCGACATCCAGGAGGCGCTGACCCGCCTCGAGAAGTGGCTCGGGTAACAAACAGCAGGGTCTTCGAGCTGTTTCGCCATGCGGAGGTGCCCTCTGCTGGCACGATGTCGTGGTGTCTTCTGCAGCTACGCCCAAGGGTGAACGACGTCGCCAAGCTCTGGTGGCGTCCGCTGCTGAACTTTTGCTGGAGGGCGGGTTCGACGCCGTTCGTCACCGAGCTGTGGCAACCAGGGCCGACCTTCCTCTGGCTTCGACGACCTATTACTTCGACTCACTCGACGATCTGATCGCGTGTGCCGTCGAGCTCAACGGCAACGCCGACATGGAAGCGATGCGCGCCAGAGTGGCTGCGGTGACCCAACGTCGGCGGGGCGCGGAATCAACCGTCGAACTTTTGGTCGAGCTGCTGCTCGGAGACGAAGAGAAGCGGCCGGAGAGCCGCGAACGATTGATCTCGCGCTACGAACGATTTGTGGCGTGTGCCCGTCATCCCGCGCTTCGTGACGTGCAGTTGCGCCTACGCGCCCAGCTCGACGACCTGTTGACCGATGCGCTTCGACGCTCGGGCCGAACGGCTCCCGAGGGGCAGTTGCGCCGTCTTGTCGCGATGGTCGACGGCGCGATGATCACGGCGCTCGGGGAGTACGACCCGGACCCACGCGGGTTGGCCAGAGGAATGCTCTTGGAATCGATCGACGTGATGGCGCCGCCGGTCGTCTAGCTCGGGGGTGACAGCTGCTCTAGCTCGGGGGTGACAGCTGCTCTAGCTCGGGGGTAACAGCACTGCTCGGCCACCGTTAGACTGAGGCCTCGTGAGCCGCATCCCGAATGTCCTTGCCAACCGATACGCCAGCCCGGAGCTTGTTGCTCTGTGGTCTCCCGAGTACAAGATCGTGCTCGAGCGTCAATTGTGGGTGGCGGTGTTGCGTGCGCAGGCAGAGCTGGGCATCGACATTCCGGCCGACGCCATCGACGACTACGAGCGTGTCATCGACAACGTCGACCTGGCGTCCATCGCGGACCGCGAGCGGGTCACCCGCCACGACGTGAAGGCACGCATCGAGGAATTCAATGCACTCGCCGGACACGAGCAGGTCCACAAGGGCATGACCAGCCGTGACCTCACCGAAAACGTCGAGCAGCTGCAGATCGTGCGTTCTCTCGAACACGTCTACAACCACGGCATCGCCGTCGCCGCCCGTCTGGGTGAGCGCGCTGCCGAGTACTCGTCCATCGTGATGGCCGGCCGCTCGCACAACGTCGCAGCTCAGGCCACCACCTTGGGCAAGCGTTTCGCTTCCGCGGCCGACGAGCTTCTCGTTGCACTGACACGTCTGCGTCAGCTGATCGACCGCTACCCGCTGCGTGGGATCAAGGGCCCGATGGGTACCGCTCAGGACATGCTCGACCTCCTCGACGGCGATGCGGCCAAGCTCGAGCAGCTCGAAGCGAAGGTCGCGGAGCACCTCGGATTCGCCCACGTACTGACCAGCGTCGGCCAGGTGTACCCGCGTTCCCTCGACCACGACGTCATCTCCGCGCTCGTCCAGGTCGGCGCGGGCCCGTCGTCGTTTGCACACACGATCCGCCTGATGGCCGGCCATGAGCTGGTCACCGAAGGCTTCCAGCCCGGCCAGGTCGGCAGCTCGGCGATGCCGCACAAGATGAACACCCGCTCGTGCGAGCGAGTCAACGGACTTCAGGTGATCCTGCGCGGCTACGGCTCCATGGCAGCCGAGCTTGCGGGTGCACAGTGGAACGAAGGCGACGTCTTCTGCTCCGTCGTGCGTCGCGTCGCTCTCCCGGACGCGTTCTTCGCGATCGACGGCATGTTCGAGACCTTCCTGACCGTGCTGATCGAGATGGGCGCGTACCCGGCCGTCATCGAGAAGGAACTGACGCGCTACCTGCCGTTCCTCGCCACGACCCGCGTTCTCATGGCAGCGGTGCGCGCGGGCGTCGGACGCGAGACCGCCCACGAGGCGATCAAGGAGAACGCCGTCGCAGTCGCGCTGGCGATGCGTGAGGAAGGCAAGGAGCCCGACCTGCTCGATCGCCTTGCCGCCGACGACCGTTTGCCGCTCGACCGCGCCGCACTCGACGAGGCACTGGCCGACAAGGCGGCCTTTGTCGGCGCCGCGTCTGCTCAGGTCGACGCCGTTGTCGCCGAGGTGCAGAAGCTTGTCGACGCCAACCCCGAAGCTGCGGCGTATGCGCCGTCGCCGATTCTGTAAGGGCTACGCCCCCGTGCGCCTTTTCGGTAGTCACCACTACCGAAAAGGCGCACAGGGTCGAAGAGCATGAACTGCATCTTCTGTTCCATCATCGCCGGTGAGGCCGAGGCCAGCGTCGTCTACGACGACGCGAATGTCCTTGCCTTCATGGATATTCGGCCGTTCACATCCGGCCATCTCCTGGTCGTGCCGAAGCGCCACGCCAGTGGATTGTCCACGCTCGATTCCGACGACGGTGCCAGGATCTTTTCCGTCGCACAGAAGATCGCCGCAGCGATGCGTACCGGACCTCTCCCCATCGACGGAGTGAATCTGCATCTCTCTGACGGAGCTGTTGCGGGGCAGGAAGTCTTCCATGTTCATCTGCACGTCATTCCGCGAAATCGCGGCGACGGCTTCGGCCTGCGTGCGCTACCTCGCACGCCCAATCGGGCAATTCTCGACAGCACGGCTGCCGTCATTCGCGGTGCACTGAACTAGCGGCACCGGCCACTTTCAGGGACTGCCGATCAGTTCGACAACGGAGTCCAGAAGGACACTGCGCCAGCACAACCAGTCGTGGCCGCCGTCGAAGATCCGATACGACATTTGCGCTCCGGCAGCCTTCAACGCCTGTGCGACCGCTGCGCTGTGCCCGACCATGTCGGACTCGTGCCTACCTACTTCGAGGACAACGCGTAAACCGTCCGGCACGCCATCGCGCTCGATGCGTGCGGCGATGTCTCCACCCGGCGGACCGTCCTCGCCGCGCTTCAAGCCTGTCGGCCACCAGAATGAACCGGACCCGCTGGCGACCAGCGCGAAGTGTTCGGGGAATTCGAGTGCTGCGAACATCGAGGCCAGGCCGCCGAAACTCTGCCCCGACACCACCGTTCGCGTTCGATCAGACGAGAAGGGTGCGACGGCGCGCACCTGCGGAAGTAGTTCGTCGACGACTGCACTCCAGTAGTCGCGGTTGCACGGCAATTCCTTCGAACGACGTTGATTGTCAACGGAATCAATGGCCAGCAGAACGCAGGACTTCAGTTTGCCGGTCTGCACTGCACGATCGAATGCGGCACCTGCTGGCATGACCTCGGCCCAGTGGCGCCCATCGAGAAGTATCACGAGCGGCCGTTCTTCGAGCGGTGTCAATCCGTCGTCCACGGTCTCGTAGATCCACACCGGCCGCTCGACGTCCAACGTCGAACTGGCCCAGGTGAGCTGTATCGACTTCCTGAAAACTGGAGCATCCCAACCGAACTGGACCGGCGCCGAGGGCATCTCAGCGACGGAACGCCTTGTGTCCACGCCTGCGGAAAGCGGATTGAGTGGGTCGGCAATTCGGTGTTCGAGCAACCCCAACCAGCGGGTGCGGCGGGTCGTGTCTTCCTTGCCTGCTCCCGGATAATCTAATTCGTCGACTACGGACTTCGGCGCCGGGATGATGCTGTAACTGCTGCGCCAGGTGTTCGAGACTTCGGCGGCGTAGAACCACACCGGACTCTCGCCGATCCGTTGCATCACGCTGAGTTGTTCCGCGTGATGGTCGGTCAACGAGTTTGCGTCGAGGTAGACGCGCTCGACTTCCGTCTCCTCGGGCTGTCGCCAGAGGAAAGTTACTCGAACTGTATGTGTGTCAACACTTTCGATGATCGGCGTGCCTTGTTGCACTATCCGGTTCCAGAAGGTGTCGATGTCGGGCGAGGCCGCGAGGGAAGCGGACAATTCTGTCACCGCCTGAGTTAGCATGAGCACAGCCTAACCTAATTTCATGGGCTTTTGAATTCGAGGAGTGGTCCGCCAGTGGGCGTCACAATGAAAAAATCGCGCGCCTTGAAGGTGCTCTCCGCAGTCTTGGTGGCAGGGTTCGCTCTCGCCGGATGTAGTTCTGCGGATGCCGATTCCGGTGCTGATTCGGCTGCATCGCAGGGTAATTGGCCCCGCACGGTGGAAACGCCGAAGGGGCCGGTGGAGATCACGTCGAAGCCGGAGAGGATCGTCTCGACCAGTGTGACGCTGACGGGCACGCTGTTGTCGATCGACGCTCCGGTGGTGGCTACCGCATCGACGGGACCGAACACCGACGTATCGGATGCGCAGGGGTTGTTCACACAGTGGGGCGACATAGCTCGAGAACGTGGACTCGCAGTGCTGCCGATGGGCGGCGCGAACGCAGAATCCGTTCTGGCCCAGAACCCGGACCTCATCGTCGTCTCGGCGACTGGAGGTGACTCCGTCGTCGATCTGTACGAACAGTTCACGGCCATCGCTCCGACAATAGTGGTGGACTACGGCGGAAGTAGTTGGCAGGAAGTGGCCGCCGTGCTGGGTGAAGCGACAGGTCTCGAAGACGACGCAGCGGCCACGGTCGCGAAATTCGACAGCGCAGTAGAGGCAGCGAAGGCCAAGATCACACTTCCCCCGCAGCCGACCACCGCGCTCGTCTACTACGAGGACGGCAGCGGCGCCAATATCTGGACGCACGAGTCCGGGCAGGCGAAGTTGCTCACGGCGATGGGTTTCACGGTCGCCGACATTCCCGAGTCTGCGAAGAGCAGTGAATCCATGGGTAAGCGCAAGGACATCATTCAGGTCTCGGCCGAGAACCTCTACGACGGTATCGCAGGCAACACCCTGATCTTGGTCAGCGCCGACGACGGTGCGGTGAAAGCGGTCGAGGCACTTCCCCTGTTGGCGCAGCATCCGGCAATTCGTGATCACCATGTCTATGCCGTGGGGCTCGATACCTTCCGTCTCGACTACTACAGCGCAACCAACATGGTGAACCGGTTGGTCGAGCAGTTCGGCTGATCCATAAGTACTAGTGCTTTCACCCCGAACTAGTCCTTTGGTTGTAGCCGAGAATCGAACATTCCCTTCACGTTCGTCGAATGTGGGACCAAGTGGTGCGCGCATGCCACCATGAACGTCAATCATCGGATGCGGAATGGGGAGTGGATGTTCGACTCGGCTGGTCAGAATGTCTCGGGGCAAGCCCTGGCATCGCGAGGGTGGGGACGTTTCAACCTGAACAACCCGGCCACGGCGGCCGTGATCGTCGGCCTGCTGAGTGTGCCGTGGGTGTTCGGTCTCGCCAGTCTCAAGACTGAACCCGAGACGAGCAATCGAGTGCTGAGCGATCCGGGAACCGTCGTCGGCATCATGGGTTTCCTGACGGTGTTGACCGTTGTGGCGTGTGCGCGCCGGCGGTACCCGATCGCGTACTACCTCCTGACGTTGGCAGGATCCGGCGGATTGATGCTCTTCCTCGGCAGTCGATCGCTGGGGGCCACGCCGCTTTTCTGGTTCGCGATCATGGCAGTGTCCATCCGGGTGAGCGGCATGCGCCTGGTCGGACTGCTGGTCCTCGGAATGGCGATGGACGTGATCTTGGCGATGTATCTCACCGAGCGGGACGGGCTGACGGTCGCAGAGGTTCAGGTGGGGGAGTTGCCCCACCTGTTCCTCGAGCCGGCGGCAAACACCGTCACGAGTTTTCTGGTCGTCGCCGCCATGGGAAAGATCGTCGCGCGTCTGCGAAAGCAAGCAATGGAGAACAGTCAGGCGGTAGCGGATCTGCACCGGGACCGCGAACGCAAGATTGCGAATGCCGTTGTCGCCGAACGGCAGGACATGGCACGTGAGTTGCACGACGTCGCGGCTCACCACATGACCGGCATGATCATCCAGGCCCGTGCCGCCGACAAGTTCTTCTCGAGCAATCCAGAACAAGCGCAAGCCCTTCTGGGCGGCGTCATCGAGCAGGGGCAGCGGGCCCTCAACAGCTTGCGGCAGATCGTGGGGATCCTCCGTCTGGGTGAGGAAGACCCCGATTTCCCGACGCCCATGGTCTCCGACATCGACGAGTTGGTGGACGACTGCAGGCGCACCATCTCGTCGATCTCGCTCGAGAAGGTCGGCCGCTTCGACGACCTGGACAGCGGAGTCCAGTTGACGTGCTACCGCATCGTCCAGGAGGCGTTGTCGAACGTCCTTCGCCATGCGCCGGGTAGCGAGTCCAAGGTATGTCTGAGCCGAGAAGCCGGTGCGGTGAGAGTCCGGGTGATCAATACGCTCGGGAATGCTCGTCCGTCCTCCGACGGGCAAAACCTCGGAATTGTGGGAATGCGCGAACGCGCGACGCTCATGGGTGGTCAACTGGACGCCGGACCGAATTCGGAAGGTGAGTGGGCTGTGCAGGCACTGGTGCCGGTGAACGGGAGGATCAACGCATGATCGACGTCCTTATTGCAGACGACCAGCAGGTGGTACGGCAGGGGTTCGAACTGTTTCTCTCCGGCCACCCCGAGATTCGCGTCGTCGGGCATGCCAAGACGGGAGTCGAGGCGTACGAGCAGGTGCGTGCACTGCGTCCGGACGTCGTACTGATGGATATCCGAATGCCTCACGGTGACGGGTTGACCGCGACCAGGGAGGTCCTTGCCGAGTTTCCGGCGACCCGCGTCGTCGTGATCACCACGTTCGATCTCGACGAGTACGTTTTCGAGGCGCTCGACAGTGGCGCCGCAGGGTTCCTGCTCAAAGACGCCGATCCCGAGGAGCTCTCGTCGGCAGTGCTGACCGTGGCCGAGGGTGGCTCGGTGCTTTCTCCGAGATTGACGTCGAGACTGATCGTGGAGTTCGCGAGGCGCAAGCCGGCACCGATGTCCACGGCGCGCTCCGGATCGGATCACGGTCTCAGCGCGCGTGAAATGGATGTGGTGCAGTTGCTGTCACAAGGCTTGGGAAACAACGACATCGCAGATTCTCTCAGCCTCGAGCAGAGCACGGTGAAGTCGCACATCAGCAACATCTGCAAGAAGCTGCAGGTGCGCACCCGTGTGCAGATCGTCATCTGGGCGTACCGAAACAACGTGATCGCCGTATCGCGCTGACGCACGGGACGCTGCGGCGCATCCGGCACGGCGCGGGCAGAGAAAGTCCACGTGCCCGGGTTCGACCCCTCGTCGAACCCGGGGCAGCTGGATCGCTCAGCCCAGCAGTTTGGCTTTGAGCGTCATGACGGTCGCCGGACTCAGACCCAAGCCCTCGGTCAGGTAACGATCGACCGACCCGTAGGTCTGGTCCAACTGGGCGAGGCCGGCATCGAGATAGCTTGCCTCGACACCCAACAGGGGCTCCATGTTGACGGCCATCTGTTCGCCCAGGCTCGCCGCGATACCCGCGCGCGTGGCCTTCATGCCTTCGGCTGTGTATTCGTTGGTCAGCAAGTAGTCATTCATGATCGCTGAGCGGTCGACACCGGCGATGCTCAGCAGCAGAAAGGACGTCCAGCCGGTGCGGTCTTTACCTGCAGTGCAATGGAAGACCTGTGCGCCTTCGGTTTCCGCGAGGCCCGTGAGCAACTGTGCGAACCCGGCTCGCTCCGTCGCTCCGGTGACGAAGGCGCGGTTCATGTCCTGCATCATCGATCGTGAGTCCTCGGGGGACTTGATCTTCGCGACCATCTCGGCGATGTTCCCGGACAGGATCGGAATGTTCTCGTACGCAACCCCGTCGGGCAGGACATCCGGCTTGCTGGCGATCTCGGGTTCCGTGCGCAGATCGTAAACCTTTGTCAGTCCCAGCTTTTCGAGAATGCTCATGTCATCGCCCTTGGGCGTGATCGCGTTCGCGCGGTAGAAGACTCCCTTGTTCACGGGCAGACCGAGAGTTCCCGAGTATCCGGCGCCGGTGCCTGCGACGTCGCGGAAATTGTCGATCCCGGTCAGCCGCGGAGCATCTGGGGTTTGCTCGGCACTGCCGAAGTTGCTGGATCCGAAATCCAGTGAGCCGAACTGTGGAGCCGAGGGGGCAGGTTCGGCGTGCGCGATCGAGGCGCCGAAACCGGTGATGAGAAAGCTGCTGGTCAACGCAATGGCCGCGGCAGACCGTAGCGAGCACGTGCGCGTGGATCGGGACATGTGTGAACCCTTCGTCGAGCGGAGAGAGTGGCTGGTCGATGAGGTATCGCGAAGGCAAGGTAGCGAGTTCACGTGTCCGATTCGAGAGGAATCTTGCTTTGCTCCCTCTCAGTGGGAGGCGTGCTGCTGTGAGCGTGAGTGACTCGGGAGGCGCAGTTCATTCCTCGAGACCTGTGTTTGTGTAAAGGTCCAGTGCCCTGATATTGGTTAGCCTCACCAAATCAATTCCGGAGCAGTCCGGTGCGTTCAGATGGAGTTCAACATGCGGGTTCAAGGTCTGTCGTGGTTTCGCCGCGCAGTGGTGATCGGCGCAGCAGCTGCGCTGGCGGTCGGCGTCGCCGGCTGCAGCAACTCCGAGGAGGCGTCGTCCGAATCGTCGACGACAGCCGCGAGCTCGCAGACCCGTGTCTTCGAGGCACAGAACGGATCCATCGAGATCCCGAGCGACCCGCAGCGGATCGTGGCCTGCGGATACGCAGTTCTGCCGCTGATTCAGGCGGGAGCGAACCTGGCAGCAGTATGTGAGTGGACCCGTGAACTCGGCAACATGGACGACAAGACCAAGGCCGCTTACGAAGCTCTGCCGAAGGTCGCGCCCGACGGCAACGTCTCCCAGCTCAACTACGAGGGAATCGTCGCTGCCGAGCCCGATCTGATCATCATGGGTGTTCCCGCTCGTGTCGAAAGCCAGCTGGACATGGCGCAGCTCAAGGCGGCCGCTCCCGTCGTCTTCCTGGGACCGACGGTTCCTGCTGATTGGCGAGTGCTGGGCGAGCAGTTCGCCGATGCCGCGAATGTCTCCGACACCTACGGCGAGTTCAAGGACGACTACGACGCCAAAACCGCCGAACTGGCCGCGAAGTACAAGGACAAGCTCGGCTCGTTGACCTTCGGCGGCGTGTGCAACGTCTGCAAGCCCGAGGCCGGCACCTTCTCACGCGAGTACGCGTCTTCGTACACGACCAATCTCTTCGACGGACTCGGACTGCAGTTCCCCGGCACCCCCGCAGACCCCGCCGACATCCACGTCGAACAGGTATCCATCGAGAAGATCGGCGAAAATCTCGGAAATGTCGACGTGATCGTCTACGGCCTCAACGCCGACGGCTCGATGTCTCCGCAGTTGCAGGAGCTGGTCAATTCCGAGCTGTGGAAGGAATTGCCCGCAGTGAAGGCCGGCAACGTCGTCCAGGTCCAGCATTCGTTGGCCGCGACCTATCAGACGGCTCTTCTGACGCTGGATTCGATCGACGAGGGCCTGTCGAAGCTGCCCGCAAACCAGTAGTTCATCGACTGTGACGGTGGCCTCTCGCCTGCTGGCGAGGGGCCACCTGCATATCCGGATGAGCAGGGCGGACAGCTCTCCGAACGGCGAGGACGCTTACCTGTCCCGGCTACCGGGGTTCTGTACGAACTGCGAACGCCCGATAGGGTGACCGGGTGCGTCCTACACTTGATTCCTACACTCATCTGGCCGGTGGCAAGGTCCGTGACCTTTACACGATCGACGACGAGCATCTGCTGCTTGTCGCGAGTGATCGGATCTCGGCCTACGACCACGTGCTCAGCACGCCGATCCCGGACAAGGGTCGCGTGCTCACCGCGATGAGCGTGTTCTTCTTCAACGTCCTCGGTGGCACCAACCACCTGGCCGGCGAGCCCGACGACGATCGCATCCCGGAAGAGGTTCTCGGCCGCGCTCTCGTGGTGCGCTCCCTCGACATGGTTCCCGTCGAATGCGTCGTTCGTGGCTTCCTCACCGGCTCCGGCCTGGTCGACTACAACAACACCGGCGCAGTGTGCGGCGTCGCGTTGCCCGAGGGCCTCGTCGAGGCGTCGCGGCTGCCCGACCCGATCTTCACCCCGGCGTCCAAGGCAGCTCTCGGGGATCACGACGAGAACATCAGCTTCGATCAGGTAGTGGAGAAGGTCGGCCAGAAGCTGGCAGTGCAGCTTCGCGAGGACACTCTCGACGTTTATGCCCGCGCCTCCAACTTCGCGGCCGATCGCGGAATCATCCTTGCGGACACCAAGCTCGAATTCGGTCTCGACTCCGGTGGAAACCTCGTGCTCGCCGACGAGGTGCTCACCCCCGACTCGTCGCGCTACTGGCCTCTCGAAGGCTACGAAGCGGGCAAGGTGCAGCCCAGTTTCGACAAGCAGTTCGTGCGCGACTGGCTCACGAGCCCCGAATCCGGCTGGGACCGTAGCTCGGACACGACACCGCCGCCGTTGCCGCAGGAGATCGTCGACGCGACTCGGGCACGCTACATCGAGGCGTACGAGCGCATTTCCGGTCTGTCCTTCGACGATTGGGTCGGTCCCAGCGCATGAGCCTGATCCCGCCGGTCGCAAAGAAGGTCCCCGCCGAACGTACCCATCACGGACACACGTTCGTCGATGACTACGAGTGGCTGCGGGACAAGGACAACGCCGAGGTCGTCGCATACCTCGAAGCCGAAAACGCGTACACCGACGAGCAGACGGCCGCGCTCGAGCCGTTGCGCGAGAAGATCTTCCAGGAGATCAAGTCGCGGACGCAGGAAACCGACATGTCGGTGCCCACTCGCATGGGTAAGTGGTGGTACTACTCGCGCAGCGTGGAAGGCAAGTCGTACACCGTCCAGTGCCGGTGCCCCATCGCCGGTGAAGACGACTGGACTCCGCCCAACCTGACGCCCGGCGTCGAGCTGGCGGGCGAGCAGATCCTCATGGACGGCAACGTCGAAGCCGAAGGGCACGAGTTCTTTTCGCTCGGCGCGTTCTCCATCAGCGAGGACGGCACGTTGCTTGCGTACTCGGTGGACATCGTCGGCGACGAGCGGTACACCTTGCGGTTCAAGAACCTCGAGACCGGTGAGATGCTCGCCGACGAGATTCCCGATACCGCGCCTGGCGCCACCTGGGCGATCGACCACAGTCACGTCTTCTACATGACGGTCGACGATTCCTGGCGTCCGGACACCGTGTGGCGTCACAAGCTGGGAACGCCGCAGAGTCAAGATGTTTCGGTGTTCCACGAGCCCGACGAGCGGTACTGGGTTTCGGTGGGGTCTACCCGCAGTGAGAAGTACCTGATGATCTGGGTCGGTTCCAAGGTGACCAGCGAAGGCTGGATGCTGGAATCGGCGAACCCGGAAGGTGACTTCCGCGTCATCATCCCGCGTCGCGAGGGCGTCGAGTACGGCGCTGAACACGCAGTGATCGGGGGAGAGGACCGGTTCCTGATCCTCCACAACGACGTCGTGGACGGAGTCAAGGCAGAGAACTTCGTGTTGGTGGAAGCTCCTGTGTCGGATCCGACGAACATGACGACGCTGATCGAGCACAGCGCAGAGGTTCGTCTGGAAGAAGCCGAAGCCTTTGCCGGACACCTCGTCCTGAGCTACCGCCGCGAGGCGCTCACTCGGGTTGCCGTGTGGCCGTTGACGGATGACGGCTACGGTGAGCGTCACGAAATCGACTTCGACGAAGAACTCTTCAGCATCGGTATGGGGTCCAATCCGGAATGGGCGCAGCCCACCATCCGACTCGGCTTCACGTCGTTCATCACTCCCGGGCAGGTGTACGACTACTACGTCGCCAGTGGTGAACTGGCACTGCGTAAGTCGCAGCCTGTTCTCGGTGACTTCGATGCGAGTAATTACGAGCAGCGTCGCGACTGGGCAGTGGCCGACGACGGAACCCGCATTCCGCTCTCGATCGTGAGGCGCGTAGGTGCGCCGGAAGGTCCCGCGCCGCTGCTGTTGTACGGCTACGGTTCCTACGAGGCGAGCATCGACCCGTCGTTCTCGGTTGCCCGCTTGTCGTTGCTCGATCGCGGCGTCGTCTTCGTGGTCGCACACGTGCGCGGCGGCGGCGAGATGGGCCGTCACTGGTACGAAAACGGCAAGATGCTCACGAAGAAGAATACCTTCACCGATTTTGTCTCGTGCGCAAAGCATTTGATCGACACCGGTGTCACGGCGGCCGATCGGATGGTTGCCGACGGCGGTAGTGCGGGTGGATTGCTGATGGGGGCTGTCGCCAATCTCGCTCCGGAACTGTTTGCCGGCATTCTCGCCAATGTTCCGTTTGTCGACCCGCTGACGTCGATTCTCGATCCGTCGCTGCCGTTGACGGTCATCGAGTGGGACGAATGGGGAGATCCGCTGCACAACAAGGACGTCTACGACTACATGCGCTCGTACAGCCCGTACGAGAACGTGGAAGCCAAGGACTATCCCGCCATTCTTGCGATCACGAGCATCAACGACACCCGCGTTCTGTACGTGGAGCCGGCCAAGTGGGTCGCGAAACTGCGCGCCACGAAGACCGGTGATGCTCCGCTACTTCTCAAGACCGAGATGAGCGCCGGACACGGCGGTGTCAGCGGTCGGTACGAGAAGTGGAAAGAGGTCGCATTCGAGTTCGCCTGGGTTCTCGACACGGTCGGCGCAAACTAGCTTCTGTGTCAATCAGGTTCTGCGGTAACGAACCTGAGGGCGCCCAGCGCGCCCGTACTCGGTCTCCCGGGTGAGCATGCCGTCGTCTGCCAGCTTTTCCAGGTAGCGCCAGGCTGTCACCCGGGACACGCCGACCGATGCTGCCACCTCTGCAGCGGTCACGGGTCCCTCAGAATCCCGGACAGACGCTGCGACGAGCCCGAGTGTTTGAGACGCAAAGCCTTTCGGTGCCGCTGCTCGATCGTCGGACGTTCGTAGCGCGGACATCGCGCGGTCGATGTCGTGTTGACTGACCGCAGACTCTCCAGCGGGAAGTGCTGCACGATATTCGAGGTAGCGCTCGAGCTTGTCGCGGAATGCTGCGAAAGTGAACGGCTTGAGAAGATAGAGGACGATCCCGCGAGCCACGGCGCTTCGGACCACCTCCAGATCGCGCGCCGAGGTAACCGCGATGATGTCCGGACTGGGCCGCAACCCGCCGAGGGCGGAAGCCACGTCGAGACCGCTGGCGTCGGGCAACCCGATGTCGAGCAGGACCAGGTCGATGGGCTGGTCGGTGGCATTGGCCGCCGTAACTGCACGCACGGCGGCGTTCCCGGAATGAACCACGCCGTGGACCACGAATTCCGGCACACGCTCGACGTAGGAACGGTGTGCCTGCGCGATCAACGGTTCGTCGTCGACTATCAGTACACGGATCATCTCGGTGCTTCCGCCTCGCGCAGCGGGATACGGACAACCAGCATGGAGCCCATCGCCGGCTCGCTGGTGAGCGTGCCGCCATGCCGTTTCACGACTTGAGAGACCAGTGCGAGACCGAGTCCGCGAGAGCCGGATTTTGTGGAGTAGCCACGGCCCTTGGCCTTTTCGAGTGCTTCGGGTGTCATTCCCGGGCCGCTGTCGGCGACGGCAACAACCATCATCGAATCCTCTTCCATTACCGTCACTTCCACCCACGGAGACTCGCTCGCGCGCGATGCGTCAATAGCATTGTCCACGAGATTGCCGACCAGCGTGACCAACTCGCGTGCATTGAGCGAAGGAACCGGACCGAGCGCGGTGTCTTCCGTGATGGTCAGGTCGACCCCGCGTTCGGTCGCTTCGCTCATTTTCCCGAGCAGTAGTGCGGCCAGCGCCGGCTCGTGGACCGCATTCATCAGACGATCGATCAGCTGTTGGGACACCCGCAATTCGTTGGTGGCGAAGGCCACTGCGTCCTCGTTTCGCCCCAACTCGACCATCGTGATGATCGTGTGCAGACGATTTGCGCTCTCGTGGGCTTGCGATCGAAGCGACTCGGCAAAACTACGTACCGAATCCAATTCCCCGAGTACGTTCTGAAGTTCGGTGTGATCGCGAATTGTCAGCACAGTGCCAATTCTGTTGCCCTCCCACTCAACCGGGTGTTGGTTGACCACCAGCACACGCTTGTCGGTGAGGTGCACTTGATCCTTCGCGGGAGAGGCGTCGTCGACCCGCATGGTCTCGGGGATGGATGAAAGTGGCACGGGCCCGTCCGGTAGATCGAGGAGGCGACGTGCTTCGTCGTTGACGATGTCCACTCTCGCGTCTTTGCTTCGGCCTTGCCCGATCACCACCAAACCCTCACCGATGCTGTGCAGTACGGCGTCGTGGTGCTCGTACATGGTGCGCAGTTCGTCCGGAGCCATTCCCAGGGTCTGTCGCCTGATGCGTCGGCTCACCAGAAGTGAACTCAGGAGGGCGGCAAGAAGACCGCCGCCGGCAACGAACAGGATGACCGGAACACTTTGGGCGAACTGCTTGCTGATCTGCTCGCGGGTGACACCGGCAGAAACCAGACCGACCAGGGTTCCGCCGGAATCGTAGACAGGAGTGACTGCGCGGATCGACGGCCCCAGCGACCCGGCGTACGTCTCCGTGAAGGTCACGCCGGCGAGTGCGCGGTCAATGTTTCCGTTGAACAGTTGACCGATCAGCTCCGGGCTCGTGTGGGTGAATCGAGTGCGATCCGGCGCCATCACCACGATGAAATCGACGCCGGTTGCCTGTCGTATTTTCTCGGTCTGTGGTTGCAGAATCGCGGTCGGGTCCGGGCTCGTCAGGGCTGCCGCCGTCGAATCCGACAGGGCGAGAGTCTGCGCTATCGAGCTCACCTGCCTGCGGATCGCGTCGTCGCTGTCTCGGCGTTCGTCGACAACTGCGAGCGCGGCCCCCACGCCGATGACCAGCGCCAACAACGCCAATTGCAGGAGCAGGATCTGCCTGGCGACGCTCATACGTCGGCCGGTCTTTCGTTCGACCATCGAGCGCCTCCTGAACGTAATGAACACAAACTTCCGGGCCCACCTGTTTGCAACAAGAATTCTCCACGACTCGAAGTGATCCCGATCACTTCACAGATATCCGATCCAAAGGACACCCCATGAGCAGCACGGCAACAGGGACAGTAGACGGTTCCCCACAGCCCGAGGGCACCAAGGCAAAGCGCGACAAGACGCATTGGCTCTACATGAGCGTCATCGTCGCGGTTATCGGCGGCATCCTCGTCGGTTGGCTCGCACCCGAGTTCGGTAAGTCCGTCGGTGTACTCGGCACGTTGTTCGTCAGCCTGATCAAGATGATGATCAGCCCGGTCATCTTCTGCACCATCGTGCTCGGCATCGGCTCGGTTCGAGCTGCGGCCAAGGTCGGCAAGGTCGGCGGCCTCGCACTCGCCTACTTCATCGGGATGTCCACCATCGCACTCGCGATCGGCCTGGGCGTCGGCAACCTGCTCAACCCGGGCAGTGGCCTGAACATCACGCCCAACGCGGCCTCCGTGGCCAAGCTTGCAGATCAGGCCCACAGCGCGGGCGGTACCTGGGACTTCATCGCGTCCATCATTCCGACGTCGATGCTGTCCTCCCTCACCGCCGGCAGCGTGCTGCAGACTCTGTTCGTCGCCCTTCTGGTGGGCTTCGCGATCCAGTCGCTCGGCAAGTCGGGTGAGCCGATTCTCAAGGCCGTCGGATACATCCAGAAGCTCGTGTTCAAGATCCTGACGATGATTCTCTGGCTCGCCCCGATCGGTGCTTTCGGCGCCATCGCCAGCGTCGTCGGCCAGACCGGTTTGAACGCCGTCGTCCAGCTCGGAACCCTGATGATCGGCTTCTACCTGACCTGCCTGATCTTCGTCTTCGGTGTTCTCGGAACGCTGCTGCGCGCCGTCACCGGATTCAACATCTTCAAGCTGGTCAAGTACTTGGCCCGTGAGTACCTGCTCATCTTCGCCACGTCATCCTCCGAATCGGCACTGCCGCGTCTGATCGCCAAGATGGAGCACGTCGGCGTCGAGCGCACCACGGTGGGCATCGTCGTTCCCACCGGCTACTCGTTCAACCTCGACGGCACCGCGATCTACCTGACGATGGCCTCGATCTTCATCGCCGACGCCATGGGACAGCCGCTCGCCTTCGGTGAACAGCTCTCGCTGCTGGTGTTCATGATCATCGCCTCCAAGGGCGCTGCGGGAGTCAGCGGCGCCGGTCTGGCCACGCTGGCCGGTGGACTGCAGAGCCATCGCCCCGAGCTGCTCGACGGCGTCGGACTCATCGTCGGAATCGACCGCTTCATGTCGGAAGCGCGAGCGATCACCAACTTCTCGGGCAATGCGGTCGCGACTCTCCTGGTCGGCGCGTGGACCAAGACGATCGACAAGGAACGCGTCATCGAGGTGCTCGACGGGAAGATTCCGTTCAACGAAGCCACGATGCTCGACGACGAGGACGAAGAAGAGCAGCACAAACTCGAAACGGCTCCGACCGGCACCAAGCAGTCATTTGTGAGCCATCACTAGATACTTCCGCTCTGCTGAACGTTTGACCGCACAGCAGGCGCGGAACCCGATCTACGATCAGTGATCCTGGTCGTAACGATGAAAGAGACCGCCGCACTAACCGTGCGACGGTCTCTTTCTGTTCGTGGGTGCTATGTGTACCAGGTGGGTTCGGGAATCTCGCCGGTCAGAAAACGACTACCGACTTCACGGCGCTTGTACGCGAGCGGATCGTGAAGGGTATGCGTCCGGATGTTGCGCCAGTAGATATCCAGGCCGACATCGTTGGACGTGGCTCTGGCACCGGTCAGTTCGAAGATCTTGTTGCTGATCTCCAAGGAGACGTCGGCGGCGCGAAGTTTTGCGGCCGCAATGCGTACGGCGAGGTCGCCGCGAGCCTGCTCGGTGAGGTTTTCGCGAGCGTCGTGGAGCACGGCGTCGGCCTCACGGCTGACCTGATCCACGAAGGCCTCCGCTGCCCACAGCTTCGATTGCAAGTCGCCGTAGCCCTCACGGAGGTACCACTCGTCGGTTGCGATTTCGCGGTTGTCACCGCCGTACGGCCATGGACGCGTACGGGTTCGGGTGTACTCGGCCGCAGTGTCCAGTGCGCCACGGGCGATCCCGAGGTAGAAGTTCGCGAACACGATCTCGATCGCGGGGAAGTTCAGCGTGTTGTAGACCAGAGGTTGGAATTCCTTGTCGACAAAGCCTGCCGCACTTGCCCAGTCGACCTCGACGTCGTTGATCTCGACACTGCCGGAATCGGTGAGGCGCTGTCCGAGATTGTCCCAGTCTCCGCGGAAGACTATGCCGTCCTGAGCAGTCGGCACGATAGCGAACACATGCGTCGCAGTTCCGTCGATGATTCCTTCGAGCACCGTGAGGTCGGTGACTCGTCCGCCGGTGGAAAACGACTTCACGCCGTTGAACACCAGGGTGTCTCCGCGATCCACGACGGTGAGGTCGGTGTCTCGAGGGTTCACCGCGCCGCCGAAGAAGAATCGGTTGCTCGTGTACAGCTCCTCGACAGCGGAGATCTGCGGATCGGTTCCGACCAATCTGGCTGCCCATGCCCACAGGTAGTGATACCCGAGCAGTTGCCCGATCGAGCCGTCGGCGCGCGCGATCTCCCGAACCACCTTGTAGGCGGTCTCCCATCGCTGCCCACCGCCGCCGAACTCGATCGGACCCAGCAGTGTCACCAGACCACTGTCCTTGAGCAGCTGGACTTCTCGGAACGGTGGTTCGCCGGCTCGGTCGCGGGCGAGTGCGTCGGCGGCAAGGACGTTGCTCACCTCGCGAGCGCGGTCGATCCAGCCTTCGGATGTGTCGGGAACGCCGACGAAGACTTCGGTTTCACTGGTCACGGTCATGCCTGTACATCCTTTTCGGTCGGTGCAGTCCCGATGGCCCACACGTAAATCGGTTCGGTTCCGTTGATTTCGTAGTCGCCGACAACTTTGGATTTGAAGACGACCGGATTATGACTGGCCACGGTGCGCGCGTTGCGCCAGAACCGATCGAGATCGAGGTCGCGGCTCACTCCGGAAGCGCCGAGTGCGTCGAAGATCTTGGCCGTGGCTGGAACGACGAGTCCGATCGAGGCGACCTGCCCTCGCCCCGAATCGATTTCGGCTGCGATGTTGGCGGCTTTCTCTTCCTCCGGCGAGCCGGAGAATGCGGCTTCGTATGCCCATTGGGACGACTGTGCTGCGTGCAGCGCCACGGCCTCGGCTGCAAAGGCAGCCGAGGACACCTCGCCGACAACTTGCTGGATCTGCGAATCCTGCGCGTATCTCGGAGCGTTGCCGTGACTGAAGGTTCGAGTACGAGAGGCGACTCGACGAGAGATCTCGGTTGTCGCAGCCTTGGCGATGCCGGCGAGAGTGGCGAGATGGAACAGTTGGTAGAACGCGGTCTGGTATTTGAAGCGCGTCGAGAAGTCGAAGATGTTCTCCGGCTGGACTATTGCGTTCTCGTAGACGGACGAGCCGGAGCCAGTCGTCTGCTGGCCGAACCCGTTCCAGTCGTCACTGTGTGTGACACCGGGTTGTCTCGCTTCGACTGCGGCGATCACGAATGCGCCGGTGTCGGTGCGCTGCGAGTACAGGTCGATCCAGTCGGCGAAAATGGAACCCGTGCTGTAGAACTTTGCCCCGTTCGCCAAGAAATGGTCGGAATCGGGTGCGGGCGAGACCTTGGTGTTGGCTTCGCCCAATGCAACGTCGCCGATTTCGGTCCACGCGTTGCCGACCAACTGTCCCTCCGCGAAGCGTCGGAGCCAGGTGTCGCGCTCAGGTCCGGGGTCGGCGACCAGTCGGTCTTCGACAAACGCGAAATGACCGCGCAGTGCCTGGGTGATGTTGGAATCGGCGCTCGACAACTCGACTAGTAACCGGATCAATTGCGGGATGCTCGCGCCGGATCCACCGTGTGTTGTCGGCACCCGAACGGCGCCGAAGCCTGCTTTCTTGAGTGCGTCGATCTGTTGGAAGGGAAGCACGTGATCGCGTTCGCGTTCGACGACGGCTTGTGCGATGTCCGCGAAGATCGGACGGAATTTTGCTGCCAGTGTTTCGTAGTCGACCTCACTCTTGATCGGATCTGCAGACCGGGAAACGGCATTCGGCGTCAGTGCGGTGGTCATGGGAAGAATGCAAGCTGTAATCACCAGGGGCGTCGATCCTTCATCGCGACCTGATTCGAAGTGTTGTCAGTCCGCGCAAATCTCGGTTCGATGGCCTGCCGGGCAGTTCTACCTGAATCGAGTGGTCAGTGCGATTGCTCGTGAAGGTGTTCTACGATCCATCCGTTCCATTCGACAGTTCCTCCGGAACCGCAATCGTGTCGGAACGGCTGTCCTGGAGAGCCGGGTCGAACGACCACGCGAAAGTCTCTCGCCTCCAATCGAAGATCGACAGTCGTATGTTCTCCGTCGACGCTCTCGGTGACACTCTCGAGTGCGTCCGTCGCGACGATGCCGGTAACGCGTCGGACTGCGTGTTCGGCGGCCTGAGCGGCCTGTGACAGTGCCGCTCGGCCGCGCAGGTGCAGCAGCTCCAATTCTCCGGCTTGGTATTTTTCGGCTGCATCGATCGCGGAGTTGCCGTCCAGTCGGCTGAAATAGACTGCGGCGGGCCACGCAATCATGTTGGCCGCGAATCGATCTCCGCCGATGTGACTGCATTCCCACACATCTGCGATCTGTGCCGCGTTCAGCGCCGAAACGACCGGGCGACCGAGTTCCGCGCAGCACGCATCCTTCTTTCCATGTGTGCAGACCGCGAAGAGCGGTTCCGTGCGGGAGCGGCCGAAGTCGGGTTCCACTCCGGTGGCCATCGATTCGAACGGCAGTACCGACAGGTCCTCGTATCGGTCGACCGACCCTTCCCGCATCCACTGACGTGTGCCGTCCGTCCAGGCGAGTACGCACATCGGGGTGAGGACTCGGCGGTTGCGGGGCCGCCGGATCACCACGAGGCGAATACGACCCTGCGCTGCGTAGATTTTTTCGGTGAGTGCGACTGGGAGAACGTCGTCAGGAGCGGACGCCGGCCAGGGGCCGGGGTGCTCGATCAACACCCACAGATGTGTCATTCCGGCGCGACCGACCATCGGTTCGCCGGCGGTCGACGACTGCCGTGTACAGGCGTGAGGGCGTCGACTGGATTGCGGATTGGCGACAAATTCCGGAAAGCACTGCATGGATGCCTTCCCCAGGACACCGTCGCTGCAGGTGTGGCAGGGAAGGGAAGACATGATGAGGCTCCAGTCTCGTAGGTTAGGCTCACCAGACTATTGGATGGTGAATCCTTTGCTCAGCCGTGGTGAATACGCGTGGCTGTGACGGTCGAAAGCAGTCGGTAACAGGAGTGTCGGGAATGAAACGCAGTAACTCGCGGGCGAAGTACGTGCTGGGTGGTTTTGTCCTCGCCGCCATCGTGGCAACGACAACGGCGTGTGGCAGTGACGACAAGACGGATACCGACAGTCAGTCCGCCGACACCGTGCACGCGGTCACCCATGCCCGCGGAACCACGGACGTACCGATGGATCCGCAGAGAGTTGTCGTGCTCGAGCCGGTTCAGCTCGACACGTCGGTAGCGCTGGGCGTGATTCCCGTGGGCACCGCGGTCCTCAGCGAGACGACCGGTGTTCCGGCGTACCTCGGTGAGAAGGCCGCGGAGATCGAGATGGTCGGCACCGTCGCGGCGCCGAACCTCGAGAAGATCGTCGCACTGAGCCCGGACCTGATCATCGGAACGGAATCGCGGCACGGTGATCTGTACGAGCAACTCGCTGCCATCGCGCCGACCGTCTACATGGCGACCCAGACCGATCCGTGGCAGGACAACGTCCAGTTCGTCGCAGAGGCGTTGAACAAGACCGATCAGGCAGGCGAACTGCTCGGTGACTACACGGCACGCTGCGAGGAAGTGGCGAGCAAACACAGCACCGAGGGCAAGACCGCTCAGCTCATCCGTCCACGCGACGACGTGCTGACGCTGTACGGACCAACGTCGTTTGCCGGAAGCACTCTCGAATGCGCGGGACTCACGATTCCCGCACGCGACTTCGAGAACTCGATCTCCGTCGACCTCTCCCCGGAATTCGTCTCCGGAGCCAACGCCGACCTCATCCTGGTCACCTCCGCGAAACCGGCCGATGCCAGCACGATGCCGAAGGCCGTGGCGGACAACGCCGGATTCTTCCCGAACCCACATCTGGTCGACATGTCCTACTGGATCACCGGCGTCGGACCGCTCGGCGGCCTCACCGTTCTGGACGACCTCGATCGCATTCTCGGAGCATCGAAGTAGCAGTAGGTGAGAACAAGCAGTAGGTGAGAACAAGTAGTGGGCGAGAACTGGCAGTCGGCAAGAGTCGCTAAGTTGGACCTATGACAACTCCAGTACAGAACATCGCGATCAACACCCTCGGTGGCGTGCCCACCTCGTTGGGTGAATACGACGGCCGTGCCGTGCTCGTGGTCAACGTGGCATCCAAGTGTGGACTGACCCCGCAGTACTCGGCGCTCGAGAAGCTGGCCAGCGAGTACGCCGATCGCGGTCTCACCGTGATCGGCATCCCGTGCAACCAGTTCATGGGGCAGGAACCGGGTACCGCCGAAGAGATCGAGACGTTCTGCTCCACTACCTACGGCGTCACGTTCCCGCTCCTCGAGAAGATCGAGGTGAACGGCGAGAACCAGCATCCGCTGTACGCCGAACTCACCAAGGCTGCCGACGCCGAAGGCGCTGCGGGCGACATCCAGTGGAACTTCGAGAAGTTCTTGATCGGACCGGACGGCACCGTCGTCAACCGCTTCCGTCCGCGGACCGAACCTGACGCTCCCGAGGTTGTCGCCGCCATCGAAGCCGCGCTTCCCAAGAATTAGTAGCTGCGCTTCCCAAGAATTAGTAGCTGCGCTTCCGAAGAATTAGTAGCTGTGCTGAAAACTGCCGCCGGATGATCATCCGGCGGCAGTGTGCTGTTCACCCACAGCTGCCAGTATCGGAGTATGTCCGCAGAACTGATCGTGTCGGTATCCGGAATCAGAGACGAGACATGTTATCTCGCTGCCGGATTCGCAGACGAGATGGACGCTCGAGGTGTCCGCCTGTCGCTCCTCGTGGCGCCGCGACTGAAGGACAAATATCGACTGGCCGACGACGCGGTGACGACGGCCTGGCTGCGTGAGCGTCGTGAGCACGGCGACGCCATCGTTCTGCACGGCTACGACCAGGCCGCGACCAAGCGTCGTCGAGCCGAGTTCGCCACTCTGTCGAAGCACGAAGCAAAACTGCGACTACTCGCTGCGGATCGGGTTCTCGAGCATGCAGGTCTTAGGACCCGGGTGTTCGCACCGCCGCGCTGGGTGGCGTCGCCTGGTGCCATGTCGGTGTTACCGGAGACCGGCTTTCGGACGATGGCAGGCCTCGGCGCAGTACACGATCTGACCCGTGGAACCTTGCAACGGGGAAGGGTTTTCGGTATCGGCGAGGGCTTCAAGGCCGAGCCGTGGTGGTGTCGCGCATTGGTTCTCGGAGCCGGGCGCGCCGCCAAGCGTGGGGGACTGGTCAGATTGTCGATTACTGCCAAGCAGTTGGGAAACGAGGGCCCACGTCAGGCTGTTCTCGACGCTGTGGACCTCGCGCTTTTTCATGAGGCCACCTCGCAGGTATACCGATGGAACTCCCCGTCGCAGGAACTCGGCGCTGCCTGAATTCGGCCATTGGCAACTATTCGATAGCTGCGAGATGGTGTCGTGTGTCCGGGTTGCCCGAGCAGGCAGACTCTTCGCATTTATCCCGTTCCTTGCAGGCAGTAGGGCCGATTAGGTCAAAGTCGCATAAAGTGGACGTTGAATTCGAGTACGGCGTCGCCCAACCTTTTCGCTGCTACAGTGCGTGCAGTTAATCTGCCGCTAGTAGACGAAGTTGAGGTTCACCATGCGCGCACGAGGGTTCTCCAAGTCGGCCGAGGGTCTTGTCGCTCTGGCTGTGGGCGCAGTCGTCTGTGCTGCAATCGTCCCGGCAGTTGCGTCTGCCGCTCCGACCGGCGTGGTTCACACGCTGCCGACGGGCGGTGTCGACGGTGGTGCGAGCGAAGGCACCCGCACCGCAACTGTCGACGACGAAGGTGAGCAACTCGCACTGCGGCTTCACAAGATGAATCTGCGGGGATCCGACTTCTCGATGGCCGTACAGGAAAGCGGCGGCGAACTGACCGATGTGGTGATCCCGGCGCCCCGTTCGTACATCGGCAGTGTGGAAGGGCATCCGGACGCAATCGTCTCGGCCATCGTCGACTCCGCCGGAACACTGCGCGGGCAGGTGATTTTCGATCGTGGTGCTTCGATCGAGTTCGTGGGATCCGACGTGGTCGGTCGCAGCACGGCGCCGATCGACGCAAAACCCAAGTGGCCGACCACCTCTATTGCGTCGGCCTCGGCCGCAAGCGTCGGCAAGACGGTGAAGCAGTTCGTGGTGGGATTGGATCTCAGTGGCGAGTGGTACTCCGCGCACGGCGCAGGCAGTCCCGCCGTCGCTCTGGATCGGGCCGAGGAATCAATGGCCCGAACCGCTGCCATCTGGATCAGAGACGTCGGAATTCGACCGATCCTGGGTCGGGTTGTCCTTCGCGCCGATGCCGCGAGTGACCCGTATTCGAGCAGTTGTGAAAACCTCGACCAGTTGGAAGGTCTGTGGTCCGATCAGGTCGGCACGAGCGTCGACCAGGCGACTGTCGTCTGCGCTTCCGGTGGCGGAAATGCCTACTACTCGAGGTTCGAACTCGATCACAGCTACGCGCAGGTCGGGGCCGAGCCCGATGGCAACTTCAGCCGCGTTCTCCGCCACGAGTTGGGCCACAACTTCTACGCCGACGACTATCACGGCGGCGGCGCCGAGGGATCGACCATCATGAACGGCAACGACCTCTCGCGCTTCGACGGCACCGAATTCGCTGCCATCGTCGATGCCGCCGACGTGGCCTCGGATCGACTCGACGACGTCGGTCGGTACACGACAAGCCCGATCCCGCCGTACGCCGCACTCGACACCGCGCAGATCCGCTCAGGTGGCACAGTCACCGTCGACGCCGCCGCGAATGATCATGACAGCAACGGAGATTCGATCAAGGTAACCGGGGTCGAGGCGACGTCACTTCTCGGTGGCACCGTAAAGCTCGAAAACGGCGAAGTGGTGTTCGAGGCCGGAACGAAGACAGGCACCGACAGGATTCTCTACTCACTCACCGACGCGGCCGGTGGGACGAGCACCGGCTGGATCGTCGTCGATGTGAGTGCGTGAGGACTGAATCAGGCGACTTCGACGCTCGACTCCTCGCCGAGAACTCGGAACTCGGTACCGTCGGCAGCCATTTCCGAGTAGCGACCGTAGAAGATGCCTGTGGCTTCGTCGCGGATGATCGCTTGATGGATGGGAACCGCGACGCGCGGCGCTACCGCACGGAGGTAGTCGATGGCCTCCGAGATCTTGAGCCACGGTGCGGCGGCGGGAAGGGCAAGAACGTCGACCTTCTGTTCGGGGACGTAGAGGGAATCGCCGGGATGCATGAACTGCGCCGGGTTGGTGGCGTCGCCGAGGAGGAACGCGGTGTTGTCGATCATCGGTAGCTCCGGATGGATGATCGCGTGCTCTCCGCCGGTCCCGGTCACCTCGACGTCGCCGATGCTGAACCGGTCGCCCGGCCGGACTCCCGTCCAGCGCCCACCGAGCTTCTCAGCCGTCTGCGGATCGCTGTACAGCACCGCGTCGGGGTTCGCTTCGGCCAGTTCGGGTAGCCGCGCCGGGTCGGCGTGATCGGGGTGTTGATGTGTCACGAGGATGGCGTCGAGGCCGGTGATGCCTTCGAATCCGTGCGAGAAGTTGCCGGGATCGAAGAGGATTTTCGATCCGTTCAACTCCACGAGCACACAGGAATGGCCAAAATGTGTCAGTCGCATGATTTCGAGTATGCGCCGCCCTGGAGTGACTCGCAGGCGGGTTTCGCGGGTGTTGGCCGTCACGCCCCGATCACTCGATGCGAACCATCTCGGGTGCGCCCGGTAAACTGGCCATCACCCGAGCGTTTCACTCCGGGTTCGCGCACTAGTACCGAGGAGCAGCACGTGGCCCGTGTCGTCGTCGAAGTCATGCCCAAGGCCGAGATTCTCGACCCCCAGGGACAGGCAATTGTCGGGGCACTGTCTCGCCTGGGCTTTGCAGGAGTATCCGATGTCCGTCAGGGCAAGCGGTTCGAGTTGGAGATCGACGGCAGTGTCGAAGACGCCGAACTCGAGAAGATCGCCGAAGGCCTGCTGGCCAACACGGTGATCGAGGATTGGACCGTCAGGCGAGTCGAGGCATGAGCGCACGTATCGGGGTTATCACGTTCCCGGGCACGCTCGACGACATCGATGCTGCTCGGGCCATCAACCTGGCCGGCGGTGAAGCTGTCGAACTCTGGCACGGCGACGCAGACCTCAAGGGTGTCGACGCGGTTGTCGTTCCCGGCGGGTTCTCCTACGGCGACTACCTTCGCTGCGGCGCGATCGCACGTTTTGCTCCCGCGATGGGCAAGGTTGTCGAAGCAGCCAAGGGCGGCATGCCGGTCCTGGGCATCTGCAACGGTTTCCAGATCCTCTGCGAAGCAGGTTTGCTCCCCGGTGCCCTGACCCGTAACCAGGGTCTGCACTTCATCTGCCGCGACGAGTGGTTGACGGTCGAAGCCAACAACACGGCTTGGTCCTCGCGTTACGAGGCCGGCGCCCAGATCCTCATCCCGCTCAAGTCGGGTGAAGGTCGCTTCCAGGCTTCCGAGAATGTTCTCGACGAACTCGAGGGTGAAGGCCGCGTCGTCTTCCGCTACTCGGAGGAGAACCCCAACGGTTCGCAGCGTCGTATCGCCGGTATCTCTTCGGCCAACGGCCGCGTCGTCGGTTTGATGCCGCACCCCGAGCACGCCACCGAGGCTCTCACCGGACCGAGCGACGACGGACTCGGCTTGTTCTACTCGGCACTCGACGCGATCGTCACTGCCTGATCGCCTGCTGATTTCACCACTGAACGCCGACCGGAAATCCGGTCGGCGTTCAGTCGTTTGTGGGGGCGTCCCGGTTCTCGGGTTACTGGCTGTAGGAACTGAGGAAGTTGCCGAGACGCTCGAGGGCGGTCGCGAGGTCGTCGGTGTTCGGCAGGGTCACCAACCGAAAGTGGTCGGGTTCGATCCAATTGAACGCGCGGCCGTGACTGACCAGAATCTTCTCCGATTCCAGTAGATCGAGAACGAACCTCTCGTCGTCGACGATGCCGAACTTGTCGACGTCGAGCTTCGGGAACAGATACAGCGCGCCGTCGGCCTGCTGACAGCTGATCCCGTCGATGCTGTTGAGCGTGCTGTGCGCGAGATCGCGCTGTGCTGTCAGTCGGCCCTGCGGGAGCAGGAGGTCCTCGATGGACTGGCGTCCGCCGAGTGCGGTCTGGATCGCGTGCTGCGCCGGCACATTGGCACACATTCGCATGTTGGCCAGCAGTTTGATGCCTTCGATGAAACTCGACGCCCGCTCGAGTGGTCCGGTGATGGCCAGCCATCCGGCTCGGAACCCGCAGACGCGGTAGGCCTTGGACAGCCCCGAGTACGTCAGACACAAAACGTCTCGCCCGGTCATCGACGCAAGGTTTGTCATGGATCGGCCGTCGTAGACGATCTTCTCGTAGATCTCGTCGGCGAAGAGCATCAGGTCATGCTTGCGGGCAATGTCGACGAAGCGTTGCAGTACCTCCGTCGAGTAGACGGCGCCCGTCGGATTGTTGGGATTGATGACGACAATCCCTCGGGTGCGCGGAGAGATCCGGGCTTCCAGATCGTCGAAGTCCGGTGCCCAGCACTGGCTTTCATCGGTGAGGTAGTGAACCGGCGTGCCGCCGGCAAGTGAAACCGAAGCCGTCCACAAGGGGTAGTCGGGAGCGGGAATCAGGATCTCGTCCTCGGGATTGCAGAGCGCCTGCATCGTCAGCGTGATCAGTTCGGAGACGCCGTTTCCGAGATAGATCTCGTCGACGGTGACGTCGGTGATACCCCGCGTCTGGTAGTACTGGACCACCGCGGTGCGCGCCGAATACAGTCCGCGAGAATCGCAATATCCCTGGGCGGTAGGGAGATTGCGGATCATGGCCATCATGATTTCGTCCGGTGCTTCGAATCCGAAGGGGGCCGGATTACCGACGTTGAGTCGCAGGATCGTGTGTCCCTGATCCTCGAGTTCTTCGGTCTTGTCGAGAATTCGCCCTCTGATGTCGTACCTGACATTCTCGAGCTTGCGGGCCTGATCGATGGGTGTGTTCACGCGGTTACGTACCTCTCCGGTTCGGGTGGGCGAGTTGTGTTTCAGATGAGAAGGGCGCCTCAGGGTTCGGTCTGGAAACGGACATTGATTCGCGATAGCGCTAGCGGCGAGAGGAGAGTAGCGCTACTATGATTCGACATGTCCAATGATAGCAGTTCAAGGATTGTCGCAGCCTTGCGCGAATGGATCGCGACGGCACCTCCAGGCGCGAAGCTTCCGTCCACTCGGTCGCTCGTGAGCCTGCACGGGGCGAGCCCGGTCACCGTGCAGAAGGCGCTGCGAACGCTGGTATCTCAGGGGGTTGTGGAGGCTCGTCCCGGTGTGGGGACCTTCGTACGCGCCGCACGCGTCGTGCGACCCAACGACTACGGGTGGCAGACAGCGGCGCTCGGATCGCCGAACTATCGTCTGCAGCTGCCTATTGCGCTGCAGTCCACCTCCAACGACGTGATCGCGCTGCATTCCGGCTATCCGGCCCGAGAGCTGTTGCCCGAAGGGCTGGTTCGTGCAGCATTCACCAGAGCGACGCGAACCGACGCCGTGTTCAATCGGCCCCTCGCCGCCGGGCTTCCGGAACTGCAGTCCTGGTTTGCCTCCGAATTGGGTTCCGCAACTCCTGCCGGCATCACTCCGCCGGGGCCGAACGACGTGGTTGTACTTCCCGGCAGTCAGGGTGGGCTTGCGACGTCCTTCCGCGCGTTGGTGGGGGAGGGGCGTCCGTTGCTCATGGAATCGCCGACCTACTGGGGTGCGATCCTGGCTGCCGCCCAGGCCGGAGTCACGGTCATTCCGATCTCCAGTGGTGCCAACGGTCCTGATCCCGAAGAGCTTTCGCGTGCATTCGAACAGACCGGTGCCCGTGCGTTCTACGCACAACCGAGCTTCGCGAGCCCGACGGGAGCGCTGTGGTCGCCGTCGTTGGCTGACAAGGTTCTCGACACCGTCCGTCGGCACGGCGCCTTCCTCATCGAGGACAGTTCGGCGCTCGACTTCGGAATCACCGCAGATCCCAGCCCCATCGCTGCACGCGACGACAGCGGACACGTCGTCTACCTTCGTGCACTGACCAAGAGCGTGTCGCCATCGGTGCGAGTTGCCGGATTGATCGCCCGAGGCCCGGCCTACGAGCGGATTCTTGCTGATACACAGGCAGATTCGATGTATGTCAGTGGGATGCTGCAAGCGGTAGCGCTCGACGTCGTGACCCAGCCGGCCTGGCGCACGCACTTGCGCCGGCTTCGTCACCAACTCGAGGCCAGACGCGACCTGCTCGTGTCGAGTCTGCGCGAGCATGCGCCGGACGCTCACCTCGACGCTGTACCGCAAGGCGGACTCAACCTCTGGCTTCGGCTCCCGGACACCACGAATCTCGAACGTGTCGTGCAGGACTGCCGGTCGGCCGGCGTCATCGTCGGGGCCGGTGACGATTGGTTCCCGGCAGAACCGACCGGAAAGTTCTTGCGGCTCAACTACGCCGGACCGAACCCGGGTGAGTTCCCCGACGCCGCCCGCATCATCGGCCGAGCAATCACACAACATATGTAGAACTTCACCTCGCTGGTGG
Source organism: Rhodococcus sp. UFZ-B548 (assembly GCF_903819475.1). Taxonomy (NCBI): domain Bacteria; kingdom Bacillati; phylum Actinomycetota; class Actinomycetes; order Mycobacteriales; family Nocardiaceae; genus Rhodococcus; species Rhodococcus sp. UFZ-B548. The sequence continues at coordinate 153,796 of NZ_CAIJDS010000006.1, forward strand.
TTGACCTGAACTTCCGTTGAGGTTTTATCGTCGTGTCCATGAACAAACAAGCGATGCAGCCACCGGCCAATCAGCCGATCGGATTCTGGACAGCGCGCGCCGGTGAAGCGATTCGCGCGCGCACGCGCGGAGCGCTCGAAGCAATCGGCGTGACCCAGCCGGGGTGGTGGGTCCTGCACCAACTTTCGCTGCACCCTGAAGGGGTGGAGCGAGCTGTCCTCCTGCGAACGATCGGTCCGAACGAATCAACCGACGTGATCGACGCGGCCGTCGACTCTGCTCTCGACCTGGGCTGGGCGCGTGAAGACGAGTCTGTCCTTCTCCCTACTGATGCGGGCTCCCAGCAGTTCGATCGCGCCGCGCGGGTACAGCAGATGCTGCAGGAAGAGCGGATGCAGGGAATCAGCGAAGAAGAATTCGTCACCACCATCACGGTTCTGCAGCGAACCATCAAGAACGTGGGCGGCGACGCCTGGCACTGGTAGCCACCACTACCGCCGCCCGCTGTCTGGCAGGGCGGCCTCGATCAACTCGACGGCACGAGATACACCGCCCGCCGCTGCGAGTTCTTTTGCCAACTCTGCACTGCGTCGGCGGAACTCGTCCGAGCTCACCCGAGTCAGCGCCTCTCGAAGCTCTACTGCCGTGACGGTGGCGCCGTCGACGCGTACTGCGACACCGGCGTCGACGAGTGAGTCGGCGTTGCCGAACTGATCGACGGCTTGCGGCACCGCGATCATGGGCGTGCCGGTCACGAGTCCCTCGCTGGATCCGCCCATACCCGCGTGGGTCACGAACGCGTCGGCCTGCTGCAGAATCGCGAACTGCGGTACCCAGCGGTGTATTTCGACGTTGTCGGGTAGTGGTCCGAGATCCGAGATCTGCACCTGCTTTCCGATCTGGAGGACGACGTGCCAGCCGTCCATCGGGCCGAAAGCCTCGACGCAGGTGCGATAGAAATCCGGATGATCGGTGAAGGCTGAACCCAGCGAAATCAACACAAGCTTGCGTTCGGGATCCGGGTTCACCCAGGGTTGGTTGCTCGGTTCGAGTGCGGGGCCGACAAACGTGTAGACGTCGCGGTTCACTCGATCGGCGTTGGGCTGCATCGATTCTGCGATCAGCACGATTGCACGGGGTGGGCGACCGGTGAACTCACGCGGATCGACCTCGACGCCTTCGGCGCGGAAGAACCGGGCCTCCCGATCGAGTAGATCGACGCCTCTCGGATCGGAACGAATCTCGTCGTACATCGGTGCGGCGTCGTCTTCGTAGCCGTCCCAGGCAACATACGTCGGCGACAACTGGATGATGGGAACGTTCCACTGCTGAGCCAGTATTCGCGCGGGGATCCCGGCGATGTCGTAGAGAAAGAGGTCGGGACGGTCGTCGTCGTAGATTTGGCGCAGCTGCGGCAGCATCGCCTCGTAGTCGTCCTGGAAAATCGTCAACTGATCGATCAGATCCCCATCCCAACTCTTCTCCGGTTCGGCGCCGTCATGGGAAGGAACGAGGCTGGGCAGCGTGGAGACGTAGGGTGCGAATTCGGCCCCGGTCGCCTCGATGACCTCGCGCATCGACTCGTCGTTGGCGTAGGTGACGCGGTGACCGGCGGCGGCGAGACGCGCGATGATCGCCAGGCTCGGATTGACGTGGCCAGGTGCCGGAATGCTCACCATGGCGATATGTCTGCGGGTCATCGATCACTCCTGTCGTCTGACTGTTGTCGAACAACAACTGTTCTGGAACAACTCCGGATACCGGACCGAGACTATCCACCAGGATGGGTAACGGCATCTGATTTTTGCCGGGGAAGTACCGTGCGCACTCGAGTAGGACTACGCATCCGAGTGCCGGGATGGGCGAGCAGACTTCGAAGCATGAGCACACCGACAACACCTTCGAAGACCACTGCCGCCTTCTATCTGCAGGCCGGAATAGCCTTTGCCGTCAGTTTTGTCGGCACCCTCCTCGGAATTGCGTATCTTCCGATCGATGCGTGGCAACGCGGATTTCTCGGAATGTCCTTGCTGTTCTTGGTCACCAGTACGTTCACGTTGGCCAAGGTGATTCGTGATCAGCAGGAGGCGTCTACCGTCAGGGTTCGAGTGGACGAGGCTCGACTCGAGAAGTTGATCGCCGAACACGATCCGTTCAAGGCAGCTGCCTGAGTCCCATCGGCACAGTGAGGACGAGCGTGCTGCCGAGCGGCTGCTCGTTGCGGCGGGCCGTCAGGTTGCCGCCATGCGCCAGCGCGAGGCTCCTCGCAATGGTCAGTCCCAAACCGGAGCCGTCGGATCGATCACCGCGATGGAAACGGTCGAAGACGGATTCGAGTTGGTCTGCGGGAATTCCGTCACCGGTATCGGTGACGGACACCGTGAGGTGATCACCTTCCCGTGCGAGTGTCACCTTCACCGAACCTCCGGTTGGAGTGTGCCGCAACGCGTTTTCGAGCAGGTTGGCGAGGATCTGTTCGATTCGTTGGCGATCGACCTCGGCCGTGACCGGTTGCGGAGGCAGGGCGGTTGTCAATTCGACTCCACGATCGGCAAAACGTGGCCCTGCCGCTGCCGTTGCGCTGCAGACGACGTCGTCGAGATTCTCGGTCCGGCGATCGAGTTCGAGAGCGTGTTCGTCGGCAGCGGAGACGTCCGCCAGATCGCACGACAGCCGACGCAGACGTTCGAGTTGATCGCGCATCACCGACCACGACGAAGGATCTGTCGGCACAACTCCGTCCTCGATACCGTCCACGTACGCAGCCAAAGTCGATACCGGAGTGCGCAATTCGTGGGCAAGGTCGGCAAGCAGTCGTTTGCGGACCCGATCCGAATGATCAAGGCGTGCAGCCATGTCGGCGAATGCCGTTTCGAGACGCGTGAAATCGGCATCTACGTCGGACCTGCCGATAGTCACGTCGAAGTTCCCGTCGGCGACGCTTTGCGCCGCCTCTGCCAGCATGGTGATCGGTGCCGTGACGCGTCGGACGATGTAGACCGCGGCGATGCCTGCGCCCACCAGCGCGACCGCGATCCCGCACAACAGTGCAATGGTCATGGTCTGAGCGAATGCTTCTTCGGTGTGGGTACGGACATTCGAGTCTTCGATGCCGGCCATCATGAGGTGGTTGTGAAAGAGCGGGGCAGCGACGGCGATGGCAACGGCGGCGATGACGAGGCAGGCGACGAACAGGACGGCGAGCTGCGCGAGCAGTAGTTTTCCGCGTAGCCCGAGTCTTTTCATGACGACCGCGTTCATGACGACCGTGTTCATGACGACCTCAGGGAGTATCCGACGCCCCTGACGGTTCTGATGAACCGCGGATCGGTCGCGTCGTCGCCGAGTTTGCGGCGTAATGCACGGACATGGACGTCGACGATGTGCTGGTCCCCGAACCAGGACGACCCCCACACCGAGGCGATGATATCGGCCCGACTCCAGGCCGCGTCGGGTCGGGATGCGAGCGCGGACAACAGGGTGAACTCGGTGGGGGTCAGATCGACCAGGTTGTCGTCGACACGGACCGTGCGCGCCAGGACGTCGATGTCGAGTCCGGGAGGCGTTGGCAGCACTTTCGGCAGCAAACTCGACGCGCGTGGCCGTCTGAGCAGAGCTTTCACTCGCGCAACCAACTCGCGGGGGCCGAAGGGTTTGACCACGTAGTCATCCGCGCCGGCCGCCAGACCCGTCACTTTGTCCGACTCTTCACCGCGGGCGGAGAGCATCAGGATGTACGCGTCCGAGAAGGTGCGGATTCGTCGGCAGACTTCCATGCCGTCGAAGCCCGGGAGCATCAGATCGAGCACGATCAGCGCGGGCTCGAATTCGCGCACCGAACGTACTGCGCTCGGCCCGTCGTGGGCGAGGCGCACGGTGAATCCTTCGCGTGTCAGATAGTTGGCGACAACCTTCGCGAGGGCAGTCTCGTCGTCGACGACGAGTACACGCCCCGGTTCCTCACCAGGTCGTAGTTCGGCGCTCATCAAACCGAGGTTAGTCGACTGTGTGTCTGCATTGCTGTCGTGTGGTGGTTTCCGCTCGACTGTGAAGATTCGATGAAGGAAGCCTGTTTGGGCCGGTTATCGGGCTTCGAGGCGGATTTTCGCCGGTAACGTCACAACTGTGCATGTGCAGCATTGTTGTCAAATCAATTGTGGTGCAGTGCATATCGAACAGAATCAATTTTCGGGAGTGAAACATGTCTTTGACGGTCAGGAAGAGCGCCGCACGGTTCGTACCGGTTGTGGCAGCGGCAGCACTGTTGATTGCCGGATGCTCGGACAACTCCGGGGAGAGCGTCAACCATTCTTCCGAAACAACCAGCGTCGCAGCACAGTCGGAGATTCCTGCGGGTGTCAATGCTGCCGACATCGAGTTTCTCGAAGGGATGTACCCGCATCACGCGCAGGCATTGGACATGGCCAGAATGGTCGACGGTCGAACCGACAATGCCGAACTTCTCTCTCTTGCAGCGCAGATAGAGGCAGCGCAAGGCCCGGAAATGGCTCAGATGACGGAATTGCTGACGAAGTGGGGACGCCCCGATCCTTCGTCGAGTTCGATGGAGGGCATGGATGATTCGGCGCATGCGGGACACGGCGTCGGGATGGCCGAGATGCCGGGCATGATGTCGGCCGACGACATGACCGCCCTCACCGACGCCAGTGGCGCGGAGTTCGACAAGTTGTGGCTGACGATGATGATCGAGCACCACAAGGGTGCCATCACCATGTCCCAGACCGAACTCGACAACGGGCTCGATCCATCGGCGGAAAAGATGGCAGAAGCGATCACTGCCGGTCAGCAGGCGGAAATCACTCAGATGCAAGCGATGTTGAAGGAGAAATGAACGGTTGACCTCGGCCGCGTGACCTTGCTCGGTGGCCGAGTCGGGCATACGTTCGAGGCTGATGGTTTGACCGCTGCAGTGCCGGAATCACACGCGAGGGGATGACCGCCACATGGATCACAGTCAGATGGACCATAGCGAGACGGACCATAGCGCGATGGACCACAGCCAGATGGAGCACGGTGCGCACGGTGGTCACGCGGATCATGTCGCACAGTTCCGGACGTTGTTCGCAGTCATGCTGGTAATCGCAGTTCCGGTTGTTGCGGCAGATGCGATGTTCGCTGATCTGGTCGGGTACACATTGCCGGAAAACTCTCTGGTGGAATGGATCTCACCGGTACTCGGCACCGTGATGTACTTCTGGGGAGGCAAGCCGTTCCTCACCGGCGCTGTCGCCGAAATACGTTCTCGGCAACCCGGAATGATGCTTCTGATTGCACTTGCCATCACCGTTGCCTTCTTCGCTTCTTGGGCTGCAAGTCTGCACTGGGTGGATCACACTCTTGATTTCTGGTGGGAGCTCGCGCTTCTGATCGTGATCATGTTGTTGGGTCACTGGATCGAGATGCGTTCGCTCAGTCAGACATCGAGCGCCTTGGATTCGCTTGCCGCTTTGCTGCCCGACGAGGCCGAACGGGTGGTGGGGGAGTCGGTGGAAACCGTGCCCACCGCAGCTCTGGCCACCGGCGACCTGGTGATAGTTCGTCCCGGCGCCCGCGTTCCCTCGGACGGAACGGTCGTCGAGGGCAGTGCCGACATGGACGAATCCATGATCACGGGCGAGTCGAAGACCGTCCGCCGGACTGTCGGAGATCAGGTGGTGGCCGGCACCGTAGCCACCGACTCGGCACTTCGGCTTCGAGTCACCGCTGTGGGAGAAGACACCGCGCTCGCCGGTATTCGGCGCCTGGTCGAACAGGCGCAGAACTCGTCGAGTCGTGCTCAGGTGTTGGCGGACAAGGCCGCTGCTCTGCTGTTCTGGTACGCACTGGGCGCGGCAGTGCTGACCGCGATCGCCTGGAGTATCTGGGGCACACCGGAGAGCGCAGTCACCCGGACGATCACCGTTCTGGTGATCGCCTGCCCGCACGCGCTCGGGTTGGCGATTCCGCTGGTCGTCTCCATCGCGACGGAACGAGCAGCTCGGGCTGGGATTCTGATCACCGACCGCATGGCCCTCGAGGCGATGCGCAACGTAGACACCGTTCTCTTCGACAAGACCGGCACTCTCACCAAGGGGGAGCCCGCAGTGGTCGGTGTGCGCGGCGTCGACGGGTACTCCGACGACGAAGTTCTCAGCGCAGCAGCTGCCGTCGAATTCGACAGCGAACATCCACTCGGGCGGGCCGTCGTCGCAGCAGCGCGGGAGTTGTCGCTCGAATTCACTTCGGGTTCCGACTTTCAGGCGCACAACGGAATCGGGGTTGCTGCGGACGTCGGCGGCGCACGCGTCGGTGTCGGCGGACCGGGGATGTTGAGATCGGTCGGGGCCACAGCGATCCCGGGGACCGAAGAGTGGCTCAGTGACGGGTCGACGGTCCTGCATGTAGTGCGTGACGAGAAGGTAATCGGCGCATTGGCATTGGCCGACGAGATTCGCCCGGAATCAGCATTGGCCGTCGACGCCCTCCACGCTCGCGGTGTTCGCGTGGCCATGGTCACCGGAGACGCGGAGGCCGTGGCTCATTCGGTCGCCCGCAGACTCGGAATTGACGAGGTCTTCGCCGAGGTGCTTCCTCAGGACAAGGGAGCGCAGGTATCTCGGCTTCAGGCTGCGGGCCACCGCGTGGCGATGGTCGGTGACGGGGTCAACGATGCGCCGGCACTCGCCCAGGCGGATGTGGGTATCGCGATCGGTGCCGGAACCGACGTGGCGATCGCGTCGGCGGGAGTTGTTCTGGCCAGCGATGATCCGCGTTCGGTGAGCTCGGTCATCGAGCTGTCCCGCGCCACCTACCGCAAGATGGTTCAGAACCTCTGGTGGGCAGCGGGATACAACGCGATCTCGGTTCCCCTCGCTGCGGGAGTACTGGCGCCCGTCGGGTTTGTGCTGCCGATGGAGGTCGGAGCAATCCTGATGTCGGTATCCACTGTGGTCGTTGCCGCGAATGCCCAGTTGCTGCGACGCTTGGACTTGCGGCAACCACCGGTGACCGCGTTCGAGTCGAGAGTGCTCACACCGCAGTAGTGAGCGGATGAAGGCGGACTACTGTCGGCTCAGGAACGGAACGAGCGCACGCAGCACAGCTTCGGAGTCCGCGACTGCGCTCGCGTGATCAGCCCCCTCGATCACAGTCAAGGCACTGTCCGGGATCAGCGACGCGAGATGCTCGGTATCCGGCAGGCGCTCGCGATCTCTCGATCCGACGAACAACAACGCCGGTGTGGTGATCCGTTGAAGCACGGCGTCGTCGATGCCCTGCTCCTTCTCGGCCCGGCGCATGTAGGCCGCGAGTGCGAGGGCATCGTTGATTCGAAAGGCAGTCGCAGTCTGTGGATCCACCGGTTTGCCGCGCCTCGCGCCCCAACCGCTCAGAAACCCCTCGATACCGCCGCTTTCGAGTGCGTCGATGCAGCCTGGGAAGAACAATGCGTCGAACGCCCCCGTCATCGGCCGGCTACTACCGCCCCCGACGGTCAGCGATCGCACCCGTTCGGAGTGCTCGACAGTCAGCGACATCACCGAGCGCCCGCCGAACGAGTATCCGAGGACGTGCGCCGGTTCGAACGGAGACTCCGTGTCGAGGATCTCCAGGAGATCGCCGACCACCAGATCCATTGCATACGAATCGGAGTCGTGTGGTTTGTCACTGCGTCCGTGACCCCGCATGTCGACGAGGATCAGACGATACTGTTCCTGGAGCGCCTTGACGTACCCGAAGCCACGCCAGATGGAGCGCGACAACGCTGTGCCGTGCACCATCAACAGGGGTGGGCCATCGCCCACGATCTGATAGGCGATCCGCGCACCGTCCACCGGATTTCTCACGTCGTGCAACACCCGTCCAGTATGGGTGCCAGCTACTGCGCACACGAACTCGAGTAGTCGTCCGGAGCCATTCCGACGGATGCCGTGAACTTTCACGACCAGTCGAGCAATCAACTCGGCCTCCCTCAGAGCTACCGGTCACTGCCCGGCCGGGCAGTACCCACTGTTCCAAGCAATGCATCGGTGAAGGGGTCTGCCGTGCTGACGCCTGCGGCTATGCCCCGAAGCAGAGCCTCGAAATCAGTGGCAACGACGGTGACCTCCTCGAACTCAGGCTCTCCTCCACGGACAACCTGACCGTCCGGTGTGAGCGCCAGGTACTCGTACCCATTGCGTACCGACAGCAGAATCGGGAGGTGAGTGGACCAGAAGGCGTTGATCGCCGCGCGCTCAGCCGGCCCGGAAGCGACCGCCAGGCTCTCGTGCCGGAACGCATTCCAAGGAAACGCCTCATCACTGACGCCGACTCCACCGGCATAGTTCTCCGCCGAGAGAAACCACACCTGGTCGTCGGAACTGGCAAGTACGGAGAACGAACTCGCCCACACGATGAGTTGATCACAAACGCTGACCAGCGGTTGCGGAACTGGGGCAGAGGCCGATCGAGTAGGTTCTCCGCGAACCCAACCTGCGATCGACAGCGCGGCGGTTGCGTCGAGGTGAAGGCACATCGCCCCACAGTAAGGCCAGACCGTCTCGCACCGATAGCGTCAACCGTCGGCCTACTCGGGATCGATGTCCTGAATACCATTCTCGTCCATGCTGATCCACCGCGTTATGCCGATGTCGCGCAGGAACGGCAGATCGTGACTCACCACCACCATGGCACCGCGGAAATCGGAAAGTGCCTGCGTGAGGTGAGCGAGACTCGGTAGGTCCAGGTTGTTTGTCGGCTCGTCGAGAAGAAGCAGCTGGGGCGCGGGTTCGGCCAGAAGGATCGTCGCTAACGCCGCGCGCAATCGTTCACCGCCGGAGAGCGCAGAAGCCAACACGTCGGAATCCGTTCCCCGGAAAAGGAACCGTGCCAACTGCCCACGAATTTCCTCGGCTGTCGCGTGTGGCGCGGCCAAAGCGACGTTGTCCGCCACCGAGAGATTCTCGTCGAACACGTCGAGACGTTGGGGGAGCGCACGAGAGGCTACGAACGGAGTCGACGCAGCGAGTGCATCGAGCAACGTTGTCTTGCCGATTCCGTTGCGTCCCAGTAGCGCAATCCGCTCCGGCCCGGTGATCTGGAGCGATACCCCTTGGCCGCTCCGCAACGTCACCTCGGCGAGCCGCGCAACCTGCTGCCCCGGATGAACCTCCGTAGCAGGAAGGTCCAGGCGAATCTCGCGATCGTCTCGAAGGAGTTCCTCTGCCTCCGACAGGGCGGACTTGGCCTCGTCCACCTTCCCGATATGGTTGAGGGCCAGCTTTCCGGCCGAAACTTGGGCTTGGCGTTTTCGTTCCTGCGCGATAATCAGTGGCACCCGCTTGTTCTCGAACATCTTCTGCCCATAGCGCTTACGTCGGTCCAGTTTTGTTCGAGCGTCGATCAGCTCGCGGCTCTGCTTCGCCAGATCGGCCTTGGCGTCGCGAACAGTGGCGAGTGCGTTTTCCTGCTCAGCGGTCACGACCTCCTGGTAGTGCGAGTAGTTGCCGCCGAACACGCGTAGATCCCCCCGACGTAGTTCGACCGTGTACTCCGAGGTGTCGAGCAGTTCCCGGTCGTGGCTGACGATCAGTACGGTTCCCGGAAACTGTTGGACTGCAGCATGAACTCGTGATCGAGCGTCGCGGTCCAGGTTGTTGGTCGGCTCGTCGAGGAGCAGCACCTGCGGATTCTTCAGCAGCGTTGCGGTCAGGCCGAGTAGGACGGTCTCTCCGCCGGAGAGGGTGCCCACGGTTCGGCTCAGTGCCGCCGTATCCGGAACTACCTTCGCGAGGCCGAGTCGATGCAAGGTGGAGAGAGCGCTCTCCTCGATATCCCAGTTGTTGTCCACGAGTGCAAAGTCGGACTCGGATCCGTCACCGGTTTCGATGCGGTGCAATGCGTTTCGTAGTTCGTGGATACCGAGGATGCCGTCCACCCGAACACTCGGATCGAGTGTGATGTCTTGGCGGAGGTAGCCGACCTCGCCGGAAGCGGTTACTGATCCGGATTCCGGTGAGAGCTCTCCCGCGATCAATCGCAGCAGAGTCGACTTTCCCGATCCGTTAAGTCCCACGAGACCGACACGGCCACTGGGGAATACAAAATTAGTGCGGGAAAAGACTGATTCGCCGTCCGGCCAGATGAAGGTGAGATCCGAGAGCGACAGAGAAGGATGGGATTGGGTCATGAGTACTCCAGAGGGTGCTTGGACTGTGCGCCCGGCTCAGCAATTGCTGATGGGTGCGAGTGCCTTCGCGTGATGAACCTCTAGAGGAGCAACGGCCCGTTTCCTGTTCTGTCGGGAATGATTCGTGTTCCAGGTTAGAACACTCGAGTGGTCCCCTGCAATCGAATTATTTTGTGCTGTCGGTCTCGTCAGTGTTCGGTGCTGAGATTTTCTGGTCCTCAGATTTTCGGGCCTTCGGACCGAAGATCGTCGACCTTCGACATTGCTTCTCGGAGTTCCGTGAGCCATTGTTCGCTGTGCTTGCCCGCCAACCGGACTGTCCACATGAGAGCGTCCGCTCGCGAGCGAGCAACTCCCGCGTCCACCAAGGTGTCGAGAACCTTGCGTTCGGGCTGACGTAGTCGTGTCATCACCGGAACTGCGAGATGTGTGAACAGGACGGTCTTTTCGTCCAGGCGTACACCCCAGGCGACCTTGCGTCCGTAGCGAGCCTCGGCCTCGTCGGCGATGCGCATCCGGTCGGCGCGCGTGGTTTCACGAAAGCGCGAGATCCTTCCGTCCGCGGCGGCCTCGCCACCGTCGACTGCCGGGAGTTCACCGATCACGACGATTTCTTCGCGGTCGACCTGGACGTCGGCGGTCCCGGTGAACCAGTCATCTGGAAGTCGACCGGCAAACCAGTCGGACGCATCACTCGCGTCCGGGACCGATGCCTGTTGCCAACCTCCGGGACGGCCGAACCTGCGGTCGCCGGAGCTTTGTGAGTTCTTCATGGCGTTCTCCTCGGAAAGCTGGTGGAGCATGACGTGCGTTTATTGCACTGATTACATGATTACACCGATAGTCGAACCGGCGCCACAAATTCGGGCATGATCGGAGTCGTGCGCCTTTCACACGCTCGTCAGAGCTTCCGAACTTTCCGTCGTCCCGTGGCCGCCGTGGCTTTGGGGGTATTGGCCGCAGGATCGGTAGTTGCCTGCAGTTCTGGCCCTGACCAGCCGAAATCAGTGGCAGAGGAGTTCGCCTCCGCGCTCACGTCGGATGACGTGCAAGCGGCGGCAGCCCTGACCACCGATCCGGCAGCGGCCTCGACTGCGATTTCGGCTCTGATCGACGGGCTGGGCAAGGACGAGGGAACATTCACCGTCTCCGACGCCACCGAGTCCGGTGATTCTGCGGGGACGTTCACACTCGATGCGGCGTGGAAGTTCGGTGAAGGTCAGGACTGGAACTACTCGACGCAGGGAAACGCGTCGAAAAGCGGGGACAACTGGCTGATCCAGTGGGACCCGGCGCTGCTGGCCCCGGACCTGACCTCGTCGACCACTCTGCGCTACACGCCCACGACCGGTGCGCCGCCGTCCGTGCTGGACGCGGCGGGTCAGCCGATCATGGAGCAGCAGGTGGTGACGCTGGTCAATCTGGATTCCGCTGCGGTTCCTCCGGTGGACACGGCAGCCGTGGCCGCCCTGCTCTCGCCCGTCGCGCCGACGATCACGGCGACATCGCTCAGCGGCGACCTTGCGTCGGCGAGCGGGAAGCGGGTCACCGCAATCACTTTGCGTGCCGAGGATCTTGCACCGATCGAGGAGCGGTTGGCGGCGATTCCCGGAGTGAGCTTGGCGCCGCAAGCGCGGTTGCTCTCGGTGGACAAAACTTTGGCGTCGCCGACGTTCAGTGGGCTGTCCGATCTGTGGCAGGAGGGGCAGGACAAATCCGCAGGCTGGGCGGTGCAGCAGGTGAAGCAGAACGGAACCGTCACCACCGTCGCCGGCCAAGACGGGCCGGTTGCTCCGAACATCGCGACCACCATTGACCGACCACTGCAACTCGCGGCCGAGAACGCGCTCGCCGGGGTGACGCAACAGGCGGCGATCGTAGCGCTACAGCCGTCGACCGGAGCGGTGTTGGCGGTGGCCCAGAATGCCCCCGCCGACGCACAGGGCCCCATTGCGTTGACCGGCCTGTACCCGCCGGGGTCCACGTTCAAGACCGTGACGACCTCCGCGGCGCTGCAAGCCGGCGTCGCTACACCGGACACCGTTCTGGCGTGCCCGGGTACCGAGAACATCGAGGGCCGTCAGATCCCCAACGACGACGAGTTCGACCTCGGATCGGTTCCGCTGCACACCGCGTTCGCGAAGTCGTGCAACACCACCATGGCCAGGATGGCCGTCGGTCTGCCTGCCGATGCTCTGCACAACGCGGCGCTGCAGTTCGGGCTTGGCGTCGACTACGTCACCCCGGGCCTCACGACGGTGACGGGCAACGTCCCCGACGCGAACACGCCCGCCGAACGCGTCGAGTCCGCGATCGGACAGGGCACGGTGACCGCCACGCCTTTCGGGATGGCTCTGGTGGCGGCCTCGATCGCCAACGGGACGACACCCGCGCCGATGTTGGTCAAGGGACAGCCCGGCGTGGCAGATCAGACCGTTGCACCGGCTCCCACCGAGGTGACCGAACAGTTGCGGGTGATGATGCGCGAGACCGTCACAGGCGGTACGGCAACGTCGCTGCAGGACATTCCGGGGCTTCTGGGCAAGACCGGTACGGCCGAAACCGAAGGTGGTCCAGCACACGGGTGGTTTGTCGGAATCAAGGGAGATCTCGCATTTGCGGTGTTCATTGCCGGCGCCGACAGCTCTTCGCCTGCGGTGCAGGTAGCGGGTACTTTTCTGCGCTGAAACCTGTTTTCCGTTGCAGTTGGATCACGCCGTCGTAGCTCAACCGTGACACGTTCGTAGGCATCCCGTGCTTGTTACTCGTGTGACAGAAGTAAAGAGTTACATGCATGGGGCCCGGAGGACAGCACAACCGTCGTGGAAAATATGTCGTTGCTTCGATAACTGCTGTCGTTCTGACAGTGGCGCTCGCGTCATGTGTCATCGGTGGGGAGAAGAAAACCGACGCCGCTTCGGTGGTGGAAGACTTCGTCACCGCCCTGAACAACCACGACGCCGAAGCTGCAGCGGCGCTCACGTCGTACCCCAACGCGGCCCGGCCCTCGATCCAGCAGATGTTCGACGGACTGGCTGCCAAGTCCACCGACTTCGACGTCGCTCAGGTCATGGATCTGGGTAGCGACTCCGGACTCTTCACCCTCGACGCGTCCTGGAACTTCGGCGAAGGCAAGGACTGGAGCTACCAGTCGCAGGGCGAGGTTCGCGATCTTTCCGTCGGCTGGCGGGTGTCCTGGGACCCGTCAGTCCTGGTTCCCGACCTCGGTAACGGGCGCACCGTCTCGTACACCCGCACCGACGCAGCGCCGCCGAAGGTCGTCGACAGCACGGGCACCCTGCTCATGAACGAGCAGACCATCAACGCGATCACTCTCGACCCGACGACCATGCCGGACCCCGTCGACACCACTCGTCGCCTCGCCGCAGTTCTCGAACCCGTCGCACCGTTGGTGACCTCGGAGTCGATGCTGGCCGACCTCGCGGCCAACCCGGGCAAGCCCGTCACCGCCGTACTGCTCCGCGATCCCGACTACGCGTACCTGGAAAGCGATTTTGCAATCCCCGGCGTCGTCGTGGTCAAGACACCCAAGCTGATCGCCTCCGATCGTCGTATCAACTCGCCGCTCCTGGACCCGCTTCGGACCGTGTGGCAGGCCAATCGCGACGCCACCGCCGGTTGGGCGGTCAACCTGGTGGAGTCCAACGGATTCCCGATCAAGCAAGCCGGCTTCCAAGGACCTCCCGGCCCCGACGTCGCCGCAACCCTCGACTCGCACGCTCAACTCGCTGCGATCGAAGCCGTCGTCAGTGCAGGTACTCCCGCCGCCATCGTCGCGATCCGCCCGTCGGACGGCGCCATTCTGGCTGCAGCACAGAACAATCAGGCCATCGAACAGGGCCCGATCGCATTCACCGGGTTGCGCCCGGCCGGCGGCGCCCTCGATCTGGTTCGCCTCGCATCGTCGATGCAGAACGGCGTCGACCCCGGATCTGTGTCACCCGAACAGTTGGCCGACACCGGGCAGCAACTCGGGCTCGGCAACGGCTTCCACATTCAGGGACTCGATCAGCAGACGGCAGTACTTGCCGCGAACCGCCCCGGCGTGGACCAGGCGATGAACAACGTCATGGCCAACAAGACGTCCAACGACGCGGACGCGCCGACAGTGACACCGTTCGGAATGGCGATGCTCGCGGCATCGATCGCCCGCGGCAGTGCCCCGCTGCCGATGATGGTCTTCGGACAACCGGCTACCGCCGACGTCACACCGACGGCATTGCCCGGCGACGTGAACAATCGTCTGCGCGACGCGATGCGAGGGGCCGGCGGACTGGCCGGGTACCCGGACATGATGGCGGCCGGTGCAGCGAGCGGTGACGATCGCTGGTTCTACGGATCGCGCGGAGACTTCGCGTTTGCAGTGTTCGTCGCAGACGCCGACGGCGGCGATCGAGCAATGCAGATGACGGACAAGCTCTTCCAAGAACTCGGCAAGCCTGCCGACAAGTAGTACCAGGCACCGCGGGTAGATTCCTGGTTCGTGAACCTGCTCGATTTCCTTTTCCTCGTCGTAGCGGGATTCTTCAGCGGTCTAGTCGGTTTTGTCACCGGTCTCGCGTCGATCGTTTCGTATCCGGCGCTGCTGAGCGTCGGGCTCTCGCCGGTCAGCGCGAACATGACCAATACCGTCGCGTTGGTGGCCGTGGGCGTCGGCGCATTGGCGAACTCGTCCCGTGAAGTTGCCGACACGGGTCCGAAACTTGTTCGCTGGTCTCTCTATTCGGCTGCCGGTGGCATCATCGGTGCCCTGATTCTGTGGCTGGCACCGGAAGGTTCGTTCGAATCCGTCGTGCCGGCAATGGTTGTGTTCGCCTCGCTCGCGTTGCTACTGCAACCGAAGATTCGTGAGTTGTCCGGCGGCGGTGACCGTCCCGGAATCTACTCGGCCGCACTGTTTGCCGTCGCGGTCTACGGCGGCTATTTCGGTGCCGGTGCCGGCGTCATCTTCCTGGCCGCGACGCTCATCCTCACTTCCGAAACGGTGTGGCGTGCAACGATCCTGAAGAGCTTCTTTCTCGGCATTGCCAATCTTGTGGCTGCACTCATCTTCGCCTTCTCCGGACAGGTGCATTGGGTGGCCGCGTTGGCGATGGCGCTCGGAGCGTTGGCCGGAGGTTGGTGTGGCCCGCCCGTAGTCAAGAAAATCCCGCCATCGGTACTGCGAGTGGCGGTAGCGATAGCGGGATTCGTGCTGGCTCTGTGGTTGTGGGTGAAGTGAGACCGCCTACTTCACGCCCTGCATCAGCTTCTTGATCCAGGGTGAGGCAAGAGCAAGAAGCACTCCGATTCCGATTGACGAGAAACCGATGATCAGGAAGAACGGACGACTGTCGTCGATGTCGAAGTAACCGGCCAAGGTTCCCGCCATCGAAGAACCCAATGCAACGGACAAGAAGAACAACGCCACCATCTGGGTGTGGAAATGCTCGGGCGCGAGTTTGGTTGCAAGGGAAAGGCCGACGGGGGACAGGAAGAGTTCCGCGAAGGTGAAGAGCAGAAGCACTCCGGCAAGGCCGAGGAGCGGTGCACTGTTCGGTCCGCCACCGGTGATCGGGATGAATGCCAGGAACGCCAGACCCATCGTGCCGGTACCGAGCGCGAACTTGATCGGCGACGACGGCTGACGGTCACCGAGTTTTGTCCACATCGCTGCAAACACACCGGCAAAGATGATGATGAACACCGGATTGATCGACTGCACCCACGTCGGCGGGAAGTCCCAACCGAAGAGATTGCGGTCCAGGAGTTTGTCGGAGATCACCGGCACGGTGGTGAACTGCTGCTGAAACAGCGACCAGAAGGCCGCGCTCGCAATGAACATCGGGATGAATGCAAAGACTCGACTGCGTTCGACCTTGGTCACCTTCTTGCTGGTGAGCATGAGGAGGAAGTAACCGACCGACGCGACGATCGTGAGTCCGACAACGACGTCGGACATGTTGTCC
Organism: Rhodococcus sp. UFZ-B548; assembly: GCF_903819475.1. Classification (NCBI taxonomy): domain Bacteria; kingdom Bacillati; phylum Actinomycetota; class Actinomycetes; order Mycobacteriales; family Nocardiaceae; genus Rhodococcus; species Rhodococcus sp. UFZ-B548. Next base: position 169,933 of record NZ_CAIJDS010000006.1, read on the forward strand.
GCGGTGATCAAACCGGTGATCGAGGCGACCGCGACGACGACGATCGCGGCAATGCCGATCCCGATGTAGAGCGCGCGCTTGTCCGCGGGCAACGGGTTGCCGGGCTCGGCTCCGATTCCGTGAAGATGCTTCCGACCCAGCGTGTACTGGATCAGGCCGAGAGCCATGCCGACGGCGGCGAGAGCAAAACCGGCGTGGAATCCCCAGGCGTCCTGGACGGCTCCGGTGAGCAGTGGACCGACAAGACCGCCGATGTTGATGCCCATGTAGAAGATGGAGAATCCGGCGTCGCGGCGATTGTCCTGTTCGGAATATAGGTCTCCGACCAGAGAGGTCGCATTGGCCTTCAAGCCGCCGCTGCCGAAGGCGACCATGACCAGGCCGACACCCACACCCCACATGCCAGGAAGAACCGACAAGGCGATGTGGCCGGCCATCACCAGCGAAGCGCTGTAGAAGAGCGTGCGCTCGGAGCCGAGAAGTCGGTCCGCCACCCACGCGCCGAGAATCGTCGACAGATAGACGGTGCCGCCGTATGCGCCGACGATGCTGGTCGCTGCCGCCTGACTGATGCCGAGGCCGCCGTCGCTGACGCTGTAGTACAGGTAGTAGATGAGGATGCCTTGCATCCCGTAGAAGGAGAATCTCTCCCACATCTCGACGCCGAACAGGTTCGCCAGCGCAAAGGGTTGGCCGAAGAACCCCCGGTCTTCTTTCTCGCTACGTTCGACGGGCTCCGTAGTGTTGCTCATTCGAAAAGTGTCCTACGTGCTCGAGCATTTCGGGTGGTTCCGAGCCGTGGAGTTTGGTTACGACTTGGTGCGGATCCTCGCTACCAGCGGAGCGAGTGCGCGCCAACCGAGAAGGAACGCGCCGAGGACCAGCGTCGCGACGACGATGAAGCTGAACTGGGTGCCCTGGCCGCTCAACACTCGCAGGATCATGCCGACGACGACGGTGGAGAGCCAAACGACAATGCCGGTGGGAAGAAGGAGAACGGCGTTGAACTTGTCGCGGTACAGCGCGAACGTGGCAGCCCATCCGATCACCAGGCCGGTCAGGAAGGGCCACGATGTCTTCGCCAGACCGGCGAGCGCATTGGCTTCTTCGTGGGTACGGCGCCCTATCGCGCAGAAGATTATGACAAGAATGGCGTCGATCAGCAGGAATGGTGCGTACTTCTTCACGCTCACACCATACGACTGTGCGCCTTTATTAACCGCGGGCGGTTAATAAAGGCGCACAGTGCTGTTAGGCCTGGAGGCCGGCTTCGATCTCGAGGGTGATCGTGATCTTGTCGCCGACAACTGCTCCGCCGCCTTCGAGGGGCATCTCGATGGAGATGTCGAAGTCCTTGCGGTTGATGACGGTGGTGGCTTCGAATCCGGCGACGGGGCCCTGGCCCATGCCCGGGTTGACGCCGTTGAACTCGAGGTTCAGCTCGACCTCGCGGGTGACGCCGTGGAGCGTGAAGTCGCCGGCGAGGACGAAGTCGCTGCCCTTGGAGCGCACTGCGGTGGACTTGAAGGTGGCCTTCGGGAACTTCTCGACGTCGAAGAAGTCAGCGGACTTGATGTGGCCGTCGCGCTGCTCGTTCTTGGTGTTGATGGAGTCCACGGAGATCTCGGCCTCGACGGCGGGGGTTCCGTCTTCGGCGACGGTGATCGTTCCCGAGAACTCGTCGAATGTTCCACGAACCTTGGAAACCATGAGGTGGCGAACCGAGAATCCGACAGTGGAGTGGACGGTGTCGATGACCCAGGTTCCGGCGGTCAATGTGGGCAAGGTTGCGGTGGTCATGGAAGCTCCTGAATAAGTAGTTGAATGTTCAAGTTCTTGTAGCTTCAACTATGGACCCCAGGAAATCCTTCCGCAAGATCATGTGAGCTGCATCACAGTGTTTGTGCTTGCGGCATAGACGGCGTGAAGCGCCGACGCTGTCACCGACTGATGCACCGCAATGCCCCAGCGCCCTTCGCCGTTCACCACGCATTCTGCGATGGTGACTGCCGAATTCGCACTACCGGAAGACTCCGGGTTGTGGGGCAGCGAATGCTGGGTGAGCGAGACGACCTCGACGGCCGAGCCCTGTTCGGTCAGGATTTTACTCAAGGCCTCGACCGGCCCGGACGCACTCGCGGCGGCGGTGACCTCGCGTCCGTCGCGATCAATGGCGACGAACAACTGATCACCGTCGGCGGTGTGTTCCAGTGAGTACCGACGCACTCCTCCGTTGTACCCGTACTCGCGCAGCAGCAGTTTCCACAGCTGGTCGGCGGTCATTTCGGTGCCCGAGTCGTCGGTTTCGAGCTGCACCCGCGAGGCGAAGTCGATTTGCAGGCGCCGGGGGAGTTCGACCCCGTACTCGGTCTGCAACAGATAAGCGATTCCGCCTTTGCCCGACTGGCTGTTCACACGAATCACCGCCTGGTAATCGCGGCCGACGTCGGCGGGGTCGATCGGCAGATAGGGGACTGCCCACGGCGCCGATCCCGGATCGACGCCGGCAGCCTCCGCACTCTCGTAGTGATGGGCGAAGCCCTTCTTGATCGCATCCTGGTGGGTTCCGGAAAATGCCGTGTACACGAGATCTCCGCCGTACGGGTGGCGCTCGTGGACGGGAATTCGGTTGCAGTACTCCACCGTTCGACGGATCTTGTCGATGTCGGAGAAGTCGATTTCCGGATCGACGCCCTGTGCATGCAGATTCAGCCCCAGCGTGACCAGGTCGACGTTGCCCGTGCGCTCGCCGTTGCCGAACAGGCATCCCTCGACGCGCTGCGCGCCGGCCAGTACTGCCAGTTCGGCACATGCAACCCCGGTGCCGCGGTCGTTGTGCGGGTGGACCGAGAGAATCACCGAATCGCGTCGGGCCAGGTTCTGGTGCATGTATTCGATCTGGTCGGCATAGATGTTGGGGGTGGCGATTTCGACTGTGGCAGGCAGGTTGTGGATGACCGGGCGATCGGGACTGGCGTCCCAGAGTTCGGTGAGGCTGTTGCAGACCTGCAGGATGTAATCGGGTTCGGTGAGGTTGAAGACCTCGGGGGAGAACTCGAATCGCCACCCGTCGTGGCCTTCGCCGCCACGGGCCACGTCCTGCGCCGCGCGGAAAATCATGTCGTGCAACTCTTCTCGCTCTTTGCCGAGAACCACGTTTCGCCACGTCGGCGCAGTCGCGGTGTACATGTGGACGACCGCGTTCGGCAGTCCCTCGATCGACTGGTACGTCCGTTCGATCAAATCCGTACGCGCGGCGGTGAATACGACGATGGTGACGTCGTCGGGAACGAGATCGAACCGCACCAGGTCGCGAACGAAATCGAAATCGGTCTGGCTCGCAGAGGGATAGCCGACCTCGATTTCCTTGTAGCCGATCGCCACCATCAGTTCGAATATTCGGCGCTTGCGTTCGGGGTCCATCGGTTCTGCGAGGGCTTGATTACCGTCACGCAGATCGACGGGCACCCACAGGGGCGCCGCGGTGGTGCGATTGGACGGCCACGTTCGGTCGAAGGTCGGAATGTCGACGCGATCCCACGCGGCGCGATAGCGCTCGGACGGCATGGGTGACGGCTTCTGGTTGTTCCAGCGGTTGGCGCGGGTAGTACTCATCTTCGGTTTCTCCTGCGGTCGAGTCGAGAGACCGGCATGGCGAAACCCCGCGGAGGGGTGCCGGTCTGTCAGGCCCCGCCGCGGCAGTCGAGAAGGAGTGCTCCTGTAGCCATGCGGGCTACACTAGAATGAAATCACTTATCAGACAACCTGAGGAGTTCACGTGTCACCGATCGTCGAGCGTCGGCTGCTCACCGACCAGGCTGCGGAGTTGCTGCGAGCGCGGATCGTGAGCGGTGAATGGGAAGTCGGCGCCAAACTTCCAGGTGAAACCACTTTGGCTGCGCAGTTGGGTATCGGTCGGTCCACCATCAGGGAAGCGGTGCGGACCCTCGCGGGCCTCGGCATGCTCGAATCGAGACAGGGTGCCGGCGTCTTCCTACGGAGTACGACGCCTCCGGATCAGTGGCCGCGCGTGCTCGAAGCCGAGGCGATTCTTCATGTCGTCGAGGTGCGAAATGCGGTCGAGATCGAAGCGGCTCGGCTGGCGGCGCAGCGCCGCGATGCCGTTGACGTCGCGGCTCTGCGGCAGGCGTTGGACGGTAGAACTGCCGCCGCGCACTCTGGAGACGCAGCGTTTGTCGACGCCGATATCGCCGTCCACCGGGCAGTGGTGGATGCGGCCCACAATCCCGTGCTGTCGGAACTCTTCGAGACTTTTGTGCCGCGTCTGCGGGCCGCGTTGATCGAGTTGATCGCGGTTCTGGACCTGCATCCACACAGTCAGCCGGATGCGGACGAGCATCGAATGTTGGTGGACGCCATCGAAGCCGGCGACGCGGAGGCAGCGGTACGGATCAGCCGAGCCCACCTCGACGACATGGCAGCAGCGTTGCGACGCTAGACGCCGGGTTGTTCTCGACGTTCGAACTCGAGGTCCATCTCGAGATCTTCGTGGTGGGTTGCACGGAACGTGATCAAGAAGACGATCCAACCGGCGACAGCGACCATGATGAAGCTGACCATCCGATATACAAACCATGCCGCAATTGCCTGCGGTCCACTGGCACCGGCGATCGTCAGCGCGGTGATCAGTGCGGTGTCCACGTAGCCCAGCCCGCCGGGAAGCAGCGGAATGCTGCCGACTGCTTTGGCAGCGGTAAAGGCAATCAGGAGCCCCGCGAAGGAGGGTTCCGCGCCCACCGCCCAGCATGCGAAACCCAAACAAGCGACATCGGCGACACGATGGATGGCCGACCACCCGAATGCGATGACCGAGTCGGTGCGGCTGAGCTCGACCGAATCCAGTTGCTTGAGGATTTCGGACCAACGGTGCATACCGCGCCCGGTCGGGTTATTGCGAGAACGGTTGTACAGCGCCAGAACTCGGTGCCCGATGCGCTCGATGCTGCCGGGATTCTGGGCTATGTATCGCAACGCCAGAAACAGTGCTGCCATGCCGACGAGCGAAATCGTCAGCGTCACCGGGCTGACCTTGGTGCCGAACGCCGCTGCGCCGGTAGCGCCGAGTAGTGCCAGCGTCGCGGCAGCGATGACACCACACATCGCCAACTGCCAGGATGCGACAACCGGTGTAGCGCCCCACTTTCGAGTCTGCTTGTACGTGAACGCAGTGGAGAAGACCTGGCCAGCAGGCAACGTCAGCGCCATTGCCGTACTGGCATAGATGACCGAGAGGTTCTTGAGGTGACCGGCAACCACACCGGCGGCATTGAGCAGACGTTGTTGAACGGACGCGTATCCGCTTAACGAAATGAGTTGGGCCGCGACGCACGCGGCCACCCAACCCCAATGGATTTCGGTCAGGACCCGCCAGGCCTCACTGAGTCTGGGCCAGAGATATGCGCCTTCGACTATCAGGAGGGCGATGAGCGCTATCCCGAGCACCCACTTCAGCCACCAGAAGCGCCCTCTGGCCCGACTGGTCTCGGCCACGGGCGAGCGTGGTCGTCTCAGTCGCCGTGGGGTGTTTCCAGGCTGAGCCATCGACTCACCCTAACCAATTTGATCCGGATCGACCTCTGGATACTTTTCCGGCCACGCCAGATGCGTCAGTCGTCGGCGCCCACGCAGTTGGACTTGCTCGCCGAGTTCCCACTCGGCCTGTTCCTCTTCGTCGGCGAAATACAGCGCGCTCGTCGACGCCAGCACCCGGCTGGGCCGAAGTTTCGCGAGCTCGGTGAGCCGTGATGCTTCGTTGACCGGATCGCCGATCACGGTGTACTCGAAACGTTCGGCAGCACCGATGTTGCCGGCGACCGCGAGCCCCGCGCTCACGCCGATACCGACGTCCAGGCCGGTGATGTCGTTGAGCTTGAACCGCAGCTCGCGAGCCGCCGCGAGGGCTGCCGTCGGAGCGTCGGGTCGATCGAGTGGTGCACCGAAGATGGCGAGCGCCGCATCACCCATGAACTTGTTGACAAAACCGTGGTGGCGATCGATGACGTCGACGACCACACGGAAGAACTCGTTGAGCAGCTCGACCACTTCGCCCGGCGGGCGCTCGGCCGCGGCACCGGTTGATCCGACCATGTCGACGAACAGAACTGCCACGAATCGAGTTTCGCCGCCCAGTTCGGTACCGAACTTCAGCGCGCGGCGGGCCACGTCCTCGCCGACGTGCTGGCCGAAGAGCTCACGCAGCAAGCGACGCTCGTCGGACTCTTTCATCATGCGGTTGAAGCCGACCTGCAGCCGGCCGATCTCACTGCCGTCGAACACCTCGACGCGTACGTCGGTGGCGCCGCGCTGCACTCGCTCGATGGCGCGTCGCAGTTGTCGGATCGGATCGGAGATCTGAGTAGCCGTCAGCATCGACAGTGCAAAGGCCTGCACGATCGCCATGATCGAGATGAGCAGGATCGCCCACGCGAGTGAGTCGGGGGAGAACTCGAGATCGGTCGTGAGCTGCGTCGAGCACAGCAAGATGATGCCTGCGACTGGCATCAGCGTGCCGAGACCCCAGGTCATCGCCAGCCGGGTTCCGACGCCCGGCGCCATGGTCCGATCGAATTCGCCCTCACTCAAGGCCTGGGCGGCGACCGGACGCAAAATGCGCTCACCGAGCATGTAGGTGAACCCGAAGGTCGTGGTCGCGGCCATACAGACCGTCACGATCACCGCGATCGCGAGTCCTGGCATCTCGGTGATGGTCAGGAACACGAAGATGATGCCGCCCAGAATCCACAGCACCAGGTGGACGATGGCCTGGCGAAGCGGCGCGTGCAGTGCGGCCATCTGCTCGGATCTCGTCGGCGGACCCCCGCGCAGCCGCCAACGGATGACCGATTTCAACATCATTGCCGCCGCGGTGAGGCTGACGGCACCGGCGAATGCCAGGTAAACGCCGAAGATTGCGAAGTTGCGGACACGGTCGGCAACTATCGCATCGGACTCCTGGATCGGCACGCCGTACCGGACGAAGGCAAAGACCAGCACCGCGCCGATCAGATTGGCTGCGAGCATGGAGAGCATATAGAGGGGCCACCGGCTGCGGATGGTCACCGCTATTGCTCTGTATGAGGCCCGCACAGGGTTCAATTTAGCTGGCAGAGCTCGAAGTGTTGGTACGCGCGTCCGATTATTGGTCCGCTCACCTGTGTCGGCCGGTCCGGTTAGGCTCGCGAGGTGAACGCAAACAGGGGGCGTGCGGAGCGAGCTTCGAGGATGAACAAACCCATCTCCGCCGACGCTCGGGCGGTGCACCCGGGCGTGCGCGTCGCGGCGGAATGGTCGTGGCGCCTCATCGTGATCTTTGCCGGGCTACTGGTTCTCGGATATGTGGTTCTGCGCCTCGAGACCGTGCTCATCCCGGTGGGGCTGGCTCTACTGGCATCGGCTCTGTTGATTCCGGTTGTCGATCGGCTACAGGTGTGGGGTGTTCCTCGCTCGGCAGCCGTCATCGTCGTTCTGCTTGCCTCGATCGGACTGGTCGCGGGAATCATGACGTTTGTCGTCGAGCAGTTCATCGACGGGTTGCCCCAGCTCACCGACCAGTTCACGGCCAGCGTCACGCAGATTCAGAACTGGCTCACCAGCGGACCGCTGCACTTCAGCGAGGATCAGATCCGCCAGGCTGGTGATTCGGTCGTCAAGTCGGTGCAATCCAATCGTGAGTCCCTGACCAGCGGCGCCTTGACCACGGCGACAGTCATCGGCGAGATCTTCACCGGGGCATTGCTGACGCTGTTCACTCTCATCTTCTTCCTCTACGGCGGCGACCAGATCTGGCAGTTCGTCACCCGGATCGTTCCCACCGACGCTCGTCGTCGCGTGCGGATCGCCGGTTCTGCAGGTTTCGGGTCGCTGATCGGTTACGTGCGGGCCACAGTCGCGGTTGCAGCCGCCGACGCGATCGGTATCGGTGCCGGCCTGGCGATCCTCGGGGTGCCGCTAGCCCTGCCGCTGGCGTCGTTGGTGTTCATCGGCGCGTTCATCCCGATCGTCGGTGCATTTCTGACCGGTTTTCTCGCGGTGCTTGTCGCTCTGGTCACGAAGGGTTTCCTGACGGCACTGATCGTCCTCGGCATCATCATCGGCGTCATGCAGCTCGAAGCGCACGTGATGCAACCGCTGTTGTTGGGTCGCGCTGTTCGCCTGCATCCGCTGGCAGTCGTTCTCGCCATTACAACGGGCATCGTCCTCGCCGGAATCGTCGGCGGGCTCTTGGCTGTTCCGATCGTCGCGGTCCTGAATACCGCCATTCGTTCCCTCCTCGCCGACGACCCGGACATCGCGTACGCCGAACTGCACGTCGAAGATCCGGAGACCCCACTGTTCCCCGCCGAACCCGACGAGCCGCGCGCCGAGCCTCGCATCGTGAACCCCACTCCTCCCGATGACTGAGCCCACCCGCCGTCGTCGGCTGCACTATCAGCCGACCGTTCGCGAGGCGTCGGGCGTCGACACCGACCCTGATGCCCCGCTGTGGCGGGCGGCGCAGGCATTTCGCCTCGTCACGCTGGTGTACGCGATCAGCTACCAGTTCGCTTCGGCCTCCGACTACACCAACTCCCGGCTCAGCTGGTTCTTCGTCGCTCTGATGGCCGTGTGGACCGGGGTGTCGGCGCTGTTGCTCGGAACTTCCGGTGCTCTGTTCGGTAAGACGCTGCCGAGGTACCAGGTGGTGATCGCCGATCAGGTGGTCGTCATCTTGCTGATGGCGTCGACGAGGCTGGTCTCCGACCACGAGTGGTATCAGAATCACCAGACGCTCCCCACCACGCTGTGGGCCACCAACGCGGTCATCTCCGCGGCAATTCTCGGCGGGCCGTGGCTCGGTATGGCGTCCGGAGTTGTCATCTCGGCGGCCAGCGCGATCATCCGCGACCAGGTCAACCTGGACCTCTGGCGCGATGCGACGGCTCCCGTGCTCGTATCGGTCGGCCTGGCGTTGGGCTTGGCCACCACCACCGCTCGGCGCTCGCATCGACAACTCGAGCAGGCCGTACGTCTGGCGGCGGCTACCGAAGAGCGCGAACGTTTGGCACGCGAAGTGCACGACGGCGTTCTGCAGGTGCTGGCGATGGTGCGCCGGCGAGGAGCCGCACTCGGCGGCGAGGCAGCTGAGCTGGCCGCGCTGGCCGGCGAGCAGGAGGTCGCGTTGAGAATGCTGATTTCCGAGCAGGTTTCGGGTGCCGCGGCAGATGTCGGCGGACAGACAGTGGATCTGTGTCCGCTGCTGACCACGCAGGCAAGCACGTCGGTGTCGGTGTCGACGCCCGCGCACCCGGTCGTGATCGAGCGCGATCGAGCCATCGAACTGGCAGCCATCGTCGACAATGCCCTGTCCAATGTCGGGCTGCACGCCGGTCCTGCGGCGAAGGCGTACGTATTGCTCGAAGATCTGCCGGACGAGGTGATCGTCAGTGTCCGCGACGACGGCGTCGGAATCCCCGAAGGTCGCTTGGCGCAGGCCGAGGCCGAAGGCCGCATGGGAGTATCGAAGTCCATTCTCGGTCGAGTACAGGTGCTCGGCGGAACTGCAGTCCTGCAAACGGGGCCGGGGGAGGGCACCGAATGGGAGATCAACGTTCCGAAGGGGAAGAGTGAGCGTGGCTGACGAAAAGGGCGAGAATCCGGTGACGGTGATGGTCGTCGACGATCACCCGATGTGGCGCGACGGTGTCTCCCGGGACCTCGAAGCCGCGGGCTTCACCGTGAGCGCCACGGCGGAGGGTGTCGAGAGTGCACGCCGCCGAGCCGCCGCCGTGCAACCGGCCGTGGTTCTGATGGACATGAACCTGCCGGACGGAAACGGTGCCGACGCCACCACCGCGGTGCTCGAGGTTTCGCCGAAGAGCAAGGTACTCGTGCTTTCCGCCTCCGCCGAGCGTGACGACGTCCTCGACGCGGTCAAAGCCGGAGCGTCGGGTTACCTGGTCAAGAGTGCTTCGGTGGCGGAACTACTCGAGGCCGTGCGAGCGACTTTCGACGGACAAGCCGTCTTCACACCCGGCCTCGCCGGATTGGTGCTCGGCGAGTACCGCCGGATGTCGACGGCACCGGCCGACGATCGCGCACCCGAGCTGCCTCGGCTCACCGACCGTGAGACCGAAGTGCTCCGTCTTGTCGCCAAGGGGCTGAGCGCAAAACAGATCGCCACGAGGCTCTCTCTCAGCCACCGGACCGTCGAAAACCACGTCCAGGCGACGCTGCGGAAACTTCAGTTGGCCAATCGCGTCGAGCTCACGCGATACGCAATAGAACAAGGTCTCGAATAACGTTTATCCTGGAAATCATGGAGGCCAGGAATCTACGCGTATCCGATGCCGAACGAGAGCACGTCGGCGAGCTGCTGCAGAAAGCTGTCGGTCAAGGGATGCTCTCGCTCGGTGAGTTCACCGAGCGCATGGACACTGCCTTGGCTGCAAAGACGCGAGGTGAGCTCAACTCGGTTCTCGCCGATCTTCCGGGCATCACGCTGATCTCCGACTACGACCCACCCGCGTATCCCAATGCAGGTCAGCCGATGTACCAAGGCCAGCCGTATCCTGCGCCGACATACCAACCCCAGCCGCCGCCGGTTCACCCGAGCCCGCCTTACCGCGCTCCCGTCGGGGCTCCGGTAGTCGGTAACTACGGAACGGCAAATGCTGCCGTGATTCGTGGACGAATGGCGACGGTGACGCGGAACGGCGCATGGATCGTTCCTCCCGCTGTCGTGGTCGATACCAGAATGTCCAGTGTGACTATCGATTTCACGCGCGCTGTGATGCAGACGCAGGTCGTGAACATCTCGATCGACGACTACGCCAGTTCGATTTCACTGATCGTTCCCGAAGAGGCGACGGTGGACATGAACGGTGTCGAGGCAGTCGGGGGAAGCGCGTCGAACAAGGTTCGTTCCGGCCCGCAGATGGGTCCCCTGCACCTGGTGGTGCACGGCAAGGTGCGATTCGGCAGTGTCACCGCGAAGCATCCCTTCGGTACCACGATCCGAAAGATGTTCGGCTCCTGACCTTTCAGTGATACGCGCGGGTCAACATCTCGGCGACGCACACGGGTTTGTCACCGTGTTCTCGTTCGAATGTCTGGGTCACCGTGATCTGGACGCCGCCATTGATCGGTTCGACTTTGCTCAACGTCGCACGCATGCGGACGCGAGAGCCAACCGGAAGCGGAGCAGGCAACCTGACCTTGTCGAATCCGCAGTTGAGAGCAAACGCAAAACCCTCGAGCGAGAACATCGCATACGAGAACATGGGGCCGAGTGAGAGCGTGTAGTTGCCGTGCGCGATCGTTCCACCGAACGGTGACTCCTTCGCGCGATCCACATCGACGTGAATCCACTGATCGTCGCCGGTGACCCGGGCGAACTCGTCGATGGACTCCTGCGTGACATCGTGCCAGTCGCTGACGCCCAACTCTTGGTTCAGGTTGGCGCTGAGGTCTTCTGCTCCGGTGAGTACAAGCATGAATCTTCCTTTGATCGGTAGGTGCTGGCAGTCGGTCAGTGACTTTCGATGCCGAATCCCACACCGTGCGTCTGTGCTATCTCGGCGGTGGCAACGAGATCGAATTCGATCCCGAAATCTGCTTCTACCCGCGCTGCAACCGATTCCGCGGCGGAACCAGCTTCGGCCAGTAGTTTCGGCATCAGTTCGAACAGGTCTTCCATCCCTCCGGGAGTGATGATTTCGAGAATCCGTGCTGGAGCGTCGTCGGGATTCCACACGGCGTGCCACTGGCCACGCGGTTTGAAGATCATGGCGCCAGTCTCCGCGTAGACGACCTCGTCTCCGACCATCGCTGCGACGCGGCCACTTTGAACCACCGTGTACTCGTCTTCGCGGCTGTGGCGATGGACCGGTGAGGTCATCGAATGCGGCGCGATGCGGTGTTGTACAAGAGAGAATCCCCCCTCGGTTTGTTTGCTTCGAACCATCATCCGGACGCCGGTGGCCGCGAGAGTCCCGGCAAGATCTACGTCCGGCCCGAGGACGGTCGTCATGGTGTGGTTTGCGGAATTCGGTGACATCGATTTGGTCCTTTGCCGTCGTGAGCGTCGTTGGCTGCGCTCCGGTTTCGATTCTCGAATCATGTACCAATCGGTCTAGTGATGCAAGGTTTTGGCTATTTATGCACTTCAAGTGTTGTCGATATGTGTACTGATCGGTATGTTGAACTTATGTCTACGAGGGATTTGTTGGTCGATGCCGCTGCCGACTTGTTGCAGCGGAAGGGGTACGCGGGAACGGGTGTGTCGGAAGTGCTCTCGGCGAGCGCGACCACCAAGGGGTCCTTGTACTTTCACTTTCCCGGTGGCAAGGAAGAACTCGCAGGCGAGGCTCTGAGGCGACGCGGTGAGGCAATGGCCGATTTCATCCGGCATCTCCTGGAGAGCTCACCCGATGCCGCCACCGCGATCTCGGCATTTGCTGCCGCACTGGCTGCGCGTTTGTCGGATTCGGACTACGAACGTGGATGCGCCCTGGCTACGGCAACACTGGATGCCGCAACCGAATCCGAGGTCATCCGTGGTGCTTGTGCGGACGGGTACAACTCGTGGCTGGGGCTGCTGGCTCAGCGCCTCGAAGCCGACGGTTGGTCCCGCGAAGACGCAGAGTCCGAGGCAATTCTCGCTCTGTCCGCACTCGAGGGCGCGCTTGTCCTCGCTCGGGCGCGTCAGGATCCCGCTCCGCTTCACACTTCGGGTCGGTTGCTCTCCGAACGATTGCGGAATGCAGCGCCTCGGCGATAGTTCCCTGTCGGTCGATGATGCAGTCGGTCGATGGTGCTGTCAGTCGAAGGTGTCCTCAGTTGAATACGAGAAGTCCCCAGGCTGATCGAGTAGTACTACTCATCTGATCGGTTCGGCCACGCAGCAAGCTCGTAGCCATGACCACACCGAGTTCTTCCGCCGTCGATCCGCGACTGGTGACCGCCCTCTCGGCCGAGTGCGACAGCATCGGCCGACAGTTGCGTCACATGGGCCAGAACCTGTCGATCCTGCAGACTCAGCTGGCCTCGGCTACTGTGCCCCCGCCCATGCCGGTAGTTCCGGCACCCGCAGCTCCGGCGCCACAGATGCCGCCAACGCGTCCTCAGCAGAACGTGCCCACCTGGCAGCCGCCGACGTATCCGGTTGCCGCACCTCGCCAGCCCTGGTGGCAACGCGACGGGGTCATCAGTCGACTCCTGGCCGCGGCCGGTGTAGCCGTCACACTGATCGGCGTCGTGATGCTGCTGGTACTTGCAGCGCAGGCCGGATTCTTCGGACCGCCGCTGCGGGTGCTCGGTGGCGCACTCCTTTCCGGTGCCTTGGTGTTTGCCGGGGTGCGGGTCCACGGACGACCAGGCGGCAAAGTGGGAGCGATTGCTCTGGCCGCCACCGGTTTTGCGGGAATGTACCTCGACGTCGTCGCGGCCTCGGTTCTCTACGGTTGGGTGACGACGCCGCTCGCGGTGGTGATTGCCTTCGGGATTGCCGCGGCCGGCGTTGCTTTGGCGGTGAAATGGGATTCCGAATCACTGGCGCTCATGATCGTTCTGGGCGCAGCGGTGCTGGCTCCCGTGTTGACGTCGGGAATATCGTTGACCCTCATCGGTTTCCTCTTCGCGATCCAGTCGGCGACATTCTCCGCCCAGCTCGGTCGTGACTGGAAGTACCTGGGTATGGCGCGCACCGTACCGGTGGTTCTCGCGCTGCTCGTAGCGATAGCGTCGAATGCATTCTTCAGCGAATCCGGTAACAGTGCAGTGCAATTGGTGATCAGTGCCGGCGTGGTTGCAATCGTGGGGGCCGGCTGCGCGATGGCCGTGCAGTGGAGGGGTTCGCCCTCGCGCGGCGGAGTTGCAGGGGCGTGGTCCACCGCTACCTTTGTTGTCTCGTCTCTTCCGCTGATGAGCGTCGGAGCCGTGCTCGGGCGAACCGAATCCGCAGTGCTGTACGGAATTGCTGCGGCACTACTACTTTCCGCTGCAGCGGCGGCCAAGCCTTTGCCGACGCAACTGCGATTCGGACTGGGCGCAACCGGCGCTCTTGCATTGTTGCTGTGCTGCTTGTCCGGGGCGACGGAATCTCTGGTCGTACCGCTGGTCCTCACCGTCGGCATGATCTTCCTCGGAGTCTCGCTGTATGCAGGTTCGCGCTTCGTCTTCGCCCTCGGAACCGCCTTTGCGGCAATCGGATCGATCGGATACCTCACGACGGTTCCGCCGGAAGCGTTGACGACTGCCCGTGCCGCATCCATGCAACTCGGTGCGATCACTGCACTCTCGAGCCTGACGGCGATAGGTGCACTGGTGATGCTGGTGTGGGCGATTCACCGACTGAAGTTGATCGCCGATTCGAATGCGGCGGTTCTATGGGCGGCCGCAGGGTTTGGTGTCCTCTACGCGGTGACGTGTGCGCTCGTCTCGTCCGGCGTCGAAATCTTCGACAGTGCAACCGGATTTGTTGCCGGGCACAGCGTTGCAACCATCGTCTGGATGCTTGCCGCCACGTCAGCGCTGGTGCTCGGCCTGAACAACCGTCAGCACGCTCGCGTTTTGCTCGGAGCTGGTCTTGCTCTCACCAGCGCGGCAGTGGCCAAGCTGTTCCTCTTCGACCTGGCCACGCTCAGTGGGCTGGTGCGCAGCGCTGCCTTCCTGGTGGTCGGCTTGCTGCTCCTGCTGGTCGGGACTCGTTATGCACGAGCCTTCGCCAAGCAGGAGCAGGTCAGCTCCGCTTCTGGATCATGAGTCAGCTTCGCTTCTGGCGAGCGATGAGCTCGCTGACACTGATGGCGCCTGCGTCGTCAGGTCGGTGCCTGCCGGTGGCGTTGTCGTCGCCGTCAGAGGCATCCGAGACTCGGGGCTCGGTGGGACGACGCTCCGGAGCGGTCGGTGGAGGCGGCGACTGGGGGGTCGCCTCCACCGAGGTCGGGGCCGAGCCGTTTGTTGCAGCGCCATTTGTTGCAGCGCCATTTGTTGCAGAACCGTTGGTAGCACCGTTTGCAGAGCCATTCCGGCTCGAGCCGTTGGTACCTGAACCGCTGCTTACCGAACCGTTAGTACGCGAAGGCGTCCGGACCACCGGCAGTGGACGTGAGGCCGGGGGAGTCTGTTCCCGAGCCCGCAGGTCCGACAACCAACTCTCGATGGGACGCTCGGCCGGCGCAGCGGGCGTCGGGTTTCTCCGCTTGTCGGTGGTGTTCGGTTGCGGTCGGTACGAAGGATTGGGGACCGGTGCCTCGATCAAGTTCTGGGGCGCGCTGGCTGCACTCCCGATATCGAGACGACGTCGCGGTGCCGGCTTCTCCGCGGCAGGTGTATCCGTGTTCGGTGCCTTGATCGTCATTTCGCTGAGCGGAATGGGCTCGGTGAGAGGATCGGGAACACGAGGTCCGCTTTCCGGCTGTGCAGCCGGGGCAGGCGGCGGCATGACCCGCGAGGCCGCTTCGATCTTGCGCGGCTGACCCGGTCCGGCGATCGCACCGACGGGCGCGATCTGCGGGACGTTTGCGAGCACAAGTTCGTTGTCGAGGATCGGCTCACCCAGCCCGATCTTCTGCTGGATCCGCTTCATCCAGGCCGGGGCCCACCAGCAGTCGTCGCCGAGCAGTTTCATGGTCGCGGGGACCAGGAACATTCGGATCAGCGTGGCGTCGATGATCAGCGCGGAGATCATGCCGTACGAGATGTACTTCATCATCACCAGATCGGACAGGCCGAATGCACCGGTGACCACGATCAGAATCAGTGCGGCAGCGGTGATGATCCGGCCGGTATGTGCCGTGCCGATTCGGATGGATTCGGTAGTACTCGCGCCCTGCGCTCGCGCTTCGACCATGCGGGAGAGCAGGAACACTTCGTAGTCGGTCGACAGGCCGTAGACGATCGCGATGATCAACACCAGGACGGGAGACATGATCGGTCCCGGCGTGAAGTTCAACAGACCGGAACCGTGGCCGTCGATGAAGATCCAGGTCAAGATTCCGAGCGTCGAACCCAGGCCGAGCGCGCTCATCAACGCAGCCTTGATGGGCAGGACGAGCGAACCGAACGTCAAGAACATCAGCAGCGTCGTCAGCAGGATGACCGATACGACCATCAGCGGCAGACGGTCGAGCAACGCGTCGACGCTGTCCTGCTCGATGGCCGGAGTACCGCCGACGAGCACAGTTGTGCCCTCGGGCCAATCCGCGGATCGCAGATAGTCGATGGTGGGACGTGCCTCGTTGCGCTCGGTCAGACCGGCTTTGAGGACGTTGACCCCGTCCTTGGTCGCGACCTCCGGGGTGAACTTCTCGACCAGACCCGGCGCAGCGTTTGCGGTCTTGGAAATCTGACCGAGAGTGGTGTTGTCCGCTCCCTCGATGACGAGTCGAACGGGCTCGGTGCGATTGCCCGGGAAGAGTTCGTCGAACTGCGCCTGCGCGACACGCGTGGGGCTGTCCGGGGGCAGGTACGTCTCGTTGATACCGCCGAACTTGATGCCCGTCAGCGGAATGATCATCAGCAGTAGAGCCGCGACGATCGGGACCGCGACCTTGAGCGGATGCTGCATGACCCAGCGGGTGAGCTTGCCCCAGAAACCGTTCTCGATTTCCTCGTTGGTCTTGGTCTGGCGCAGCTTCTTGAAGGTCAGCGCGTCGATCCGCTTGCCGAGAATGCCGAGAATAGCGGGAAGAATCGTGATGGACGAGATCGCGGCAAGCATCACGGCAGCAATGGCGCCGTAAGCCACCGATTTGAGGAAGCCCTGCGGGAACAACAGCAGACCGCCGAGGCTGACGGCAACCATGGTCGCCGAGAACATGACCGTTCTACCCGCCGTCATGACCGTTCGGCGTACTGCGGTCGGGGTGTCGTACCCCTCGGCTATCTCTTCTCGGAAACGGCTGACGATGAACAGTCCGTAGTCGATCGCGAGACCCAGGCCGACCAGAGAGACCACGGGCGCAACAAACGCGTTGACCTCGGTGAAGTTGGTGATCAGTCGAATGATGCCGTTGGCGCCGATGACGGTCAGACCGCCGACGATCAACGGGAGGGCCGCAGCGACGACGCCACCGAAGACGAAGAACAGCAGGACACCGACGGCGGGAATTGCGAGCATTTCCATGCGCTTGATGTCGTTGGCCATCGTGTCGTTGAGCGAATTCGCGACAGGTTGCAGGCCGGCGAGTTGCACGTCGACGCCGTCGATGTAGAACTGCGACTCGACGTCGCGGAAGTTGTTGGACACCGCGGTGTCGTTGTCGCCGGCGATCGCGATGCTGGTGACCGCGTGTTGCTTGGTCTTGTCCGCCAGGGCCGCCACCGAGAGACCGTTGTCGACCTTGAAGTACGAGCCGTTGATCTTCATGATCTGGTCGGGGTTGTCGGCGACGAGCCGCTGCAGATTGTCGATGACCTTCGCTTGGAACTCGGGGTCGTCGACGGTCTTGCCCTCCGGCGCCGTGTACAGCGCCAGAACGTCACCCGTCGTGCTGCGTCCGAACGTGCCGTCAGCGAGTTTTGCAGCCTCTACCGATTCCGACCCCGGATCGTCCCAGCCGCTCTGGCTGAGATGATCCTGCAGGCTCAGGCCGTACGCAGCGAGCCCGAGGAGCCCCGCCACCATGACAGCGATGACGGTGAAGCGGGCTCGATAGACGATGCTTCCCCAGCTGGCGAACACTGATCAACTCCTACTCGGCAACACTTTTTCGCCCGATGAGCAGGGCAGAAAGCGGTCGGAACGGCTGCAACCAGGCGCCCTCGTCGGGCAGGGTGTCCAGGCTTACCCGTGGCAGAGGCTCACGGAAGACACCTGGGATGTCCTCGAGATCGACGAAGTCCAAGATATCGGACGACACAGCCCAGCTGGCGTGTTCACGGAACCCGAGAACCTGGACCGGGATACCGGTTGCTGCGATGTCCTCGAGAGGTTCGCGGAACGCTTGGCCGTCGGCGGACGCGACCATGATTCCGGCGAGGCCCTCGCCGTACCGGAGCGCGATGTGCTCGAGCATGTCCGAATCGACATCGCTGTCTTCATCGACCTTCGGCTTGGCGAACACCGCGAAACCCACGTTACGCAAGGCTTCGACCCAAGGACGAACGACGTCGGCGCTGCCGGACGCGATGTTGGTGAAGACGGTCGCTTCAGGCTCGAGCGTGCCGCTGTTCTGTGCGGACAGTTCGGCGGTGCGAGAGAGCAGCCAACGACCCAAAGCGTCGAATCGTGGCCGGTAGGCGGCGGTAGGCCGGCCACCGAGGATGGCGCCGAGGCCCATGTCGAGGTTGGGGGCGTCCCAGACCAGAAGCACCCGCTTGGGGTGGCGGGAGTCACGACCGAAGTCGAGAGGAGATTCCGACGACGTCACGTCGTCGGATAGCTGTTCGCTGACGCTCATGCTCTGATCTTCCCCCATATAAGCTCGGTGATTGCACTACCGACCTTATGGGCTTTGTCCTCGAACTTGGTGACCGGACGCTCGTGGGTCATCGGCGACTCCCAGTCGAGTGCGGTCAGCAGTGGCTCGGCATTGCCGGCTTCTTCGATCCATTCGGCGTACTCGGCGTGATCGGTTGCCACGTGCAGGACTCCGCCGGGCTTGAGGCGGTTGGCGATCAGCGCGAACGTCGGCCCCTGCAGGAGGCGACGCTTGTGATGGCGGGCCTTGGGCCACGGGTCCGGGAAGAACACCCGGACGCCCGTCAGGGACTCGGGGGCGACCATGTTCTCGAGTACGTCCATCGCGTCACCGCGTAGTACGCGGACGTTGGGAATCTCTTCACGCTCGACCTGCTGGAGAAGTTGCGCGAGCCCCGGGCGGTACACCTCGATCGCGATCAGGTTCACGTGCGGTTCCGCCTTGGCCATAGCGGCCGTCGCGGTGCCGGTACCCGAACCGATCTCGATGATCAGGGGTGCCTCGCGTCCGAACCAGGCGTTCGCGTCGAGCGGTGTGTCCGAGACGTCGGCGCCGATGAGCGGCCACTGACGGTCCCAAGCCTGCTGCTGCGCGTCGGTCAGCGCACCCCGGCGAGAGCGAAAGCTGGTCACTCTCGGATGGAGACGGGACCCCTTGGCGTGGTCCGTCTGCCCCGTGTCAGGGGTCTGCGGTGCATGCTGATCGGCTTCGTTCACGAACCCATTGTCACGCATGACCCCCGTTTAGCGCAGACGGGTCTGAAGTTTGAGTTGAGACTTTCTGCGGAAAGTCCTGAAACAGCCGACTTCGGACAGCCAGCGAAAGAGTGGTGTCACCTGCCGTCCTTGCCGAGAACCTGACAGAATCTCACCGACACGATGGGGACGTGGGGTGGGGATGAACACAGGATTTGCATGCAGTAATTGGTCAAGAATGTTGCCCGCAGAATCGATCGACGACGCCTGCGCGGAGCCGATCGACCACTTGCGCGCTCTGGCATATCGGCTGACGTCGATCGATTCGGGAGCCGCAGAGGCGGTTCACTCGGTGCTCGGATCGCTGAGCGCGCCGCTCGAATTGGTGGTCGCCGGGCGAGCCGGGGTGGGGCGGTCGTCGTTGGCGCGGATCCTGGGGCGCGACGACCGGTTCTCGCGCAGAGTCGTCGGCGCACCGGTTGTGGTGACCGAGTCGCGCGCGTTCGACGTCCCTGGAACGTCGAACCCCGATCTGGGTCGTCGTTGCGTTGTCTACGTGGTGGTCGACGCGGTCCGCGACGTCGACGGCCGAGCCATTGCCCGAGTTTCCGATCGTGTGGTCGTCGCTGCGAACAAGGCTGACTTGTTCGGGCCGCGCTGGGACGAGGCGCTGGGACGGGCCGCGGAGATCTCGGAGACCGTCGGCGTGCCCACGGTTCCGGTGGAGACGCTGACCGGGCGCGGCGTCGAAGAATTGTTCGCGGCTCTCGGACCTGTTCTGGAGGCGCAGTGGTGGGGCAGGGTCGAGCAGATCGGCCCGGCGCTGAGGCGGTCTGCCTCGCGCAGCGCTGCGGGCAGGGACGAGATCGAGTTGTATCTGAGTTCGGACTCCGCGGTGTTGTTCGGCGCCGCGGCGGCGATGATGAGCCCCGAAATTCGAGCCCTGCGTCAAGGCGAGCCTCCCGATCCTCGTACCGCCGACGACGCGGGCACATGCAGCCGGTGGTGGGGCGAGCTCGTGGACGAGTCGGAACAGGCTCCGCAACAAAGGGTCTCACTGATTCGTCGCGGGTATGTGCGTCGGTGGGCGCAGCTCGGGGGCGATCGCTCCGCTCCGGCGGTGACCGATGGATAGCGTTTCGGTACTTCCGGATTCGGTGCTGCGCGTGGTGCAGCGATGGAATCCGGCATCCGATCCGGGTCGCCAGATCGCCGCCGAAACATCCAGTGGCACTGGAATTTACGTTGTCGGCCCACCGAGGTGTGGACGGGAAGACGTCGCCCGGATGTTCAATGCTTCTGATGACTGTTCGACAGTGACACGCGAGGTGGACGCCGACGTCGTACTTCTGGTCGTCGACGCCGCCAGTGTGATCGGACGCGAGGATCTTCTTCTTCTCGACGACGCTGCAGAGAGCGGAATCCCGGTGGTGGTCGCGCTGACCCGCGTCGACGTCTACCGAGACTGGCAGGCGGTGCGCCGGCGTGATGCCGAGATTCTTGCTTCGCACTGCACTGCTTTTGCTCAGGCCCCGGTGGTCCCGATTGCGCCCGGTCAAGAGCAGTCGCTCGTTTCGGTCGTCAGCCGGGCGGCACGGCAGAGGGAAGCAGGCGGTTCGGATTCCGGTGTCATCGCGCAGACGCGCCGGATGATCGAGATAGAGATCCGGAATCTGCGTGACAGCGTTCCTGGTGCCGAACTGCGGGCCGAGCGATCGCAGCTGCTCGCAGACCGCGACGGCCGGCGAGGCGAACGCCTGGTGCAGGTGCGAAGCCGACTGCAGCGAGCGCGCGGGGATCTGTCACAACAAATCGCCGAGGCAACCCGGGCTACGGTCGCGGGGGCACGTGCCTGGGTCGATGTGGCCTCGCGAGCCGAATTGGGTAGCGTGCCGACGCGACTGCAGCACGAGGTCGACCATCACACCCGGGTGTTCGATGCCGCGATGGCGGCAGCGGTGGAAGTGGCGGGCACGACCGGGTACATGCCTTCCCCACGGATTCCGGAGGGCCCGCCGGGACGTCAGCGCGGAAACGAGGACCGGGTGACAATTCTTGTCGGCGCGTCCGCGGGTCTCGGCCTCGGCCGTATCGCGGTGACTCCGCTGGAAATGATTCCGGCCTTGGAGTTCGCGAGTATCCCCGTGACGTTGGTTCTGGGCGGCGCCGCGGCGTGGTGGTTGGCGCGAACTCGCGGGCTGACGGCGGATCGTGCCTACTCCAGGTCGTGGATCGTCGAATCGATGTCGACGGTTCGCGCACAGTGGGAGCAGCGAGTCCAGAGTGTTCTGCTCGAGGCCGAGGCGGATCTGGGAGCGGCGATCATGGCGGAGAGTCGCGAGCAGGTGGCGTCGGCGCAGGCCCGAATCGTGGAGATCGACGGTGAACTTCGCGAGCTTGCCGCGGCCAGATCAGGGCAACTGGCGTCGTGCGAGCGCGACCTCGCCGTTTTGAACGCCGCCTACTGACATTCCGCGAGTGCAGAGTTCTCCACAGCGTCGTAATTTCGGCCTCGACTGATCGTCGGGGTCTGGTAATACTGAGCGGACGGTTTCGGTAGGGGTTGCCGAAGCAGTAGGTCACCATCCAGTAGGGGGAGTAATGGACGCATTTCTGATCACGGCCGGACACATCGACGGGCACGAAGCCGAAGCGCTCGATCCTGGGCGTATCGAGCCCGAGACCTTCGGGCCCTCGTCGGGACCGGTCGATGCCGGCGACCTGAACTTCGACGCCTTCGACTTGGACGGTGACGGAACGGTCGACAGCCGTGTCGTCCACTCCGACGACGACGTCGTGATCGTGTCCGACTTCGATCGCGACGGTAGTGCCGATCGCCTCACGATGATCGAGTCGGACGGCGACTACTCGGCCTGGGAATGCAGTCGAGACGACGAAGGCGCCCTCGTGTGGCAGAAAATCGATGCCGGAGCGCTCTGAGAAGGTTCCGTTTATGGGCTCTTCGCGCTTGAGCGGGGTGCCCGGTAGTTGATGGGGCTCGTGGCCCCGA
>NZ_CAIJDS010000007.1:0-130170 GCF_903819475.1 Rhodococcus sp. UFZ-B548
CACGCCGATCCAGACCGCCAGATAGCGGTCGAGGGTGGAGAGTTTTCCGACGACTGCGGGGTGTCCGGTGGTGGCAGCGGTGTTGCTCATGCGGTGACCTCTGCGCACGCGTCCGCGACACTCACGCTCGTACCTTCAACCAGTAGAACGGCGGAAAGCTGTTGCAGCGCAGCCGGAATAACCCAGTAGTACACCCACGTCCCGCGACGTTCACAGTCGAGCAACCCGGCCTGACGCAACACCTTTAGGTGATGCGAGATAGTCGGCTGAGACAGATCGAACGAGTCGGAGATGTCGCAGACGCAGGCTTCACCACCCTCGTGACTTGCCACCAAGCTGAGCAAGCGGAGGCGAACCGGATCGCCGAGGGCTTTGAACATCCGCGACAGGTCGCCGGCCCAATCCTCGGTCAGAGGTTCACGGACGAGCGGGGTGCAGCAAGCCTCGGACTCCGGTGACTCTTGATTCGACATTCTTCGATATTGACAGATATCGAATCAACGCGCAATCGAGTGCCCGGTCGGCCCGATCCCGGACTCACCCCTCGGCGGTCACCGCACGTCGTTCGAGCAGAACGGTGTCACGCCACACACCGTCGAGCTGGGCAATCTTCTCGCGGAGACCGATAGTTCTGAACCCGGCCGAATGATGCAGCGAGATGGAGGCGCGATTCTCGGGAAATATCGACGTCTGCAGTGTCCAGAGGTCGTCGACATCAGCGGCCATGACTTGCTTGCGCAACAACGCCTTTCCGACACCCCGACCACGCATTCCGCCCGCGACGTACACGGAGTTTTCCGCCACCCCGCGGTAGCAGTCACGCTCGGAAACTGGACTCAACGCAGCCCAACCGACAACAACACCCTCGATAGTCGCGACCCACCGATGGTTCGACAGCCACCGTTCGTGGAGATGCTCACGCGAGGGGACCTCAGTAGCAAAGGTGGCATTTCGGGTGTCGATACCCTCGCCGTAAATACGGCGAACCGCATCCCAGTCGTCGTCGATCATGGCCCGGACAGAGACATCGTCGGGCAGATCACTCGGGCAGCAAGGACGCGGAGCAAGGACTCCCATCACCACGTCCGCCGCCTGCGGCAAGGCAACGCAACACGTCGGATTCACCGCGACGACCGTGCTCGTCCCCTCCTTACGCATGGTCACAAAACCCACATCGGCGAGCTTGCGCAGGTGGTGCGACACCGTCGGTTGTCCGATCCCCAACGCTTCGGCGAGCGCTCCGACGGTAATACCACCGACCGCGCTCGCCACCCGGTGAAGCAATCGGACGCGCATCGGCTCGGCAAGGCAGGCGAACCACTGCGCGTAGGTATCGGCATCGCCCTGCGCGAGGACGGAAGAACCAATCTGATCCGGGTCCGAATCACCGACGCGCACCGTCGGAGTCTGCAGCGATGTCATCTCTCCACTATATCGACAGCTGTCGATGGTTGCCTACATTGATGATTGTCGATACAGTTCCACTAAGATCGATAATCGTCGATGAAAGGTACGAGATGAACCCCCTACCCGTTGTCGTGATCGGGGCCGGCCCGATCGGCCTGGCAGCCGCAGCAGAACTGCGCGAACGCGGACTCACACCCCTTGTCTTCGAGCGCGGAAGCACAGCCGGTGCTGCGATCTCCGAGTGGAATCACGTTCGACTGTTCTCCCGGTGGTCCGAACTCGTCTCCCCCGCCGCGCAGCGACTCCTCGAGCAGAATGGATGGCGCTCTCCCGACGCTGAGACGTACCCGACCGGCCGGCAATGGCGCGACCTCTACCTCGGGCCACTCGCCTCAACACTCGGCGACGCCATCCAGTTCGACACCGAAGTGATCGGCGTAGCCCGACGCGGACGTGACCTGGTCGTCGACGCCGGCCGCGATACCGAACCCCTCTCGATTCATCTGCGCCGCCGTGACGGAACCGAGGACCGCGTGTTCGCCCAGGCGGTTGTCGACGCATCCGGCACCTGGGGTACTCCCAACCCGCTCGGCGGTGAAGGTCTTCCCGCCCTCGGCGAGGGCGCTGTGGGCACTGCGATCAGGTACCGGGTTCCTGATCTCGACGATCCGGCGGTGCGTGCACAGTTTGCCGGAAAACACACGGTCATCGCGGGGAGCGGCCACTCTGCGCTGACGGCGATCGTTGCGCTGTCGGGGTTGGCGGAGCAGGCTCCGAGCACCCGCATCATCTGGGCGGTCCGCCGAGGAAACGTCGGCTCAGCGTTCGGTGGCGGCGAAGCTGACGAACTGCCCGCTCGCGGCGCCCTGGGATTGCGCGCAAAGAAGGCCGTCGAGGACGGACTACTGAGAGTGGTCACCGGCTTCCGCACCGCAGAGGTGACAACAACCCCTTCGGGACAACTCGTACTTGCCTCCGATGCCGGTGATCGCATCGAGAACGTGGACAACGTCATAACGCTGACCGGATTCCGCCCCGATCTTTCCTGGCTTTCGGAAATTCGACTCGGCCTCGACCCGGTCTTACAAGCACCGGTCGAGTTGGCTCCACTGATCGACCCGAACGTCCACTCGTGCGGCACGGTGTACCCGCATGGCGCGAAGGAGCTTCGCCATCCGGAGCCAGGCGTGTACTTGGCAGGAATGAAAAGCTACGGCCGGGCACCCACCTTCCTGGCGATGACCGGCTACGAGCAGGTTCGCAGCATCGCCGCCGAACTCGCCGGCGATCACGACGCCGCAGCCCGCGTCGAGCTGATCCTTCCGGAGACCGGAGTCTGCGGCGGTGCAGGTGTTTTCGACGAAGCTGACGCAGACGCAGCTGACACCGGGGAAACCGAAGCCGGATGCTGCGGCGCACCCACTCCGGAACTGATCACGCTATCGGCGCCGTCTGGCAACACCTGCGGATAGAAACAGTCCATGACGACGGATCCACCCCGCCGGGCTGCCACATCCGACCGAACAAGGCATGCTGATCGTGTGCATACTTTCGAGGTCTGGGCGCCAACGCCGGAATCGGTCCGGGTCGAAGTCGATGGCATCACGCACGACATGGAGCGGACCGACGACGGGTGGTGGCGAGGCGAGGTCGACTGCGACAACGAAGCTCGCTACGGCTTTGTCGTCGACGGTCAAATACTCCCGGATCCGCGGTCACCACGCCAGCCCGAAGGCGTGCACCTTCTCTCCCAACTGCACCAGCTCGACGAGGCGTCCTGGACCGACTCTCAGTGGACCGGACGGCAACTCCCGGGATCGTCGGTCTACGAACTGCACATCGGAACGTTCACCCCCGAAGGAACTTTCGACGCCGCGATCGAGCGTCTCGATCAGCTCGTCGACCTCGGTGTCGGGTTCGTCGAGATCATGCCGGTCAACGGTTTCAACGGAACTCACAACTGGGGCTACGACGGTGTGCTCTGGTACACGGTCCACGAGATCTACGGTGGCCCGGACGGGTTACAGCGCTTGGTGAATGCAGCCCACGAACGTGGACTCGGCGTGATCCTGGACGTGGTCTACAACCACCTGGGCCCGTCGGGCAACTACCTCGAAAAGTTCGGCCCCTACATTGCCGATGGCGCGAACACCTGGGGCCGAACGATCAACATCGGAGGCCCGCAGTCGGGCGAGGTTCGCGAATACATCATCGGGAATGCCCTGCGATGGATGCGTGATTTCCACATCGACGGCCTACGCCTCGACGCCGTCCACGCGTTGGTCGATCACACCGGAACGCACATCCTCGAGGAACTCGCCGTCCGAACGGAAACACTGTCGGCCCATCTGGGCCGACCGCTCACGTTGATTGCCGAAAGTGATCTCAACGACGCCACTCTGATCACGCCACGAGCGGCCGGCGGGTTCGGCTTGGACGCGCAGTGGGACGACGACATCCACCACACCATTCACACAGCCGTCTCCGGCGAACGTCAGGGTTATTACGCCGACTTCGGATCCTTGGAATCCCTTGCAAGTACATTGCGGCGCGGGTTCTTCCACGCCGGAACGTATTCCTCATTCCGTGGGCGGGTTCACGGCCGGCCGATCGACATCACGCATCAGCCCGCCAGTGCTCTGCTCGCATACACGTGCACCCACGATCAGATCGGCAACCGAGCGATCGGCGACCGCCCGAGCGCCTATCTGACGCCAGGACAATTGGCAATCAAGGCAGCACTGGTCCTGCTCTCGCCGTACACGCCGATGCTGTTCATGGGCGAAGAATGGGGAGCCACCACTCCGTTCCAGTTCTTCACCTCGCATCCGGAACGGGAACTCGGCGAGGCCACCGCCAAGGGCCGTAAGGCGGAGTTCGCGGCACACGGCTGGAACAGCGACGACATTCCGGATCCGCAAGATCCACAGACATTTCTGCGATCGAAACTGGACTGGGACGAGCGAACCGATCAGACACATGCTCGCGTCCTGGCGTGCTATCGCGATCTCCTTGCCCTGCGCAAGAAGCGAATCGAGATCACCGACCCCTGGCTGGGGCACCTGCACGTCGACTACGACGAGGACGACCAGTGGATCACCCTGCGCCGCGGCGCATTACAGATCGTGTGCAATCTGGGAACGGACGCGGCCTCGGTCCCAGCCGGCGGAACCCCCATCCTCTGGTGGGATCCGCCGACACAGGACGAAACCGCGTCCGCAACAGTCGTGCCTGGGCACTCGTTCGTCGTACTCGAAAGCTGACTACCCGGATTCTGCAGGGGTCAACGCTTCGCGTTCTACCGTTCCACGCATCAACGCTTCGCGTTCTCTGGTGTACTCCGCAGCATCCGCAATACCAATGCGGCACTGACGAACAGAACCAAAGCGGTTGCGCCGGCGGCAACGTGCATACCGTCGACAAACGCCGCCTTCGCGGAATCGGCAAGCACCGAACCGAGTTCACCAGGTAGGTACGTCGCCTCCTGCAGCGCACCGCCGAGGGTGCCCTGCGCAGCGTGCGCCTGATCTGCTTCGAGCATGGACGTGTCGATTCCCTTGCGGAAGATCGCCATCACCACACTGCCCAGGATCGCCACACCGAGCGCGATACCGAGTTCGTACGCAGTCTCCGACACCGCGGACGCAGCGCCGGCACGCTCGGGTTCCACCGAACTGACCACAAGATCCGACGTCAGGGTCAGTGCGACACCGACACCTGCACCGGCCAGACCGAAGCCGATCACGAACATCAACGGGCCGCTGTCCACCCCGAGGGCGAGCAGCATCGCAGCACCGATACCGGCAACCGCGAGGCCTGCGCTGAGCACGTGAGACACCGACCACCGGCGAATCAACCAGGCCGCCGCAACCGCGGTGAATGCGCTGAGCAACATACCCGGGAGCATCAGCAGGCCGGCGTCGAGCGCCGAGTTACCCAGCACCAACTGCAGGTACTGCGACCCGAAGAACAGGACACCGGCGAGTGCGAAGATCGAGAGCAGGTTGGTGATGACGGCGGTGGAAAACGACGCGTTGGCAAACAGTTTCAGATCCAACATCGGATCCTTCAGCATCCGCTGACGACGCACGAACACGTAGCCGGCGGCGAGACCCACAAGGCCGATCACCAGCAACGTGATGCTGACGCCGTGCACCACAGATTCCTTGACCGCATACACCAACGGCAACATGGTCGCCATCGACAGACCAGCGCTGATGAGGTCGAATCGACCCGGGTTGGGGTCTTTCGACTCCGGGATCAGGATCGGGCCGAGTACAACCAGCGCGATCATGACCGGAATGTTGATCAAGAAGACCGAACCCCACCAGAAGTGCTCGAGCAACCAACCACCGACCAAAGGGCCTGCCGCTGTACCGCCACCGGCCATCGCGCCCCAGACACCGATTGCCTCGGTGCGCTGACGCGGGTTGACGAAGATCGTGCGGATCAGACCGAGGGTGGCCGGCATCAGCGTTGCACCGGAAATACCCTGCAGCACGCGGGCGGCAATGAGCATCTCGGGACTGACAGCGAGAGCGGCGATGATCGAGGCGAGACCGAAGCCGACTGCGCCGATCAGGAGCAGTTTTCGCCTACCTATCCGGTCACCGAGCGTACCCATGGTAATGAGCAGACCGGCGAGCACGAACGAATAGACGTCGATGATCCACAGCAACTGCGTGCTGCTCGGCTCGAGATCGGCGCTGATGAACGGAAGCGCAAGATCGAGCACCGTGCCGTCGACTGCGATGAGCAACACAGCAAAGGCAAGGACTATCAAGCCCGCCCAGTCACGCTTTGTCGCCCGAACCTCGTCGGGATTGATTGCAGACGTCTGATCTGCCGACACTGACATTGCTCCCCTGCGACTTTCTCTGAGTTCTTTCGAAAAGATTTCACTGAACCGTCCAGCCGGTACAGTAGGTCTACGGTAACAGTGAACCGTCCAAGCGGTAAAGTTATTTCCGGGTAGGGTCACATCACATGGCTGCCGACACTCGCGATCGAATTCTCGACGCACTGGAGAAGCTGCTGCTGGTCAGCGGCGTTGCCCAAGTCACGCTCGAAGGCGTTGCTGCCGAAGCCGGGGTTTCCAAGGGCGGACTTCTCTATCACTTCCCCAGCAAGGAAGCACTCCTCGCGGCGATGGTCCGCAGACTCGGAGAACGCTCGGATCAACAACTCGAAGACGCCGTAGCAGGCGGTACGACGGTCACCGAGTTCTATCTGCAGATCCCCGATGCGAACGAAAGCGAAGAACTCTCACTCTTCCGGTCGATCATCGCGGCACTGAGAACAGTCGACGGACAACACGACGAGATCCAGAAAGCCGTCACCCACGTGATGCGCAGCTGGGACAAGGGCCTTCAGACCGAGATCGCCGATCCCATACAAGCCGAGATCATCCGACTCGTCGGCGACGGTCTGTACTTGGCGGCCATGCTCGGGCTCCCCCAGCCAGATCCCGAATTGCATCGACAGGTGGTCGAGCGACTGCGGCCCTGACCGGGGGCGTCCCTTACGTCAGATAGCGGTACGCCGGGCTTCCCGGCTCGAGCCTCTCGGACTGCATCGGCGCGCGCTCCATCCGCTCGAGCAACGCCGCCAACCCGTCGGCGGAACCGAGTTCGATACCCACCAACGCGGCACCCGTCTCGCGATTGTTTCGCTTGACGTACTCGAACAGCGCGATGTCGTCGTCCGGCCCGAGCACGTCCGAGAGGAAGCGACGGAGCGCTCCCGGTTCCTGCGGAAAGTCCACCAGGAAGTAGTGCTTGAGCCCGAGGTGAACGAGCGAACGCTCGAGGATTTCGCCGTAACGGGAGACGTCGTTGTTGCCACCGGAAATCAGGCACACGACGGTCGAACCCGGCTCGAACGTCAAATTCTGAAGTGCCGCAACGGAAAGCGCTCCCGCAGGTTCGGCGATGATGCCCTCGCTCTGATACAGCTCGAGCATCGCCGTGCAGATAGCGCCCTCGTCGATCTGATTGACGACAAACGATCCCGAACCGGACCGTGTCTGAAGTTGACGAGCCACGAGCGGCAACGACGCGTGCGACACGACTGCGGCACCCAGACGTGAGACGACCTCGTAGGGAACGTCGCCGATCCTCTTGACCGCTGCCCCGTCGACAAATGGATCGACGTCGGGAAGAGTCACCGGGCCCCCGGCAACGAGAGCGGCCGTCATGGACGCCGCGCCGGACGGCTCGATCCCGACGATCGACGTCTTGGGCGATCGCTCGTGCAGGTAGGTGGCTATGCCCGCGATGCAACCGCCGCCGCCGACCGGCACGACGATCGTGTCGAGAGGTGCGTCCAGTTGCGTGAGAATCTCCGCTGCGATGGTTCCTTGCCCCGCAGCGGTGCGCACGTCGTCGAACGGGGGAACCATGGTTGCGCCGGTTTCGGCTACGTCCTCGGCGGCCGCAGCAGCGGCGGCGTCATAGGTCTCACCGATCATGAACAGTTCGACAAACGCTCCACCGTGGGCGCGGATGCGATCACGCTTCTGCTTGGGGGTATTTGCCGGAACGTAGATCCGACCCTTGATCTGCATCGTTCGGCACGCGAAGGCAACACCCTGCGCATGGTTACCGGCACTGGCGGTCACCACGCCGGCCGCGCGCTCGGCCTCGTTGAGCTGAGCGATCAGGTTGTACGCGCCACGAATCTTGTACGAACGGACGCCCTGGAGGTCCTCGCGCTTGAGGTACACGTGTGCCCCGGTCAACGCCGAAAGACGATCGCTGTACTGCAGGGGTGTCGCCGCAATGACGTGCTGAATTCGCTCGATGGCCGCGTCGATCTCCTGCGCGTCGAGCGCGGGGACGGTGGACTTCGTTACTACGACATCGGGCGAGTTAGACACCACGCCATTTTCGCACGTCGGAGATCAACCTTCCCACCACCCCGCCCCGCATGGCCTGCGAGGCAGGGTGGCGGGTAGGTCAGCCGCGCGGATCCAACTGTGAGGGACGTGGCACGTTCCGCAGATTCGACTTGGCCATCTGCACCGCCTCGCCGACGCCGCCGTTCATCACCATCTTCGACATCGCCAAAGCGAAGCCCTTCATCTGGCCACCGGTGATGGTGGGCGGCAACGACAATGCCAGCGGATCGGTCACCAGATCCACCAAGGCCGGACCGGCGTGATCGAGCGCGGCGCGTAGGCCCGCTTCGATGTCCGCGGGATTCTCGATTCGGCGAGAGAAGATACCGAGCGCAGCAGCAATCGCCGCGTAGTCGACCGCGGGCACGTCGACCCCGAAATCCGGAAGGCCGTCGACCAGCATCTCGAGCTTGACCATTCCGAGCGTCGAGTTGTTGAACACCACGATCTTGACCGGCAACTTGTACATCGCGACGGTGACCAACTCACCGAGCAGCATCGACAATCCACCGTCGCCCGACACCGAGATGACCTGACGCCCCGGACTCGACCATGCTGCACCCATCGCATGTGGGAGCGCATTGGACATGGATCCGTGCAGCGCCGAGGAGATGAAGCGTCTCGATCCGTTCGGATTGAGATAG
Source organism: Rhodococcus sp. UFZ-B548 (assembly GCF_903819475.1). Lineage (NCBI taxonomy): Bacteria > Bacillati > Actinomycetota > Actinomycetes > Mycobacteriales > Nocardiaceae > Rhodococcus > Rhodococcus sp. UFZ-B548. The sequence goes on from NZ_CAIJDS010000007.1 coordinate 8,950, forward strand.
CGCGCCGTCCACACGTTGCACATCCCGGTGTCGGCGGTGAAGATTGCGTCGTCGGCCGCCAGATCGTCGAGGATCGAGGCCGCATACTCGGGATGAATGGGTGTGCGCTGCTTGACTGGATCCGTGTACGCACCAACCACTTTGGTCATCAGAGTGTTGTGCTTTGCGAGCGTATCCTCCAGGAACCCGCGGTCGGTCTTTCGATCGAGTTGCGGAATCAGTGCGCTCAAGGTGCTCGCGACGTCACCGTGCACCGCCAGGTCCAGGCTGGTTCGACGCCCCAACCGCTCGGCCGCGATGTCGATCTGAGCGGTACGAACGTCATCGGGCAAGAACTGGTCGTAAGGAAAGTCCGTTCCGATCAGGAGCAGAAGATCGGCGCCGTGGATACCGTCGTGCGCCGCACCGTAACCGAGCAATCCCGTCATCCCGACGTCGTACGGGTTGTCGTACTGGATCCATTCCTTGCCGCGCAGCGAATGCCCGATGGGAGCCCCAACGGTTTCGGCCAGCGCCAACACCTCGGCGCGTGCGTCTCGCACGCCTGCGCCGGCGAAGATCGCAACCTTACGCGAGCCGTTGATCACATCTGCCAACGCCTTGACGTCACCGGCATCCGGAACGACTGTCGGCCTTCGGGTTTCGACGAGCGTCGGCGGGGTGCCTTCTGCCGGACAATCGGCGATGTCCCCGGGAAGCACGATCACCGAGACGCCGTTTCGAGCCACCGAATGCTGAATCGCCGACTGCACCACGCGAGGTGATTGGACTGCCGTGCTGACGAGTTCGGTGTAACTCGAACATCCGATGAAGATCCGCTCGGGATGCGTTTCCTGAAAGTAGCCCATTCCGATCTGGGCACTGGGGATGTGTGAGGCGATCGCGAGGACCGGGGCGCCCGAACGATGAGCGTCGTACAGGCCGTTGATCAGGTGAAGGTTTCCGGGACCGCAGGATCCGGCACACACCGCGAGTTTTCCGGTGATCTGGGCATCCGCTGCGGCCGCAAACGCAGCTGCTTCCTCATGACGGACGTGTATCCAGTCGATTCCGCCCTTTTCGGAACCACCGGTGCGACGTACCGCATCGACGATGGGATTGAGACTGTCACCGACAATTCCGTAGATCCGACTGACACCCGCGTCAACGAGCTGCTGAACCAATTGATCTGCAACGGTTTTCGGACTCATCAGACCTCCATGACACACTCACGGGAGTCGGGATCGCCGACCCCCGCGAGTGACGATTTGCTTGTGGTTTATGCAGTGCTTCTTGTGGACTGCCGTTTCGTGAGGACTGCAGTGCGTTACTTGGGTTCGAGCACGAACACCGGGATCTCACGATCGGTCTTCGTCTGATAATCGGCGTAGTCGGGGTACGCAGCGACAGCGCGCTCCCACCAGATCGCCTTCTCGTCTCCGGTGACTTCACGAGCAACCAGGTCGAAGACCTGTGTCGCGTCACGCAGCGTGACGTGCGGATCGGCTTTGACGTTGTAGTACCAAACCGGATTCTTCGGAGCGCCACCAAGCGAAGCCACAACGGCATACGAGCCGTCGTGCTCGACGCGCATCAGCGGCGTCTTCCTGACCTTGCCGGACTTTGCCCCGACGGTCGTGAGAACGACGACGGGCATGCCGTTCATGTCGTTTCCCTCGGTGCCACCGGAGTTCTCGATGCGTGCGACCTGATCGGCGGCCCACGACGCTGGACTGGGTTCGTACTCACCTGTGATTGGCATGTGTACCAGTGAACACCCACTCGAGCACCTTGGCCACCGAACCACACCGACCAGGTCCGTCGTCGGCACACTCCCCTGGTTGATCGATTAAGTGAGCTGCCGATCAATAAAGTTCGCTTGCCCGAACTCTCATCTCTGGTTACTCTGAAACCACAGCTTCGAACAGCCGTATCGCTAACCAGGTCGCAGCGAGAACAGACAGCACCGAGAAAGGGACGAGATGACTACCGCAGATATCTCCACTCGCGAATCACGCCCCTCGTCCGACCATTTCGTCGATCTGGCCGGGACTCGGTGGCCGCTGTACAAGATCGAAGCTCTCGCGGTCGGTTTTGTGCTGTTCGTGGTCGCCGGAGCTGTCACCCAGTCGATGCAGGTAGCCGTACTGACTGCCGCAACAGCAGCCGTGGTCACCTGGTGGGCGCGTCGCGTGTACTACTCACGCACCACCTGATCACCCCACTCCCCGATCTCCCGCGAACCACGAAGGGACCTTGCTGCTGATGCAGCAAGGTCCCTTCGTTCGGTTCAGATCCGCTCGATCGGCGGTCAGACCGTCAGACAGCTCGGCCCGAGTAATGCCTTCAGGTCGCCCATCAAAGCCGAGGATGGTTCGACCCGAAGGACGTCGTCGACCTTCCACAAGCTGATCTCGGTTCCACCGATCAGCCGAACGTGAACGTCGGATGTTCCGGGGTGCCTCGTCAGCACCTGCTTGAGAGCACTGAGCTTGTCCTTGGTGCATTGCCGAAGCGGCAGCGAGACCGACAGGGGGCGCGCGACCCCGATCGCCGAAATATCAGGCACCGCAAGGTCGTTGCCGATCAGCGACATCCGATCGTCTCGGATCGAAACGCGAGCCTTGACCAACACGATGGCATCCTCGGCGATGTCCATCCCGTAAACGGCGTACGCCTGCGGGAAGAACAGCACCTCGATTCCACCCACGAGATCTTCGAGCTGCACGATGCACCAGGTCAGACCGTTCTTGTTGACCCGGCGGTCCACCGAGGCAATGATTCCGCCGAGAGTTACCTGGGCACCGTCCTGAACGCCGCCTTCGAGTATCGCAGCGATGGACGTGTCGGACTGCTGGCGAAGAATGTGCTCGACGCCGTTGAGCGGGTGACCGGAAACGTACAGCCCCAGCATCTCTCGTTCGAGCGCCAGGCGATGCTTGGAGTCCCACTCTTCGTCAGGAATCTTGACGTCGAACACCGAGGTGATCGACTCGTCCGCCTCGGCACCGCCGAAGAGGTCGAACTGTCCGATCGCCTCTGCCTTCTTGGTGCTCATCACGGAATCGATGGCGTCGGCATGAACCAACATCAGGCCCTTGCGCGGGTGACCCAACGAGTCGAAAGCACCGGCCTTGATGAGAGATTCGGTGACCTTCTTGTTGCAAGCCATCGCGTCGATCTTGCCGAGATAGTCGGAGAAATCGGTGAACTTCGATTTCTCCGTGCGCGCCTTGATGATCGAGGCAACGACGTTGGCGCCGACGTTGCGCACCGACCCCATACCGAAACGGATGTCGTCGCCGACCGTCGCGAAGTCGACGCGTGACTCGTTGACGTCCGGTGGGAGAACTGTGATGCCCAACTTGCGGCAGTCTGCGAGGTAGATCGCGGACTTGTCCTTGTCGTCACCGACGGAGGTCAGCAGACCTGCCATGTACTCGGCCGGGTAGTTCGCCTTGAGGTACGCAGTCCAGTACGACACGAGTCCGTAGCCGGCGGAGTGCGACTTGTTGAACGCGTACCCGGCGAAGGGAAGGACCGTGTCCCACAGCGCCTTGATGGCGGCTTCGCTGAAGTTGTTGTCCAACATGCCCTGCCGGAAGCCGGCGTAGGCCTTTTCCAGCTCGGACAGCTTCTTCTTACCCATGGCGCGACGTAGCAAGTCGGCCTGACCCAGGGTGTAACCGGCCACCTTCTGCGCCAGTTGCATGATCTGCTCCTGGTAGATGATCAGGCCGTACGTCTCCGAGAGGATCTCCGCGAGCGGCTCCTCCAACTCGGGGTGAATCGGCTTGACGTCTTCCAAGGCGTTCTTGCGCTTGGCGTACGAGATGTGGGCGTCCACACCCATCGGCCCCGGTCGATACAGCGCCAATGCGGCGACGATGTCGCCGAATCCGGTGGGCTGCATCAGTTTCAGCAACTCGCGCATACCGCCGCCGTCGAGCTGGAACACACCGAGAGTGTCGCCGCGGGCGAGCAGTTCGTATGTTGCCGCATCGTCCATCGGCAAAGTGTCGAGGTCGAGGTCGATGCCGCGGTTGGCTTTGATGTTCTCGAGCGTGTCGCCGATAACCGTGAGGTTTCGCAGACCGAGGAAGTCCATCTTGAGCAGGCCGATAGCTTCACACGATGGGTAGTCCCAACCGGTGATGATGGCGCCGTCCTGGGCGCGCTTCCACACCGGGATAGCGTCGGTGAGCGGTTCGGACGACATGATGACCGCGCAAGCGTGCACACCGGCGTTACGGATCAGCCCTTCCAGACCCACCGCGGTCTTGTAGATCTTCGCGACGTCCGGGCTGGAGTCGATGAGCGCTCGAACCTCGACTGCCTCCTTGTACCGCTCGTGCTTCGGATCGGTGATACCGGAAACCGAGATGTCCTTGGCCATGATGGGCGGCGGGAGCGCCTTGGTGATCTGATCGGCGATGGCAAAGCCCGGCTTGCCGAACTGGACGCGAGCCGAGTCCTTGATGGCAGCCTTGGTCTTGATGGTGCCGAAGGTGATGACCTGCGCGACCTTGTCGTTGCCCCACTTGTCCGTCGCGTAGCGAACCATCTCGCCGCGACGGCGATCATCGAAGTCGATATCGATATCGGGCATGGACACACGCTCGGGGTTGAGGAATCGCTCGAACAGCAACCCGTACGGGATGGGGTCGATGTTGGTGATACCCATCGCGTAGGCCACCAACGAACCGGCAGCCGATCCACGGCCGGGCCCGACGCGAATTCCGACGTCCTTGGCGTGGTTGATCAGGTCGCCGACCACCAGGAAGTAGGCCGGGAAGCCCATTTCGTTGATGACGCCGATCTCGTAGTCGGCGCGGGCGAGGTACTCCTGCGGAGGTCCGCTCGGGAAGCGGCGATCGAGTCCGCGCATCACCTCGGCGCGCAGGAAGGTCTGCTGCGTGTGACCCTCCGGGACCGGGAAGATCGGCATGCGGTCGTGGAACGCCCACACGTCCTCGTACGACTGCACACGCTCGCCGATGGCCACGGTGTTGTCGCACGCCCCCGGTACTTCGTTGTCCCAGATGGCGCGCATCTCGGCAGCGGACTTGAGGTAGTAGCCGTCGCCGTCGAACTTGAAGCGCGTGGGGTCGGACAGCGTCTTGCCGGTCTGGATGCAGAGCAGCGCCTCGTGGTTCTCGGCGGCGTCCTTGGTGACGTAGTGGCAGTCGTTGGTGGCAAGCGGCGGGATACCGAGTTGCTTGCCGATGTCGAGCAGACCCTCGCGCACCCGGCGCTCGATCGAGAGACCGTGATCCATCAGTTCGAGGAAGAAGTTGTCCGGTCCCCAGATCTCCTGCCACTTCGCGGCAGCTTCGAGAGCCTCGCGATCGTGACCGAGACGAAGACGCGTCTGAATCTCACCCGAAGGGCAACCGGTGGTGGCGATAATGCCCTCGGCGTGCGCCGCGATGAGTTCCTCGTCCATGCGAGGCCACTTGCCGAGCTGTCCCTCGATTGACGCGAGAGAAGACAGCTTGAAGAGGTTTCGGAGCCCCGTGGCGTTCTCGGCCACCATCGTCATGTGCGTGTACGCACCGCTACCGGAGACGTCGTCGGACTTCTGGCTGCGATCACCCCAGAGAACTCGTTTGGTGTTGAAGCGGGATTCGGGTGCGATGTACGCCTCGATGCCGATGATCGGCTTGATGCCGGCACTCTTGGCCTCGTTGTAGAACTGGCTGGCGCCGTACATGTTTCCGTGGTCGGTCATGCCGACAGCGGTCATTTCGAGACGAGCGGCCTCCTCGAACATGGCGCCGACCTTGGCCGCACCGTCGAGCATCGAGTACTCGGTGTGATTGTGAAGATGTACGAACGAGTCAGCCACGTGCGCCTCTCTGAAGGTCTGGGAGCGAGATCGAGTGTATGCCGCGTTGCCGACACGTTCGGCGACCGCCATCGTGGAGTCGCAGTGTGCCGCCTCCGATCACGTGACCGGAACCTCAGGTTCGGCGCTCGACCTCATCGAACGCCGCGAACGTCGACTGGCGACGAAGGTATCTGTCGTGAAGATCACCAGCGCAGCCCAGATCAGAACGAAGCCGATCCAGCGTGAGGCCGGCATGTCCTCGTGCATGACGGCCACACCCCACGCCATCTGCAGCGCCGGGGTGAGGTACTGCAGCATGCCCATCGTCGCCAACGGAACTCGCTGAGCGGCGACGCCGAACAGGAGCAGTGGCAGTGCGGTGACCGGGCCGGCGGCAAGCAGCAACAAGCTGTGTCCGGCGCCGCTGCTGATGAATGCACCGGCCCCGGTCAGGCCGAGAAACACGAGGTAGCCGACCGCGAAGGGTGCGGCGACGACTCCCTCGGCAGTCAAACTGGTTCGGGGATCGAGCGGAACCACCTTCTTGACCAGCCCGTAGGTGGCAAACGAACCGGCGAGCACCAATGCGACGATCGGCGGTTTACCGAAGTCGACCGTGATCACGACAACTGCCGTTGCGGCGAGGACGAGGGCGGCGATCTGAGCGCGGCGCAATCGTTCGCGGAAGATCACGACGCCGAGCAGCACGGTGACCAGTGGGTTGATGAAGTACCCGAGGGCCGCCTCCACGACGCGGCCTGACACCACGGCATAGATGTACGTCCCCCAGTTCACCGCGATCGCCGCTGATGCCGCGGTCACCAGCAGCCAGGTGCGTGCGCTGATGCCGCGAAGCGATCCGAGGCGACCGGCAAAGGCCAACACGATCAGCATCAACAGAAGGGTCCACACCACTCGGTGCGCAAGGATCTCGACCGGATCGGCGAAGTCGAGTAGTCCGAAGAATGCCGGGAATGTTCCCCACAACAGGAACGCCGCCACACCGTAGAAGATCCCCGAGGACGAACCGGACCTAGCGCGTCCGTCCTTGTTCACAGAACCGGAGTTCACGGAACCGGAGTTCACGGGACCGGGCCGTCGTCGGGGCCGGGAGCAACGACGTCCGCGTACTCCGGAAGCAAGAGACGAACGGCCGCCAACCATGGCGCGGCGTCGGACGGCAACGCTTCCACTGCACGAACGTTCGAGTCATGTTCGATCGCTTCGAGTCCTTCGGGAGTAGCTCGCACCAGCACGCCCACCGCGCAGGCGCACCCGGCGGACAATTGCTTCGCCGACGCGAGCGCCACCTGTTGCTGACGATCGGTGTCGCCGCCGAGCGCGACCAGTCGCGTGGCTGCAACACCGGGCGATCTGCGCACTGCTTCGTCGTTGTCGGGAACGGGCACGGACATGAGCGGCGTCTGGACGCGCTCGATCGGAACTCGGAACATGACCCTGGACACGCGAACGCCCGAGACCTCAGCGCCCGGCACCTGCACACTGCTGGTCGACGTGATGACCTCGTCGACGGTGAGTGTCTTCGTGAACGAGACCAACGCCCACACCGGCCCGTCGACCGACGCGACAGAATCTCGCGCTCGGTCGAGGTAGTCCGGCACAGCTTCCCCACTGTCCGGACCGAGAGTGTCCGTCGTGATCGGCGGGGTCGGCACGGGATTCGCGAACCCCACGCCCACCACCGCCGCCACACCGACCACCACCGCGACGACGGCCAGCGCGGGGGTAAGCCCGCGCGGTGTCATGAGGACCGGAGAACTTCGAGTGCGTGTTCGAGATCCTTCGGGTACTTGCTCTTGATCTCGACCCAGCGACCGTCCGCCGGGTGGGCGAAGCCGAGCGAGACTGCGTGCAGCCACTGGCGTTCGAGACCGAGCCTCTCGGCAAGTCGGGGGTCCGCGCCGTAGGTCAGGTCGCCGCAGCACGGATGGCGCAACGCCGAGAAGTGGACACGGATCTGGTGTGTGCGACCGGTTTCGAGGTGCACGTCCAGCAGACTCGCTGCCTGGAACGCCTCGATGGTGTCGTAGTGCGTGACGCTGGGCTTGCCATCGGCCGTGACCGTGAACCGCCAGTCGTTCCCGTGGTGGCGTCCGATGGGGGCGTCGATGGTTCCGCTGCTCGGGTCGGGGTGTCCCTGCACGAGAGCGTGGTAGCGCTTGTCGATGGTCCGCTGCTTGAAAGCGCGCTTGAGCAACGTGTATGCGCGCTCGGAGGTGGCAACCACCATGACACCCGACGTTCCGACGTCCAGACGGTGAACGATGCCCTGACGCTCGTGGGCACCGGACGTCGAGATACGGAAACCGGCCGCGGCAAGTCCGCCGATGACCGTCGGTCCCGTCCACCCGACGCTGGCGTGCGCGGCAACTCCGACGGGCTTGTCGACTGCCACGACGTCGTCGTCGGCGTAGAGGATCTCCATTCCCTCGACCGGTGTCGCCTCGATGGTCAGAGGCCGCGGCGGTTCGGGCAGGACTACCTCGAGCCACGATCCTGCGGTCAGACGATCGGACTTGCCGACGGCCACACCGTCGACGAGTACCGAGCCTTCTTCCGCGAGTGTCGCGACCACGGTGCGCGAGAGTCCGAGCAGGCGCGCGAGGCCGGCATCGACCCGCATGGCGTCGAGGCCGTCGGGCACGGGCATCGAACGGGATTCCCTCACTTGGTTTCTCCCTCGGCTGCGGCCTTCGATTCGGTGAGCTTCTTGTCGTCCGCCTTGTGATCACGCAGGCGTTCGCCGTTGGGTTCGAAGCCGAAAAGAGTCAGTACGACAAGCAGGATCGCGCCACAGACGATCGCGGAATCCGCGATGTTGAACACGGGCCACCAACCGACGGAGACGAAGTCCACCACATGTCCGCGCATGATTCCGGGAGAGCGGAAGAATCGGTCGACGAGGTTACCCAGCGCGCCGCCGAGAACGAGGCCGAGACCGAGCGCCCACCACGGTGATCGGAGCGTGCGACCGATCTTGATCACACCGATGACGACACCGATGGCGACGAGGGTGAGGATCCACGTCATCGACGTCGCCATCGAGAACGCTGCACCGGGATTGCGCACCATCGTGAATGTGACCACGTCACCGATGATTTCGATCGGCTGCCCCGGCTTGACCGCGGCGACTGCCCACACCTTCGTGAGAATGTCCGAGAGCAGGATGACAGCGGCGATGGCAATGAGCATGGTCAGCCGGCGGGGCTTTGCGACCGGCGCAACCGCCAGGTCACCGTCTTCCGATTTCACGGCTTCCGGTTTCACGGTTTCGGGCTCGTCGGCCTTCGAGATTTCGGTAATCGGCTGATCCTCCGCGTTGACATCTCGGTCTGGGTGGTCTGTACTCACGCAACCATCATCCCTCATGTTCACCGCACCGGGTCACGCACTCTGCAACTGCGGCTAGCCTGGAGCGCGTGCCACTGCTGTCCACGACCGGCCGACGAGTTCCGTTCGCCCTCGCTGCCCTCGCTCTCACCACCGTTCTCACCGCTTGCGGCGACTCGGATCAACCTCCCACCACACCTACCTCGTCGCCGAGCGAAGTCACTGTTCCGGTGACCGCCGCCACCGTCGAGGTACTCGATGCGGGAAGCGAACCGCGCGAGGTGTTGCGCATGAACTTGCCTGTCGGCACCACGCAGACGGCGACGCTCGTCACCCAGGCGGTCGTGAGTCAGCAGATCGATCAACAGCCGGCACAAGATTTCTCTTCGCCGGAGATCACGATCCCGCTCTCGGCAAACGTGACCGCTGACGATCCCACCGCTGTCGTGGACCTGACGCTGTCGTCGATGACCTCGCCGGATGCAACGCTGCAGGCAGCGCTGAGCGGGGCCGACGGATCTGCGGCCGGATTGTCGGTCACGGATTCGGGCGCCATCACCGCCCTACGGTTGAAGCCGTCCGCCAACTCGGCCAATGCTGCCCGCGCTGCAATCGAACAGGCGCTCGGCCAAGCGGTCTACCGGACCGTTGCACTCCCCGACGCTCCGGTCGGTGTCGGCGCACGTTGGGTGGTTCGACAACAAGTCAGCAGCGAAATCCTGCTCGATCAGACAACCACCGTCACGCTCACCGCGCGGGAGGGCAATCGGCTTTCGCTCGCGGTGGACGTATCGCAGACCCCGCAGAGCCCGGTCTGGAACCTGGCCGGTGACGCCGGAACGCTGAACATCGATCAGTACGTCATGGCCGGCTCCGGAAACCTCACCGTCGACCTCTCGCTCCCCTTGCCGATCGACGGACAGATGACCGTCGGCGGCGACCAGGCGTACGGCGATCCGGACAGTTCCTCGGTGATCCGGCAGACCATCTCCAACAGCATTCGGTGGGAATCGTGACACGCCGATCGCTCGCACTGGGCCTGACAGCAACGGCGGCACTGTTCGTCGTCACCGGTTGCGGCTCGGACGACTCTCCTAGTGCTGACACAACTACGCAGGTTTCCGCCCCACAGGTCGGCTTGGCGCCGTTCACAGCTGCTCCGGCCGCACCGCTGAGCGGGGCACCTCTCGACCGTGATGCGCTGCAACGAGCCGCGCTCACCCTCTCCGAACTACCTGCGGACTTCGACATAGTTCCCGACCCGGTCGACGACCTCGGCCTCGCACCGGCGCCGGAGAGTTCGGAGGCGGACAAGTCGAGCACCGACCCTGCCGTCTGCGCTCAGGTTCTGGCACCGATAGCCACCCAGGCCGCCGGATCCGTCGCCGACCTCTCCGACATGTTCACCGGCCCCGATTTCACGAGCATCGATCAGGACTCTGCTTCGTACGCCGACGGCGCAGCGGCAGCAGCAGCTTTCGAGAAACTTCAGACCACGCTGGCCGGGTGCGCGGAATATTCAGGAACCGATGCCGACGGAACGACAATCACCTATCGCGTCGGCGGAGCGTCGGACCCGAACGTCGGCGACGCGTCTTTCGCTTTCCGAATCATCACGGAGAGTGGCGGTTTCACCTTGGTCGCCGATGCGATCGTGGCCGCAGTCGGGACCACGTTGACCCAGGTGTCCGCAACTGCGCCGAGTCCGATCGCCCCCGATGTTCTGCACTCGATGGCATCGGCCGCCGCCGATCGCCTGCGCGCACTAACGCCCTGACAACGAGCGGATTAGTCCCGTCTCGGCCTTACGCGAATGATTCGGGACCACAGACCCTTTGACAACTGCCCGTCCACACTGAACGGTGAGAGTAGGTACGAAACAGACCAACGCGACACACTGATGTGAGGAGCCAGAGTTCATGCCGGAACCCAGAAGGTCAGATCACACCGATTACGTAGCCGTCAATCCGATCTTCTCGAGGCCTGGCGAGGATTCGGTTGCATCGAAGTACACACTCGAACCCGACGGCATGCTTCCCGAGACCGCCTATCAGATCGTCCACGACGAAACGATGCTCGACGGCAATGCGCGGCTCAATCTCGCGACGTTCGTCAGCACGTGGATGGACGATCACGCCACCAAACTGTATGCCGAGTCGTTCGACAAGAACATGATCGACAAGGACGAGTATCCACAGACCGCCGCGATCGAAACCTATTGCTGGCGCATCCTTGCCGACCTCTGGCACTCGCCCTCCCCCAAGGACGCAATCGGTACCTCGACGATCGGTTCGTCCGAGGCGTGCATGCTCGGCGGCCTGGCGATGAAACGACGCTGGCAGCACGCACGAAAAGCCGCGGGGAAGTCCACCGAAAAACCAAATCTCATCATGAGTTCCGCCGTCCAGGTGTGCTGGGAGAAATTCTGCAACTACTGGGACGTCGAGGCGCGCTACGTGCCGATCAGCGAGGAACACCGGACCCTGGACGGTCACGATCTGGACAAGTACGTCGACGAGAACACGATCGGCGTAATCGCGATCATGGGTGTCACGTACACCGGGATGTACGAGCCGGTCCTGGAAATCTCGAAGGCACTCGACGCGATCCAGGAAAAGACGGGACTCGACGTTCCCATCCACGTCGACGGCGCTTCCGGCGCAATGATCGCCCCGTTCCTACAGCCCGAACTCGAATGGGATTTCCGGCTCCCACGCGTGCACTCAATCAACACCTCGGCGCACAAGTACGGACTCGTCTACCCCGGCCTCGGCTGGGTGGTCTGGCGATCGCAGGATCTACTTCCCGACGACCTCGTCTTCAAGGTGAGCTACCTCGGCGGCAGTATGCCGACCTTCGCGCTGAACTTCTCGCGGCCCGGCGCTCAGGTGATCCTGCAGTTCTACTTGTTCCTGCGTCTCGGCCACGACGGCTATCGCGCGATCCAGCAGTCCTCACAGGACGTGGCGAAATTCCTCGCCGAAGGAATCGGGAAGCTCGACGCCTTCGAACTGTGGAACGACGGTTCCGACATCCCGGTCTTCGCGTGGCGCCTCGCCGAGGGCCACACGTCCAACTGGACGCTGTACGACCTGTCGGACCGACTGCGGGGCAAGGGCTGGTTGGTGCCGGCCTATCCCATGCCGGACGATCTCTCGGATCTGACAGTGCAGCGCATCGTGGTTCGTAACGGACTGAGCATGGACCTGGCAGCCAATCTGCTGCGCATCATCGAAGAGGAAACCGCGTTCCTCGACGAACTCGACAGCCCGATGCCGCGGCCACGCGTCACCGAGGGATTCCATCACTGACGACGCTCACTGCATGAAGAGCGGCCGCCGACTCCCTTTCGGGAGTCGACGGCCGCTCTGGTGTTTCAGGTGTTGCGCAGAGATCAAGCAGCGCAAGCAGGCGAGGTCAGACCTGCAACGCCGACGATCTGGCAAGCGGTGGTCTTCGAGAGCTTCCAGACGCCGTCCTCGTAGACGAACGAAGCCTGCAGACCCTGCTGCAGCGGCTGGCCGTTGACGACGATGTTCAGCGAAGCTGCGGCCGTCTCGCTACCCGTGTCGGTGACCGGGTCGAGGATCTCGACCTGCGCGCCGGCAGCCTTGGCGGCAGCGGCGACCTGGTTGATCAGCTCGGGATCCTGCTCGGCACCCTGGACGAGGTTGACCTTGTCTGCGGCCGGAACGGTCTCGTCGAGTGCCTGAGCGACCTTGGCGTTGAGCTCAGCGGACGTCGGCAGGACAACCTCGGACGTGGGTGCCGCAGCGGTGGTGGTCGTGGGCTTCGCCGAAGTCGTCTTGTCGGAGTCTCCTCCGTCCGAACCACAAGCGGTCATCGTCAGGGCTGCTGCGATCGCCACGGCTGCAACGGTCATCTTCTGAAGCTTCAACTTCTCAGTCCTATCCATTCGGGTGTTCACATTCGAGCGTCAGTCGAACATCGTGCTTGCTCGAGGATCGTCGACAACATTACCCAACGGTAAGCGGAAAAAGTCTAAGGACATCCTCAGAGAAGGCTGTCGACCGCATCTGCTACCTCGAGCACCTCATCCGATTCGGCGAAGGTTTTGGCTATTCCCGTTCCGCTGGAACGGGTTTCGAAGCGAACTGTCACCACTCCGTGCCCGGCGCCCTGCACCCAACCGTGTCCGTATTCTGGATGCTTCACGTCCAAACCAGGGTGCCAGTAGCGCTGCGGGACGCGTGCGGCCACCGGAACGTCGAGTTCGGCCTCATCGAGGGCGCCCGTGAGAGTCTCGACCGGATAGCCGGGAACATCCTGATCCAACTCGGGAAAAAGTGATCCTTGCCGAACGGTGGACAAACCGGCGAATCCCACACCGACCAGGCGAATCGGCCCCAATTCCTGTGGATCGATGACCTGTTTCTGCGCGGTCGCGACAAGGATTTGGCGGTCGATGGTGGCAAACGGCAGCGTCACGGATCGAGTCAAGATACTCATGTCGGACTTCTTGAGCTTCAGTACGACGGTGCGAGCAGCTCTTCCGTCCTTCTCCAGCCTGGAAAATGCTGCACGACCACTACTTTCGACGGCTGCGCGCAGTTGCGCCATCGTGACGATGTCTGCGGCGAACGTGGATTCCGCGCTGATCTGCTTGGATTCGGCACGCTCGGCGACCGGCCGATCGTCGATCCCCTGCGCGAGGCGGTGCAACCCCGGTCCGACAGTGGTTCCGAGTATCGACGCCACCTCCGCTATGGGAGTGCGGGCAAACCCTCCGATGGTTTCGATGCCGAGACGCTTGAGCTTTTCCTCGGCAACAGGGCCGATCCCCCACAGCTTTCGCACCGGAAGTGGATCGAGCAACTCGTGCTGCATCCCGGGAGGAATCACTGCGACGCCGTCGGGCTTTGCCAGTCCCGACGCGATCTTGGCGACCTGCTTACCTGCGCCGGCACCGATCGAGGCAACCAACCCGGTCTCGGCTTTGATCAACGCCCGCAGGTCCTCACAAAACGCGCGGACCTCGTCGGCGCCGACTCCGGCCAATTCCACTGGTTCGCCGAAGGCCTCGTCCACCGACAATTGCTCGAGGATCGGCATACGAAGGCGCAACGCGTCGAAGGTGCGTTTACTCAGAACCGAATACAACGACATCCGCGGTGGCAATACCACCGCTCCGCCACCGACCATCCGGCGTGCTTGGTGCATCGGCATCGCAGAACGCGCACCGAAAACTCTCGCTTCGTAACTTGCCCCGGCCACCACTCCGCGCCCGCCCAAGCCGCCGACCAGCACCGGGCGACCTCGCAGCGTGGGACGCGTCAACTGCTCGGCGGAAGCGAAAAATGCATCCATGTCGAGATGCAGCACCCACCTGCGACTTCGTGTGGGATCACCTTGATTCATCGGGCGTTACGGTTCTCTCAAAAGTAGGTGCAGAATCTACGTCCGCGCCTTCTTCTTGGGCGACTTCTTCTTCGGCAGGGGTAGTACGTCGGCAGTCCGTTGAATGAAGGCGTGCAGGTGATCGAGGTCCTGCAGCCGTTCCTCCGGAACCCGGTAGTAATCCTTCGCTCCCGGGTACGGCGGAGCCAGATCGGCCTCTGATCCGAACTCCGTACTGACCTCGGTGGGTTTGACGAACAGAACGTCTCCGCAGATCAAGCCCACGATCTTCTCGTCGCAATACAATCCGTACTCGCCGAACATCGCCCTTGCCCGCACGTCGAGCGGTTCCAACTGCTCGAGAATGCGCGCCACGGTTTCCTTGCTCGTACTCATGAGAGCAAACTACTCCGGCACCCCGACATACAGACATTCATCGGGGAGCCGGAGTAGTTATGGCGGTATTTAGACCTTCGTGATCGCGGCGCGGATACCGTCACCGAGATCGACGGCGTCGTCTCCCGCTTCACCCACCGAGAACGAGGTGGCCAGAACCTCACCGGCGATCAATTCGCGATGACGCTCCGCCCACTCCTTGCAGTCCTGCGGAACCTCGAGTACGACGTTGATCCGGTCCGAGACGTCCAAACCGGCGGCACGACGCGCATCCTGCAACTGACGGATACGGTCCTTCGCCCAGCCCTCGGCTTCGAGTTCCTCCGTCACGACGGAATCGAGTACGACGAGTCCCGCACCGTCGGGCAATGCAGCCGTCGAATCAGGCTCGGCTGCAACCAGTTTCTGCGTGTACTCCTCGGGCAGCAGTTCGATGCCCGCCGCAACTACGACGCCGTCCGCGTTCTCGGTCCAGTCGCCCGCCTTGACCGCCTTGATGACAGTCTGAACGGACTTGCCCAGACGCGGTCCTGCAGCACGCGCGTTGACCGCGATCTCGAAGCGCCCGTGCACGTCGACGTCATCGGTCAGATCGACCTTCTTGACGTTGACCTCGTCGGCAATCAGTCCGAGGAACGGACGCAGACGCTCGGCATCCGGCGCCGCAACCGTGACCTCGGGCAGCGGAAGACGAACTCGCAGATTCTGCGCCTTGCGCAGGCTCAGCACCGTGGAGCACACGGTCCGGACGTCGTCCATCGCCGCTACCAGCTCGGGGTTCGCGGGGAGCTCCGACGCCTCCGGCCAATCAGCCAGGTGAACCGAGCGCTCCCCGGTCAACCCGCGCCAGATCACCTCGGATACCAGCGGCAACAGCGGCGCAGCGAGACGCGTCACGACCTCGAGCACGGTGTGCAGGGTGTCGATCGCGTCGCGATCCTCATCCCAGAACCGCGAACGAGACCGTCGCACATACCAGTTGGTGAGCGCATCACAGAACAACCGAAGCTCGTCGCACGCGCCGGCGATGTCGTTGACCTCGAGGGCCTCGGTGATCACGTCGCGGGTGGTAGCGAGCTTGGCCAGGATGTACTGATCGAGGATGTTCTCCGAATCGGTACGCCACACACCGGATTCCGGCGCGTACAACTGCAAAAAGCTCCAGGCGTTCCACAGCGGGAGCAACGCCTGACGTACGCCTTCGCGGATGCCCTGCTCGGTCACGATGAGGTTTCCGCCGCGCAAGATCGGCGAGGACATCAGGAACCATCGCATGGCATCGCTGCCGTCGCGGTTGAACACCTCCTTCACGTCCGGGTAGTTGCCCTTGGACTTGCTCATCTTCAGTCCGTCGTCGCCCAGCACGATGCCGTGCGCAGCAACGGTTTTGAACGCCGGACGATCGAAGAGTGCGGTTGCCAGCACGTGCAGCGTGTAGAACCAGCCGCGAGTCTGCCCGTTGTACTCGACGATGAAATCGCCCGGGAAATGGCCCTCGAACCATTCACGGTTCTCGAATGGGTAGTGCACCTGCGCGTACGGCATCGAACCGGATTCGAACCAGCAGTCGAGCACCTCGGGAACGCGGCGCATCATCGACTTCCCGGTCGGGTCGTCGGGGTTCGGGCGGACCAGGTCGTCGATCATCGGGCGATGCAGATCGGTCGGACGCACGCCGAAGTCTGCCTCCAACTGATCGAGCGATCCGTACACGTCCGTACGCGGGTACTGCGGATCGTCCGACACCCACACCGGGATCGGGCTGCCCCAGTAACGGTTTCGGCTGATGTTCCAGTCTCGTGCACCTTCGAGCCACTTGCCGAACTGGCCGTCACGGATGTGCTCGGGCACCCACGTGATGTCCTTGTTCAGCTCGACCATGCGATCTCGGAACTTGGTGACCGCGACGAACCACGAGGGAACCGCCATGTAGATGAGCGGCTGCCCACTGCGCCAACTGTGTGGGTACGAGTGCTCGATCGTCTCGTGCCGCAGCAGCTTTCCGGCAGCCTTGAGGTCCTTGATGATGACCGGGTTGGCGTCGAACACCATCAGGCCCTCGTACGGCGGAACCATCGAGGTGAACTTTCCACCCGGATCGAGCGGCTGTACGACCTCGATACCGTTGGCCGTGGCCACGTCCATATCCTCTTCACCGAAAGCCGGTGCGAGGTGGACGATTCCGGTTCCGGAGTCGGTTGTCACGTAGTCCGCCGAGAGCACGACGTGCGCATTCGGATGTCCGAGGAAGAAGTCGAACGGCGGTGTGTACGACATTCCGACCAGTTCGGCGCCCTTGTGACGGGAAACGACCTCGGGGTCCTCCCCCAGCTCACGTGCGTAATGAGCTACCCGTGCTTCTGCGAGCACGTACCGCTTTCCGTCCTCGCCGAGCACCTGGACGTAGTCGACCTCGGGATGAACCGCAGTGGCCAAGTTGGACGGCAGTGTCCACGGAGTCGTGGTCCAGATGATCGCGTTCGCGCCGTCGAGGGGTGAACCCGGAGCGACCAGCGGCATGTCGACCGTGACTGCAGGATCCTGACGCATCTTGTACGCGTCGTCGAGACGAGTCTCCTGATTGGACAGCGGAGTCTGCTCGTACCAGCTGTAGGGCAGCACACGGAAGCCCTGATAGATCAGGCCCTTGTCGTGCAGCTCCTTGAAGGCCCACATGACGGACTCCATGAAGTCGACGTCCAGGGTCTTGTAGTCGTTGTCGAAATCGACCCAGCGCGCCTGGCGGGTGACGTAGTCACGCCACTCGTCAGTGTACTTGAGCACCGAGGCCTTGCAGTACTCGTTGAACTTGGCCAGACCCATGACTTCGATCTCGGCCTTGTCCTTGATGCCGAGCTGCTTCTCCGCTTCGAGCTCTGCCGGAAGGCCGTGGCAATCCCAGCCGAAGCGTCGTTCGACCTTGCGTCCACGCATTGTCTGGAAGCGCGGCACCAGGTCCTTGACGTACCCCGTCAGCAGGTGGCCGTAGTGCGGCAAACCGTTTGCGAATGGCGGTCCGTCGTAGAAAACGAACTCTTCGTTACCGTCCCGATTGGAAACCGACGCACGGAAGGTGTCGTCGTCGTCCCACTGTTTCAGGACTTTCTGTTCCAGTTCGGGGAACTTGACTCCGGTGTCGGCGGGGACACCGTAGTCGACTTTGGGATACCCGTTACTCGCCATAGCGATCTCCTCGTGCCAGTCGGACTCGGCACGGGGACGACGTGACGCTTGTGCGCCGACACCGCGGTACCACCCCGTTTGCACCCCGCAGATCCGTGCTTTCACACCGGATCTCGAGCTGCCACTCGATCGAGCTGTGACGGGCTCACCCGTTCGGTTCTACTGGGTCCTCGACACGTACGAAAGCGTCGACAACCGTTCTTCCGAAAGCTCCCCGGTGATTGCCGGATCACAGCCTGGTATTCGTGTTGGACAGTCTAATACTCGTCCTGGACCTTGTCGGAACTCGCCCTAGGTCTTGTCGGGGGCACCCGGCGACCCGCCGTGGTTTCCCTGATTGTCGTCGTTGGCAGTAGCTGCATCATCGGTCGAGGAATCCGAGGAACTCTCGACTCGACCGTAAGGCGACGACACGCCGCTGCCCGATATCGGGTCATCCAACGAAGGAACCGCCTTCCTGCTGGTCAGCGCACTGACCAGCAGGAGGACGGCACCTGCTACACAAATCGCGATACATGCCCACGCCCAGATCAGCGACCCTGTGGTCAGGGCAACGATCAGGAGAGCGAAGCCAACTCCCGCGAGAACCAACGTCACGACCAGCACGTATCAACCTTTGTCCGGTCCGATAGCTGAGCCGACGAGGCGCTCTCGGTCAGCTGTTTCCCTTGGCGAAGGACGGGCTGTAGGAATCCTGTCCACCGTCGACCGGAACGGCCGAGCCACGCTGTTCGAGCTCTTCGAGCTGCGATTCCAGGTAGGACTTCAGGCGCACCCGGTACTCACGTTCGAACGTCTTGAGCTGCTCGATACGGCCCTCGAGGACCGAACGCTGCTGGTTGATGGTCGCCATGATTTCGGTGTGCTTCTTCTCGGCGTCTGCCTTGAGAGCGTCTGCCTTCTCCTGAGCCTGGCGAAGCTGGGTCTCGGAGCGAGTCTGAGCGTCGGTCAGCATTGCCTCCGACTTGTTGCGCGCATCCGCGATCATGCCGTCGGCCTTGCTGCGAGCCTCGCTCATGAGCTGCTCGGAGTTGGTGCGAGCACTGCCGAGCAGCTGCTCGGATTCGGTCTTGGCATCGTTGGTGAGGCGATCCGCCATCTCCTGAGCCAGTCCGAGGACCTTCGCGGCCTGCATGTGGGTGTCGCCACTCTGCGGCGCTGCAACGGCAGCGGCGGCGGGAACCGGAGCTGCAACGGGTGCAGGCTTGGGCGGTTCGACAACCCGAGCGGGCTCCGGCTTGGGCTGCGCTACGACGGGTGCTGCCTGCTGAGCAGGTGCCGGCGACTTCTTGGCAGCCGCGAGCTCCTGATCCAGCTCACCTACGCGCTGGCGCAGGTCCGCATTCTCTTCGATGAGCTGCGACAGCGCCTGCTCGACGAGGTCGAGGAATGCGTCGACCTCGTCCTCGTTGTAGCCACGCTTGCCGATAGGCGGCTTGCTGAACGCAACGTTGTGCACGTCAGCTGGAGTCAGTTGCGGCATGGAAGGATCCCTTCACGCGTCATTTGGCGGTCTAGCAAGCATTCAGTTGCAACACAGTCTACGTAGTGGCGAACCACCGGATGAGTTATGGCTTCCATTCTGGCATACCACTCACTCGGACTGCGCTCAGCGAACAACCGACATCAGGATGATGACGATGAAAAGCAAGACCATGATGGATAGATCCAAGCGAACTCCACCGAGGTTGATCGGGGGGATCAACCTGCGGAGCAGTTTCACCGGAGGATCGGTGATCGTAAAAATGGTTTCGAGAATGACTGCGACCAATCCGGTCGGTCGCCAATCTCTGGCAAACGAACGAACGAACTCGACGATCACTCTGCCGATCAGCAACAGCCAGAAGACAACCAGCACCAGATAGATCACAGAGAGAAGCGCGTCCACACCCTCACTCTGCCTGACTTCTGCGGTGTGTCCAAAACAGACACACCGCAGCAATTCCGGAACCGGCCCGCATCGAGTCCGTCTTGTAACGGCCGGCGATGGGTCCGAATGCGGCGTCCGCCGAGACGGGCCGCCGTTCGAATGTGCTCACGTCACCCCTGCTCAGGGGCCGGACTGCGGTCGAGACCATCATTTCTGGCTGTAGAAACCCGTCTCCGCGATACGACGGCGTTCCTCAGCGGAAACGTCGATGTCAGCCGGTGAGAGAAGAAACACTTTGGTGGCTACCTTGTCGAAAGAACCACGCAATGCGAACGCCAGGCCGGCCGCGAAATCGACCAGACGCTTCGCGTCGGCGTTGCTCATGTCGACCAGATCCATGATGACGGGAGTGCCGTCGCGGAACCGCTCACCGATGGTGCGGGCCTCTGCGTAGCTCTGCGGACGCAATGTCGTGATCTTGGCGAGCGGGCCGCCGTCATCGACAACAGGCGCACGTCGCGCTTCGGGGCGCTCTGCACGGGCGTCGACCGCGAGGTTTCCACGGCTTGCCGGACGCGGCGCCATCGCCGGGCGGCTACTGCGGCTGGGAACGGTGTCGACGCGGGGCCGGGAATCGTAGCGATCGAACTCCGCGTCCTCTTCGTCACGACGACTGGGCGCGTAGCTCGCCTTCGAGAAGGCAGGTTCGACGAACTCGCGGTCGTCGCGCTCGGCATAGCCGTCGTGACTACGACGGGGTGCGCGGCGAGCCTGATCGGGCTCCTCCACGTATTCGTCCTCGTAGTCATCGAGGGGAACCATGCCGAAGTAAGCCTTGAACTTATGCAGGTTGCTCATTGATCGACCTTCCTTGGCGCGGCGGAATCAATCCGACTGCGACCGGTCGCAGCGGTGTGGACGGGTTGGGCGATCACCTGAGCGATCACCTCGAGATTACTGGTCGTGAGCCGAGCAGTGCGGTTCCGACACGCACGCACGTTGATCCGTGGCGCACTGCGGCCTCCAGATCACCGGTCATGCCAGCCGAGAGTTCGGTTGCCCGAGGATGCGATTCGAGAATCAAAAGATGTGCCCTGCGGAGGATTTCGAACTGCTCGTCCGGATCTGATCCAAGTGGCGGGACGGCCATCAGTCCCGCAAATTCGAGACCTTCGGCTGATTCGATCCGCTCGGCGAGAGGAGTTAGCTCTCCCGTGGAAACTCCGCCACGCGCAGGGTCTCCGTCGAGACTTACCTGGATGAGCACCCGCAGCGGCGCTTTACGCTCCCCGTCGGACAAAGCTCCGAGCGCCGCCCGATCGAGTGCATCGGCCAGTCGTGCACTGTCCACCGAGTGAATTGCGTAGGCCCACTTCGCTACCGAACGCGCTTTGTTGCGCTGCAACTGCCCGATCATGTGCCAACGAACCGGATCGTCGATCGCGCCGCTCTGAGCAGCGCCGTCGAAGTCCGCGACCTTCTCCACTGCTTCCTGCTCACGAGACTCACCGAATTCACGGCAACCCAGTTCGTACAGGATTCGGGCGTCGGACGCCGGAAAGAATTTGGTAACTGGCAGCAGTGCTACGTCGGAAACTTCACGACCGGCGGCAAGGCAGGCGGCCGCCAGCCGCGCACGCACCGAGTCGAGTGCCGTCGATATTTCTGTCAGCCGCATATCCGTCTGGCGCATTTCTGCCTAGACGGTTTCCTGCGCTGCGGGCGCTTCCATCCAGATCACTGCAGCTTGACGCCCGGTCAGAGATTCTCGGCGATGACTGAACAACGCGCGATCCTCGATCGTGCACCGCGGGTCCTCGGCAACACCGGACACACCCGCGGCGAGCAACTGCTTACGCAGTCCCGCACGCAGATCGAGTCCCGGCGTGCCCTTCTCGGTGCGAGTTGCGCTGCCCGGCAAGTGTTTTTCCACGTCCGCACGCATCGCGGCGGGAACCTCGTACTGGCGTCCGCTCGCTGCCGGGCCGAGGAAGGCACCGATACGTGAGACGTCCGCGCCCTGTCGCACCATCTCCGCGAGGACACGCGGGACGATACCGATGCGGGCACCGATCCGTCCGGCATGAACTGCCGCGATCACACCGGCCTCCTCGTCGGAGAGCAGAACGGGAACACAGTCTGCGCTGAGGGTGGCTAGCGCCAGGCCGGGAACGGTGGTGACCAGAGCGTCCGTCACGGGAATCACTTCGTCGGTCGGTTCCGTCACGACAGTGACGTTGCGCGAGTGGATCTGTTCCATCCACACGAGATGGTCAGGCTCGACGCCTATTTCGCGTGCCAGACGACGGCGATTCGCCTCGACGGCTGCCGGATCGTCTCCGACGTGATCGCCGAGATTGAACGACTCGTACGGCGACGCGGAAACACCACCGGCTCGGCTGGTCACGACGCGGCGAATGCGGGTGCGGGTGGTCGACTTCTCGGTACTCAAGATATGTGTGCTCACAAACGTCGAAAGTTGTCGTCCGGCTCAGACGTGACCGGACATCCAGTCAAGAACAGGGTACCCAGAAATTCCGGGCACCCTGTTCTCGAAACTGTTTGTAGCCCTGCGTCAGCGACGCATGAAGACAGGCACATCGACGTCGTCGTCGCCCTCGTCTTCCTGGACCGGCGCATGGCGTGGGCCACCGATCGGAGGCAAGCTACCCGAGCCCGTCGTCTCGCGCGCTGCGGAAATCGGCTGCTCGCCAGCAGGTTCGGCGGCCACCGGTGACCGGCCGACCTCACCCGCGCGCCCGGCGCCGATAGCTCCACGTCCCTGTGCGGTCGACTCCACGGGACGACGAGCCGGAGCTCCTCCGTCGAATCCCGCAGCGATGACCGTCACACGAACCTCGTCACCGAGTGAATCGTCGATGACCGTTCCGAAGATGATGTTGGCGTCGATGTGCGCGGCTTCCTGCACCAGCGAAGCCGCCTCGTTGATCTCGAACAGGCCCAGATCGCTACCGCCGGCAATCGACAGGAGAACGCCGCGGGCGCCTTCCATC
Organism: Rhodococcus sp. UFZ-B548; assembly: GCF_903819475.1. Taxonomy (NCBI): domain Bacteria; kingdom Bacillati; phylum Actinomycetota; class Actinomycetes; order Mycobacteriales; family Nocardiaceae; genus Rhodococcus; species Rhodococcus sp. UFZ-B548. The sequence continues at coordinate 31,931 of NZ_CAIJDS010000007.1, forward strand.
GATGCTTCGAGGAGAGGCGAATTGATCGCAGATTCCGCCGCCTTGATCGCGCGTCCCTCACCACGTGAGGATCCGATGCCCATCAACGCACTGCCTGCACCGGACATGACACCCTTGACGTCCGCGAAGTCGACGTTGATCAGACCCGGGGTGGTGATGAGGTCGGTGATGCCCTGGACACCGTTGAGGAGAACCTCGTCGGCGCTGCGGAAGGCGTCCATGAGGCTGACGGCCGCGTCACCCAGCTGGAGCAGGCGATCGTTGGGAATGACGATCAGCGTGTCGCAGGACTCGCGGAGCGCCTGGATTCCGGTATCCGCCTGTCCCCCACGACGCTTGCCCTCGAAGGAGAACGGCCGAGTCACGACGCCGACGGTGAGTGCGCCCAGCTTCCGGGCGATGCTTGCCACGACAGGGGCACCACCGGTTCCGGTGCCACCACCCTCGCCTGCGGTCACGAACACCATGTCGGCGCCCTTGATGACCTCTTCGATCTCGTCCTTGTGATCTTCGGCTGCCTTGCGACCCACTTCAGGGTCAGCACCGGCGCCGAGGCCACGGGTCAATTCACGACCGACGTCGAGCTTGACGTCGGCGTCACTCATCAGAAGGGCTTGCGCGTCCGTGTTGACCGCGATGAACTCGACTCCCTTGAGTCCCTGTTCGATCATGCGGTTGACTGCGTTCACGCCGCCGCCGCCGATGCCGACGACCTTGATTACGGCGAGGTAGTTGTGCGGGGGCGTCATCGGCTCTCGCCTTCCGTGTCGTGTTTCACGCTGTTTGTCAGTGCTGCTGTCTTTTTACTGCTGCTGTATTTGTAACTGCTGGTGTATTTGTTACTGCTGGTGTTCGAGATAAACTCTAAACCTCAACCATAGGGTTAGAGTTATGTCAAGTATTCGATCTGAAACGAAACGCTATGCACCGTCGTCGCGTTCCGCCATTAGGCGCGCCGAGACACACCGAAGTATTTGCCACGCACCGGCGCACGGGTGCACCGTGCGCTATCGGACCGTCGGAAGATCAGGACTGGACACGTCGTACGTCTGCCCCGGTTGAGTCAACAGAGGAAGCGTCACGGCAGCCTTACGATCCGAGTGCTCGACACCGCCCCAGTTTACGACGCGACCGTCGAGCAGAGTCAGCGTGACACTCGAAATCGACCGAGCGGCAACCTCTCCCACCTGAAATCTCAGATCCGGCGGCAACACCGACAACACCTCGAGCGCGGCAAGCGTCGGCTCGTCGTTCCATCCAGGCGTCGGTGTCACCAGACGCGGAACCCCCGGCGGCGGGACTCCCATCTCGAAGTCGACACCCTTCTCGTCCAGCAGGTGTGCCCCCTCGGGTGAGTCGACGAAGACAACCGGTACCCGTTCGGTGACGGTGACGCGAATGGTCGACGGATACATCCGCTGCACTCGGGCGGAGGCCACCTTCGGAATCGTCGCTACACGTGCGGCGGCGGCGCCGGTGTCGACCCGCATCAACGGCTGACCGGTCGGTACTGCCAGGAGCGAAAGGATCTGTTCCTCACTGACCGTCGTCGCACCGAGAACTTCGGTGCCCCGGACCGAGAGCACGGGAGACAACCAGGCCGTCAGCGCAATTCCCACCACCAGCACGATTGCCAGCGGTGCCACGATCAGCGGTCGCTTGAACCACTTACGAGTCGGCGTGGGTTCGGGAGCCGGCTCCGTCGACCGCGTCGAATATCGCGATTCGGTGCGAGTACTGCGCCGACGCGTACTGGTGGCTCGCCTGGCCTGAGGATCTCGACGCCCGCGACGACTTCGTGCGTCGGGTGTCATCGCGGCGCGGGATGCGGCGCCGAACGCAAAGCATCGAGGATCTGTTTGCCGAGCATGGTCACGTCACCGGCGCCCATCGTGATGACGATGTCGCCGGGGTGAGCCAACGCCGCCACCTGCTTCGGTGCCTGCGACAGATCGGGTTGATAGTGAACAGGTTTGGTGACCGATTGAGCGACAAGCGCACCGCTGACTCCCGGCATCGGCTCTTCGCGAGCACCGTAGACATCGAGAACCACTACCTCGTCGGCCAAGTCCAGTGCCTGCGCGAACTCCACGGCAAATGCCGCTGTGCGCGAATAGAGGTGAGGTTGGAAGACCACGATCACACGTCCAGCTGCCGAATTGGTCGACGACGAATCATCTTCCGGTCGAACCAGATCCGCGGCCGCGCCGAGAACCGCGCGAACTTCGGTCGGATGGTGGGCGTAGTCGTCGAACACCCGGACACCACGCTCGCGGCCGGTGAACTGGAAGCGGCGGTGGACGCCACCGAATCCGGCGAGCCCCTCGACGATCTCCTCGGTCTCGGCGCCCGCATCACGGGCGGCCAGCAGGGCGGCAAGTGCGTTGAGCGCCATGTGCCGACCCGGCACTGCCATCCGCACGGTTCGCGCGGCGCTCTCACCGGCCAGTTGGAACTGCAGGACTCCCCCGACGTCGTGTGCATGGAAGCCCAGTAGTCGGACTCCGACCTCGACGCCGTCGACAGGCTCGAAGGCAGTGCCCGCTTCTACTTCCTGCGCATCCGCTGATCCGTAACCGAGCACACGGATGTCCGAACGACCCGAGGCCACGATTCGCTTCGCGAGATCCGCAGATCCCGGATCGTCGAGGCAAGCAATCAAGAGTCCACCCGGACGTAGCTTGTCGACAAAATCGTCGAACACCTTCACATACGCTTCGACGCTGCCGAAGTAGTCGAGGTGATCGGCCTCGATGTTGGTCACGACGATCACGTTGGGGTCGTACTGAAGCAGCGACCCGTCGCTCTCGTCCGCCTCGGCGACAAAAACGTCACCGCTGCCGTGATGGGCATTCGTGCCCGCCTCGTTGAGTTCGCCGCCAACGGCAAACGAGGGGTCGAAACCGCAGTGCTGCAGGGCGACCACGAGCATCGAGGTCGTCGACGTCTTGCCGTGTGTTCCCGAAACCAGGAACGTGCGATTGCCCTGCATGAGTGATGCAAGGACAGCCGGCCGAAGAATCACCGGGATTCCGCGGCGAGCGGCCTCGACGAGTTCCGGGTTGTCCTTCGGGATAGCTGCGTGCGTCGTGACGACGACGGTCGGTCCACCTGGCAGCAGGTCGAGAGCATCGGCGTCGTGGCCGATCCGGACCTGTGCCCCGCGTGCACGAAGCGCCAGGACTCCTCGGCTCTCCTTGGCGTCCGAACCCGAGACAAGGCCCCCGCGGGAAAGCAGAATTCGAGCGATGCCGGACATACCGGCACCGCCGATTCCGACCATGTGTACTCGCTCGAGGTGGGCGGGCAGCGCGGTCATCGGTTTCCCCTTGCGTTTTCCTGGACGGCGTTTTCCTTTGCCGCGATGTCGAGCACGATCCGTGCGATCTCGGTTGCCGCCGTGCGGTGCCCGACATTGGCAGCGCCACTGCTCATCTTGTCGAGACGCGCGCTGTCGCTCAGCATCGGGACGACGGTGCCGGCGACGAACGTCGGCGTGAGCTCGTTGTCGGAGACGATGATCGCGCCGCCCGCTGCGACAACGGGTTTCGCGTTGAGTTCCTGTTCACCGTTGCCGTGCGGCAACGGAACGTAGACGGCCGGTAGTCCGACCGCCGAGACCTCGGCGACCGTCATCGCGCCCGAACGACAGATCGTCGCGTCGGCTGCGGCATACGCGAGATCCATCCGCGAAAGATAAGGAACAGCCACATACGGTGCCGTCTCCGAGTACTGCGTGACCTCGAGGGAGTTCTTGGGTCCGTGTGCGTGAAGGACCGAGATCCCGGCCTTCGCCAGTTCTTCCGCTGCTCCGGACACCGCGTCGTTGAGCGACTTCGCGCCTTGCGATCCGCCGAAGACGAGCAGAACGGGACCGTCCTGAGGCAGTCCGAAGTACTCGCGAGCTTGCGAGCGGAGTCCCGCTCGATCGAAATTGGCGATCGACGCGCGAACCGGGATGCCGACGATCTCGGCGTCCTGATCGCCGCGGTTCTTCACTCCGGAACCCGGAACAGCGGCAAGCACCCGCGTCGCCAGACGAGCACCGATCTTGTTCGCGATACCGGCACTGGCGTTCGCCTCGTGGATGACGATCGGAATCTTGCGCCGGCGCCGAAGAACACCACCACGTGCGGCAAGATACGCCGGAAGCGCGACGTAACCACCGAAACCGACGATCACGTCGGCGTCGACGGAATCGAGTACCTCGCGGGTCTTGCGCACCGACGCGAGGATGCGCGTCGGCAATTTCACCAGATCCATCGTGGGCTTACGCGGAAGCGGTACCGGCGGAATGAGCTCGAGCGTGTAACCGCGGGCAGGCACCAAGGTGGTTTCGAGACCACGTGCTGTCCCGAGTGCGGTGATCCTGGTGTCGGGCTGAGCGGCCTTGACCGCGTCCGCGACCGCAAGTGCGGGTTCGATGTGACCAGCCGTGCCTCCCCCTGCCACCACTACCGACAGAGCCGATTTGTTGCCGCTCACCTACGAATTCCTCGCTCTCGAACTTCTCGTGGATCTTGTGCCCTACGTGTCGGCGCCTGCCGACGCTGACCATTCTGCCCTCCCGCGGTGCGCTTCCGTGACCCAGCGGCCGCACCTCGGTTGGAATCCGCGGAAGGGCGAGCGCCTTGATCTGCCCGCTTGCGTCGATCGCCCGTCTCGATCGCGCGCCGGCCGTCGCGTCCGCGTGCCGGTTCGATCTGTCGTGCGGGCTTCGGTCGACGGATCGGCCGGCCCCCTGACGGCGGGTGGTACAGCACCGGCTTGGGCAGTCTGAGCAACTTCGAGATCTTGCCGTCCTGCCCGGAGTTCAGAGCGGCAACTGCTTCTGGCTCGTGGCGCGCTGCATTGGCGATGACACCGAACATGAACAGCGTGATCGCCAAGGACGAACCACCGGCGGAGACCAAGGGCAACTGGAGTCCGGTCACCGGCAGCAGTCCGATGACGTAACCGATGTTGATCATCGCCTGGCCGACGATCCAGGTAGTTGCGGTGGCCGACAGGAGCCGCCAGAACGGATCGATGCTGCGGGCTGCGATCCGCAATCCCGTGTACACGAATACAGCGAACAAACCGATCACCACAGCGCAGCCGACAAATCCCAGCTCTTCGCCGATGATCGCGAAGATGAAGTCGTTGTGCGCGTTCGGCAGGTAGTTCCATTTGGCGACGCTCTGCCCGAGTCCGCGACCGAAAAAGCCGCCGTCTGCGAGCGAATACAAGGCCTGCTTGGCCTGATAGTTGTTGCCCTGCAGGTCATCGCTCTTGTTGAAGAAGGCCTGGACTCGGTCGGATCGATACCCGGCCGTCATGGCCAGGACAGCGGCGCCGACAACGCCTGTCAGCGCTATCGAGCCGAAGAGTTTCAGTGGAAGCCCACCGAACCACAGCAGGGCCCCGACGATGATTCCCAGTGCGATAGTCGTACTGAGGTTCGGCTGCGCGACGACCAAGGCGAAGACCAGCATTGCAGCGGGCACGAGCGGAATCAGGATCGACTTCACAGATCGGTCGTCCGGACGCCTCGAGGCCAACAGATGCGCGCCCCAGATCGCCAAGGCGACCTTCATGATTTCCGATGGTTGCACCGAGAATCCACCGACGTTGAACCAGCGACGCGCACCCTGCGCTTCGGTGCCGATTCCCGGAATCAGGACGAGTACCAGCATGATCAGCACGACGACGAACAGCGGAAACGAATACTGCCGGAGCACTCTCGCCGGGATCCGCAGCGCGACGTAGAAGAGCACCGCCCCGAGGATCGCGAAGATCAACTGCTGGGTGAACAACGAATATGCCGAGCCACCGGACACGTACTGCTCGACGCTCGACGCCGACAGAACCATCACGAGCCCCAAGACAGTCAACATCGTGGCAATCGTCACCACCAGGTGGAACGACGCCAACGGCCGCGCCAACCAGGCACCGATTCGGGTCTTGGGACCCTTGGTCATAGCAAGTTCCCGGCTTGGCCAGGCGAATCCGTGAACGGATCGGGTAATGCGGCTACGGCGGCGGCGAAACTGTCACCACGATGTCCGTAGCTGGCGAACATGTCCAAGGACGCGGCGGCCGGGGCAAGTACAACTGCATCACCGGGGGACGCCAACTCGGCAGCTTCGACGACCACTGCGGCCATGACGGCATCCGCGTCGGCACCCGACGGCAGCCGGATGGTGAGAGTCGAGTTGCTGCTGTTTTCGCTCACCACTTCATCGTCCCCCGACAGCACGTGCACCACGGGAACATCGGGCGCGTGTCGCGCCAGCGCGTCCTCGATCACACCGGCGTCACGGCCGAGAAGAACAGCGCCGGACAGTCTCGGTCCCACTTCGCTCACCAACTGCTCGACGCTTGCGCCCTTGAGTAGACCGCCTGCAACCCAGACGACGCGGTCGTGCGCGAGTATCGACGGCCTGGCTGCGTGCGGATTGGTGGCCTTGGAATCGTCGATGTACACAACGGACCCGACACGACCGACCAGGGCCCCTCGGTGTGGGCCGACCTTGTGCGCGGCCAGACCGCGTTCGACGACGTCGGCCTCGAATCCGAGTGCCCGCGCCAAAGCGGCAGCGGCAAGCGCGTCCATGACGCCTGCCGGGCCGGCCGGATCTATGGAAGCTGCTTCGGCCAAGCGGACGTGATCGCCGAAAGCGTTGTCCACGAGGTGTCCCGCTTCGACACCCAGTTCTCCTTCGCCCGGTTCACCCAATCTGAACCCGGTGACAATGTCTGCAGTTGCGCGAGTTCCCAGTTCGGAAGCGATTGCGTCATCGAGGCCGACCACCGCGACCTTTCCACTCAGCGCCCGCGACTTGGCCTCGGCGTACGCGCTCATTCCGCCGTGCCAGTCGAGGTGATCCTCGGCGACATTGAGGACCACGCCGGCATCCGGACGCACCGAAGGTGCCCAGTGCAATTGGAAAGACGACAGTTCGACAGCGAGGTACTCCACGCGCGGCGACGTCTCGGCGAGTGCCTCGAGTATCGGAAGCCCGATGTTCCCGCAGGCTCGGCCGACAACTCCGGCGGCGTCGAGAATCGAGGCCAGCATCGACGTCGTCGTGGTCTTTCCGTTCGTCCCCGTCACGACGAGCCATTTACGGGGTCCGCCGAAGTGCCCGCTGTGGTCGACGCGCCACGAGAACTCGACGTCTCCCCAGATGGGAATCCCGTGACCGGCGGCCGCTGCAAGGATCGGTGCGTCCGGCCGAAAGCCCGGACTGGTGACGACGAGCCCGTACTCGGTGATCGAATCCGGGGCATCCTCGATCGAGGTGGTGGTCACCATGTCCGCGCCGAGTTCGGCGCAGCGCTGCGCAAAGTCGAGGGTCGAATCGGCGACCGTCACGACAGCGCCGAGCGCGACGAGAGGTTCGATGGTCGCTTGACCGGACACCCGCCCACCGGCGACCAGCACTCGCGTACCGCGGAGCCAGGACAGGTCGTTCTCGGAATCCGCTGAGCTGGTCATGGTTTTCAGCCTCCGAGCGCTGCGAGGTATTCGCTGTAGAAGAGGGCCAATCCGATAGCCGACGCAATAGCCGCCAGCAACCAGAATCTGATGATGACCGTGGTTTCAGCCCACCCGGCAAGTTCGAAGTGGTGATGGAACGGTGCCATTCGGAAGACCCGCCGTCGGCTGGACCGGAACACCGCTACCTGGATCACCACCGACGCGGCCTCCGCGACGAACAGTGCACCGATGACGACCATCAACAGTTCCGTGCTTGTGGTGATCGACAATCCGGCGAGCATGCCGCCGAGGGCAAGAGAACCGGTGTCGCCCATGAAGATCTTGGCGGGTGCGGCATTCCACCAGAGGAAACCGATGCACGCGCCGGCGCCTGCCGCGCAGAGCACCGCGAGATCGAGCGGGTCTCGGACGTCGTAGCAACCCTTACCGGGATTCGTCTCGCACGAGTAGCGGAACTGCCAGAACGTGATGATGACGTAGGCGCCGAGAACGAAACTCATCGCTCCGGCGGCCAATCCGTCGAGGCCGTCGGTCAGGTTGACGGCATTGGACCAGGCGCTGACCAGTAGGTAACAGAAGGCGATGAAGACCACGGAACCGAGTGAGACGGTGGCGATGTCGCGAACGTACGACAAATGAACACTGCCCGGAGTCAGCCCGTCGTCACCGCGGAACTGCAGGGCCAAGATTCCGAAGGCAATGGCAGCGACGAACTGGCCGACCAGCTTCGCTGTCTTGTTCAGTCCCAGATTGCGCTGCTTGCGGATCTTGATGAAGTCGTCGAGGAAACCGACTCCACCGAGCGCGGTGGTCAGACCGAGAACGAGTAGGCCGGACGCCGACGGTCCCTCCGCGTTGTCCATGCCGAGACCGATGAGGTGTGAGCCGAGATAGCCGGCCCAGATTCCGGTCAGGATCGCGACGCCGCCCATCGTGGGAGTGCCGCGCTTGGCCTGGTGACTGGCTGGACCTTCGGTTCGGATCTCCTGCCCGAAACCTTGTTTCGAGAACGCCTTGATCAGGATCGGCGTGAGCATGATGGAGACCGCCAGCGCGATGCCTGCGGCGAGAAGAATCTGGATCACTGCGAATCCCCGCCGTTCTCGCCATCGGTGTTCGCGTCACCGGTGTTGTCGCTGGGCGTTGCGGCCAGAATCGCTTCGGCGACCGTCCACAGTTCAACAGACTTGGACGCCTTCACCAGGACGAGATCGCCCGGTTCAAGTTCCGCTTCGAGAATGGCGATTGCCGCAGCTGCGTCTGGCACGACGACGGACTCGTCACCCCACGACCCCTCCATCACCGCACCTTGATGCATCGCACGCGAGGTGCGGCCCGTTCCGACGACGATCAACTTGCTGACATCGAGTCTGACGGCCAGGCGACCGATCGCGTCATGCTCGACGACCGATTCCGGCCCGAGTTCACCCATCTCACCGAGCACAGCCCAGCTACGGCGCCCGAAGTGCCGATCCGATCGCGCCATGGACACCAACGCTTTGAGCGCAGCGCGCATGGAATCGGGATTTGCGTTGTAACTGTCGTTGACGACGGTGACGCCGTCGGCGCGCTCGGTGACTTCCATCCGCCTCGCTGACGCTGCCTTCGTGCCCTCGAGGACACGAGCGATGTCTGCAACCGCGAGGCCGTTCTCGAGTGCGACGGCCGCAGCGGCAAGAGCGTTGCTCACGTGATGTTCGCCGTGAACGGCCAGGCGAATACGCGCAGAACCCTGTGAACAGTTCAGCGTGAAGGAAGCCCGGGCCTGGTCGTCGACAACCACGTCGGTCGCCCGAACGTCGCAGTCTTCGGACTGACCGACGAATACGATCCGGGCCTTGGTTCGACTCGCCATTGCGGCGACCATGCGGTCGTCGGCGTTGAGGACCGCAACTCCACCGTCGGCTGCCGACGGGAGTGCTTCCACCAGTTCACCTTTGGCGACCGCGATCGCTTCACGCGAACCGAATTCACCGAGATGGGCGGTGCCGACATTGAGAACGACGCCGATCTTCGGCGGCGCGATCTTGGTCAGTTCGCCGACGTGACCGACCCCGCGGGCCGACATCTCGAGGACCAGGAAGCGGGTCTTCTCGTCGGCGCGGAGCACAGTCCACGGCAACCCCAGTTCGTTGTTGAACGAGCCTGGTGGGGCGACCACCTCACCGCGCTCGCGAAGCAGCGCCGCAATCAGGTCCTTGGTCGAGGTCTTGCCTGCCGAACCAGTGACACCGACCAGCGTCAGCCCGCCCCCCGAAGCCGACCCCTCTGCTGCCAGTTCGTCGACCACGGCCCTGGCCAGGAGGCCGAGGGCATGCAAGACGGCAGCCCCGGATCCGTCTGTGTCATGTTCGAGCAACATCACAGCGCTCGGACCGTCGTTCGGTACCGACGGGACAACTATCGCCGGAACCCCGACCGGCCGCGCTGCTAGCACCGCCACCGCACCGGCGGCCACCGCCGCTTCCGCATGGTCGTGACCGTCGACGCGTGCGCCGGGGAGTGCGAGAAACAGTCCACCTGGACCAGCCTTGCGCGAATCGAATTCGACGGTTCCTGTCACCTGAGTCGACGGATCGTCGACGTCATGCAGGGTTCCTCCGACGATCTCGGCGATCCGAGAGAGCGTCATCGGGATCATTGCTTGCCTCCATGTGCTGTGTTGATCGCGAATCGGCCGATCATTTCGCCCAACACCTCGCGGTCGTCGAATGGGTGTTTGACCCCGTCGATTTCTTGACCCACTTCGTGGCCTTTGCCTGCCACCAGTACTACGTCGCCTGGCTGCGCCCACCGGACTGCTTGCTCGATCGCGAGCGCCCTGTCCCCCACTTCGCGAATCTCGCCGCGTTCGGATTCGGGAACGTCGATGGCGCCTTGCATAACCGAAGCGCGAATTTTCGCGGGATCCTCGGTGCGCGGGTTGTCGTCGGTGACGATCAGCAGGTCTGCGCCCCTCGCACCAGCTTCGCCCATGAGGGTGCGTTTGCCGGCGTCGCGGTCCCCGCCCGCACCGACGACCACAGCCACTCGGCCGGGAACCTGATTGCGCAGGGTGGCGATCACGGCTTCGAGTGCCGCCGGTTTGTGGGCGTAGTCGACGACTGCCAGGAAGCTCTGCCCACGGTCGATCCGCTGGACCCGTCCGGGGACATCCACCGTTCCGAGTGCTCGAACAGCAGCGTCCGGATCGAGTCCGGCCGCGAAGCTGACAGTCAGTGCCAAGGCTGCGTTGGCCACGTTGTATCGACCGGGGAGGCGAAGCGAGACGGGCCACGATTGTCCGTCCGGTCCGACCAACTCGAAGGTCTGCGAGCCGTCCTCGGCAACCTGGACGGCGCCGACCTTCCACTCGGCCTCGGCCGTCGAGGTCGAGACCGTGGTCACCGCATCGCTCTCGTCGGTCGCGGCCAGCTCAGCCATCCGTCGACCCCATACGTCGTCGACGCAGACGACGGCATGCTCGGCTCGCACCGTCGACTCGGGATCGAACAGCCGAGCCTTGGCCTGGAAGTACTCCTCGAAGTCCCGATGGAAATCCAGGTGGTCCTGCGAAAGATTGGTGAACGCGCCGATGTCGAAGCGGATGCCGTCGACGCGTCCGAGAGCGAGCGCGTGACTGGACACCTCCATGACGACGGTATCGATCCCCTGCTCTGCCATCACGGCGAACAGCGCATGGAGTTGCGGAGCTTCCGGCGTGGTCAGAGCGCTGGGCACCCGTCGGCCGTCGATCCGAGTCTCGATGGTGCCAACCAGGCCGGGCTTGCGGCCGGCTCCGGCAATCGCTGCTTCGAGCAAGTACGACGTCGTCGTCTTGCCGGATGTGCCGGTAATGCCGACGACCTGCATCTTCTCCGAGGGCCGGCCGTAGATCTCGGCCGAGATCTCACCGAGCACATCCCGCGGGTTCGGATGAACGAGAACCGGGACGGACCGGTCGGGCGCCTTGCCGGCGGCCTCGATCAATTCGAGGCCGGCCTCGTCCGTCAAGATCGCGGTCGCACCGCGCCCCAGAGCGTCGACGGCGAACTGAGCGCCGTGCGTCCTGGCACCGGGCAGAGCGGCGAAGAGGTCATCGGCCACGATTCCCTGCGCACGCAGGTCGACGCCCTTGACGACGACCTCCGACGACTGTGATCCCGGTTGCCCGACCCATTCGAGGCGAGCTCCGGACAGTTCGGAGAGCGCCGTGATCGCGGTAGCAACCGGTTGTGTCGGACGCGTCCCGGGAGCGCCGTCCGAGTTCGACGATTGCAAACGATTCGGCACTGTCACTCGACTCCTGGCAATTGTCGTTGTTCTTTGGCGGTCGCAGCGCAAGCAAAGTTCGGCGTACTGCGATGAATGAGGTTACTGCGACGTTTGAGATTACCGTGTCCGGGATTCACCCGAAGACCCTGTCGAAACCGACACACCGCAATCAGTCCGCCTGCAACACCAACTTGCGACCGGGGTCCGGCGACATCGGAACGCTGTCACGCTGCAGCATCCACGACGCGATGTTGTGGAACAACGGTGCTGCCGATTGACCGCCGCCGCCGTCCACACCGCGAACCGGTGCGTCGAGCATGATTCCGATCACGAATCGGGGGTTGTCCGCGGGCGCGATCCCCGCGAAGGTGATCCAGTAGTTGGAGTTGGAGTAGCACTTGCACGCGGGATCCACCTGCTGCGCGGTGCCGGTCTTTCCGCTGACCTGGTATCCCTCGACGCCCGCGGCAACACCGGTTCCTCGTTGGTTGCCGGTGTCTTCCTGAGTGACCGATCGGAACATGTCCCGAACCGTCGACGCTGTCTGGGCGCTGACCACCTCGACACCCTCGGGCTGCGGCGTCTCGGTCCGAGTGCCGGAAGAATCGACAGTCGACTTCACGATTCGCGGAGGAATTCGCACACCGTCGTTGGCAATGGCCTGGTACATCCCGGTCATCTGCAAGGTTGTCATCGAAAGACCCTGCCCGATCGGCAAGTTCGCGAAGGTTCCGCCGGACCACTGATCGCGACTCGGGACGCTGCCGGCGCTCTCGCCGGGAAGTCCGACGTCGGTGCGTTGTCCGAGGCCGAACCTGTTCAGCATGTCTGCGTAGCGATCCTCGCCCACTCGCTGAGCGAGCATCAAGGTGCCGACGTTCGAGGACTTTCCGAACACACCGGTAGAGGTATACGGGGCCACACCGTGATCCCACGCATCCTTGACTGTGGCACCGGACATCGTGATGCTGCCCGGGACTTGCAGAACTTCGTCCGGAGTTGTCTTACCGTCCTCGATGGCCGCTGCTGCGGTGACGATCTTGTTCACCGATCCGGGCTCGAACGGCGTACTGACCGACGGATTGCCCATTTCGGCTGTCGGCGCGTTCTTGTCGATGCCGATCGCGGGGTTGAAGGTGCTGTCGTTGGACATGGCCAACACCTGTCCCGTCTTGGAGTCCATGACCACAACCGAAGCGTTCTTTGCGCCCGACTTGTCCTTGGCGATCTGGACCTGCTGCTGAACGTAGAACTGGAGGTCCGAATCGATGGTCAGCTCGACGCCCGAACCGTTGACGGCCGGTTGCTTGTCACGCCAGCTACCAGGGATCACAGCGCCGTCGGAACCGCGGTCGTACGTTTCGGATCCATCGGTTCCGGCGAGCGTGGAGTCCATCGAATCTTCGAGGCCGAGCAAACCGTGCCCGTCCCAGCCGGTCGCGCCGACGAGATTCGCCGCCAGAGAGCCACCGGGGTACTCGCGGATGTCCTGTCGCTCGAGGCCGACCTCCCGGAACTTGTCCGAGATCTCGGCAGCAACCGCCGGATCCACGCTGCGGGCGAGGTACGTGAAAGTCTCGTTGCTGTTCATCTTCTGAAGCAGATCTTTTTCCGGAACGGTATCGCCGAGCTTGGCGTGGATTCCGGCGGCGATCTCGGCGAGGCGATCGCTGACTTCCGGCGCCTGCTTGTCACCCTCGGCGCCCTGCTCGATGCTCTTGGCGCGCGCTTCCTCGAGTTCCTTGCGTACTCGCACCGGCTGAAAAGTCAGCGCCTTGGCTTCCATGGTGAACGCGAGGGGGTTTCCGTTGCGATCGGTTATCGAGCCGCGTACGGCCGGATCGACCTGCGTCGTGGTTCGTTGATTCGCAGATTCCGCAGCCAGGCTCGGCGCATCGATTCCCTGAATCCACAAGAGCTGCAATGCCGCAACGGCGAGCGCACCACACATGGTGATACGACCGACTCGCTGACGAAACGGAAATGAGGCAGTGGCCGAGCGGCGCGGACGCCGACCGGGGTTGTTACGGGAGTTCTGACTCACCGACGTTCCTCAGGCGGAGCAGGCACCGCCGTCGTGGTGGCGGGTGCTGTCGTCGTGGGGATCACAGGAACCAATTGTTCACTCTGCGCGAGGTTTCGCGTGTTATTCGGAACGCTCGGCGTGGCTCCAGGAACAACCGGCGTTGTGGTGCGCGGCGGTGTCGCGGTCGGTGCGGGCACCGATGTGGGCGCATCGAGCGGCGGCATCGCGCCGGCAGTCGCGGGAGTCGGCGTTCCGACGACCTCGACCGAACCATCCGGATGAACTACCAGACGTGCAGGGTCCTTGGCGGGGACCATGCCGAGAGCGCTTGCCTGATTTGCCAACTCCGGAGCCGAGTTACGCGACTGGAAGTCACGTTCGAGCGCTGCTTTCTGCTCGACCAAAGACTGGTTGTATGCACGTGCATCACTGAGTTGGTACGAATCCTCGGCAGCGCGAGTGGTCAGCAGCAGAGTCACCGCGAGACCGATGGACAGAAGTCCGATAACGGAGGCCACGAACGGTACCCGCCCCTTGAGCATCGCCCGAGGAGAGATCGACGGGCCGACAGCAGCGGCAGTTCCGGTCCGGCCTGCCGCCCGTGCGGTGCGCTTGTCGTATGCGCGTTGCGCTGCACCGGATTTGCCCTGACGACTCATGCCCGCCTCCTGGAAATGCGTTCTGCGGCACGCAAACGCACCGGAGCTGATCGTGGGTTCTCTTCGATTTCCTGCTCAGACGCACGTTCTGCGCCACGGGTGAGAATGCGGAACTCCGGCCCCATACCCGGCAACTCGACCGGTAGACCTTCAGGACTGGTGGACTTCGAGCGGGGAACCAACTCCGCCTTCACAACTCGATCCTCGAGCGACTGGTAGGACATGAACACCACTCGCCCACCGACTGCCAGTGCATCGAGCCCGGCAGGAACGGCCGCACGAAGCGAATCCAACTCGGCATTGACTTCGATCCGCAGCGCTTGGAAGGTGCGCTTGGCCGGGTGTCCACCCGTACGCCGCGTGGCCGCCGGGATTGTTCGGTACAGCAACTCGACCAGAGCTGCACTGGTGGTGAATGGTTCACGCTCACGCTGCCGAAGGATCTCGGACGCAATCTTTCCGGCGAACCGCTCTTCGCCGTACGTGCTCAGAATGCGAGCAAGGTCGCCGTGACTGTAGGTGTTCAGGACCTCTGCCGCGGTCAGCCCGACCGTCTGATCCATCCGCATGTCGAGAGGGGCGTCGATCGAGTACGCAAAACCTCGGTCGGCTTCGTCCAACTGCATCGACGACACACCCAGATCGAAGAGGATCGCGTGAACCGACTCCGTCGACGGCAGACCTGCCTGTTCGAGCGCGTCTTCGATCCCGTCATACGTGGTGTGCACGAACGTGGTTCGGTCCGCGAATGGCGCCAGACGCTCGGAAGCGATGCGGAGTGCGTTGGTGTCGCGATCGAGACCGATGAGGTGAAGGCCCGGGTACTTGCCGAGGAAGAATTCGGAGTGGCCTCCGAGCCCCAACGTCGCATCGATCATGTATGCGCCTTCGCCACCGTCACCGACGGCGGTGATGGCAGGGCCGAGAAGATCGTCGGCACGATGCAGAAGTACGGGGACGTGCGCGAAGCCATCGGCATCCGAGGGTTCGTTCACCTCGTGATCCACCATGATTGCTCCGGCTCCTACTTTCATGATTTCCGATGACTTTTCGAAAAGGTGCTGACTCTCCGAGAAGGCGATGACTGTTCGAGAAGGCGAATGCTTCGAGGTCCCTGCCCGAAGGAGAACCTGGCGCTGGGGAAGTGCGTCAGGGTCTTTCCGGGCAGAGGCCTCGCGGCATTCGCCGGGGGCTCTTCGCCTAGACGATCTCGCTGAGAGATTCGCCTGTTGCCTGCGAATAGTCCTCTTCGTTGTCTCCGAGATACCTCTCCCAGGCTGCTAGATCCCAGATCTCGAGGTAATCGACGGAGCCGGTCACTACGCATTCCTTGGACAGGTTTGCGTAACGCCGATGATCAGCCGAGAGGGTGATTCGCCCCTGGGCATCGGCGTGCTGTTCATCTGTACCGGCGGCCAGGGCACGTACATACGCCCGAGCTGCCGGATCATTGCGTGGAGCTGCCGCTGCCTTTCGAGCAAGCTTGACGAACTCGTCCCGGGGGTAGATGGCGAGGCTGTGATCTTGACTCTTGGTGATCATCAATCCTCCTGCCAGTTCGTCTCGGAACTTTGCCGGCAACGTGAGCCGACCTTTGTCGTCGAGCTTCGGCGTGAAGGTACCGAGGAACACTCGACACCTCCTGCGAGCTTGCGCTGAAACCCTCCCTATCGAGCGGATCGTGCTTCAGCTCTCCGCCCGAACCCACAGTACCCCACTTTCCCCCACAAACAAGGAGCACATGGTCCCTATTCAGCATCATTTGCTGATAAATAGCAGGTCAGCGCAGGTGGGGATACGTGGGGGAAATTT
The DNA here is from genome assembly GCF_903819475.1 of Rhodococcus sp. UFZ-B548. NCBI lineage: Bacteria > Bacillati > Actinomycetota > Actinomycetes > Mycobacteriales > Nocardiaceae > Rhodococcus > Rhodococcus sp. UFZ-B548. Next base: position 48,165 of record NZ_CAIJDS010000007.1, read on the forward strand.
GCAACCGTGTCCCGGCCCACACCGCCGTCATATCGACCCTTCACGCCACGATTTGTCGCTCCCCCAAGCATAATCGCAGTACAAGCGCGGTTTTCGAATAGACGTGAGCGGGACGAGGTCTGGTCGTGCGTTGCAGTTCGACCAGGGTGGAGGAAAGTGGAGGGGCGAGTGGAGCGAAGTGGAGGAAGCCCGCGGGCTTGCCTAGGGGCGACCGTGGGTGGCGAGTGATTCGCTCGCGCGTCACTGATTCACTTCGATGGATTGCCGGCACACATGTACAACACCCACACCAACGACGTGTGGCGGTCGGCAACCTTGGTTGCCGACCGCCACACGTGTGGTCGTCCGTGCCCTACAGAGGGCGTCATGTCCGAACTGCACCACTCTCGAAGTACGCCCGAAGAAGGGCGGGAGAGCTAGTCCTGCTCGAACCTGCGTTTGAATCGATCTTCCATCCGCGACGAGAATCCGCCGCCGGACTTGCGGCCGCGTCCCCGCCCGGATCCACCGGCACTACCCCTACCCGGCGGACCGGAGGGATGATTGCCACCTTCGGAAGCGGGTTCGGCTGCTGCTGCGGACTTGCGTCCACCACCCCAGAGGAACAAGACCCCTGCGCCGAACATGAACAAGAAACCGAACAGGCTGATGATCGGAAAACCGCCCGGCTTGAGCGGGAGGGCAACCCCCGCGATCAGCAGGACCAGACCCAGCACGAATAGAGCCGCTGCTTGGAACCGCCGTCTACTCGACGGCGCCCGCATACGGCCGCCCCTCACATTGGAGGCGAACTTGGGGTCTTCGGCATAGAGAGCGCTCTCGATCTGATCGAGCATGCGCTGCTCGTGCTCGGAGAGTGGCACGGTACCTCCCCCGGCACTGGAAGTTTGGCAACCACCCCACGGTGTGGGGCGGCGGGTAATCAAGTTGGACGATTACCTGTTTTCATAATACGAGCAGTTTAGGTCTCGGACCACCAACTCCGGGTACGAGTTCCGCCACAAGCGTACGTATTCGTGCCGAAGGGCCCCGATTCGGCTCCATTTGCCTGTGCGGACCAGGAAATTCCCCGGAAACAACTGCCAACACGGACCATTTGTTCACGACGCTCGCAAATGCTCGGACGCGTCCTGACCGATGAAATCTTCGACCGCCGTGAGAAAACGACCGACCTCGGCGAAGAATGCATCGGAATCGGAGTCCGTGATCACGATCGACACACCGGTTTCCACGGCCGCACGCGCAGCGGACCACCCCGCGAAGAACTTCGACCACGCTCCGAACGCGGGCGCTGCGGCGTCCATCAGAACCCACGCGTTTCCGCTTCGCTTGCGCTTCGATCCGGCACCGGCAGGAGCGGCGGCCAACACTGCCCCGGCACCACGTAGTGCTGCCAGATAGGCACACCGGAACCGGTCGGCAGGATCTCCCGCCCCAATCGCTTCCTCGAGAAGCGCATCCGCCTTCCGGAGGAGCCCCCACGCCACACCGGACTTTCCCACTTGCGCAGTGCGGTGGCTGGCGTCCGTCGCACCGAAGGACCGCCTCGCCGATATCGGCAATCGCGAGATTGCGGCATCCGACGGGCTCGACAACTCGGCCGGAAGAGTTCGTTGGCACTTCACACGATCAGGCTTTACATGCTCGGACATCGGGGCACCTCCTGCACCGTAAGGATCCAAGGCCAGGTGGGCCGGAGATGCCCGCTTCCCTTCGGGCATCTCCGGATCACCCACATCGAACATCTGTTCGACCTATTCAATATAACTGCACCCACCGACACGCCGTCAAGAGAAGAGGTGAGACCGGTCGACCCGCAGATCGCCTGGACACCACATACGGTCGACCTCGATCGTGAAGAATTCGCGAGTCGACTCCACGAGGCACTGGCCGTGTACGTCACTGCGATGGACTATCCGCGAGGAACCGAGTTCCATCGCGCACCGATGTGGCAGGAGCACGCGAACCGGCCTGGCTGGAAAGCCGTCGGCGCATTGGCGGTTCCCCAGCAACCGTCACACGAAAATCTGCCGCTGGTGGGGATCGCTTACGGGTATCGCGGGAGCCCGGACCAGTGGTGGCATCAACAGGTACTGCACGGGCTTCGGCGCTCGGGTCGCCCTCAGAGCGAGATCGACGCGATTCTGAGCGACTACTTCGAACTCACCGAACTCCACGTGCATCCGAACGGTCAAGGTCACCGATTGGGCGAATCGCTCTTGCGCCACCTCCTCGTCGATCGAACCGAACGCAGCGTTCTGTTGTCGACACCTGAGGTGTTCGACGAGGACAACCGAGCCTGGCGGCTGTACCGCCGTCTCGGCTTTTGCGACGTGCTCCGCAGATTTCGTTTTGCCGGCGACAACCGGCCATTTGCGGTCCTCGGCCGTGGACTGCCGCTGTGAGCGCATTTTTCGACGCCGTCGTCGTCGGTTCCGGACACAACGCGCTCGTTTCGGCCGCGTATCTCGCACGTGAGGGTTGGTCGGTCGAGGTTCTCGAGAAGGACACGGTTCTCGGCGGTGCCGTCTCGACCGTCGAGCGATTTCCCGGATACAAGGTGGACCGGGGGTCGTCTGCGCACCTCATGATCCGACACAGTGGCATCATCGAGGAACTCGGACTCGGCGCGCACGGCCTTCGCTACATCGACTGTGACCCGTGGGCGTTCGCTCCGCCCGCCCCTGGCACCGACGGGCCGGGCATCGTGTTTCATCGCGACCTCGATGCAACCTGCCGGTCCATCGAACGAGCTTGCGGGACAAAGGACGCCGACGCGTACCGGCAGTTCTTCGCGGTCTGGTCGGAGCGCAGCCGACACGTGATGAAGGCATTTTCCACACCGCCCACCGGATCGAACCTGATCGGTGCGTTCGGAGGACTGGCCACAGCGCGCGGCAACAGCGAACTGTCGCGGCAGTTCCTCGCGCCTGGCGACGCACTGCTGGACGAGTATTTCGACAGTGAGGCGCTCAAGGCAGCGTTGGCGTGGTTCGGCGCCCAGTCCGGGCCTCCGATGTCGGAACCGGGAACCGCTCCGATGGTCGGCTTCGCGGCCCTCATGCACGTCCTACCGCCCGGGCGAGCAGTCGGAGGGAGCGGCGCACTGAGTGCTGCGTTGGCCTCCCGGATGGCTGTCGACGGCGCCACCGTCGCGCTCGGTGACGGCGTGACGTCGATCCGCCGGAACTCGAACCACTGGACCGTCACAACCGAGAGCGGTCGAGAAGTTCACGCTCGCAAGGTAATCGCGGGTTGCCACATCCTCACGACACTCGATCTCCTGGGCACCGGAGGATTCGACCGAACCACGCTCGATCACTGGCGGCGGAAGATCAGGGTCGGCCCCGGCATCGGCGCTGTATTGCGACTGGCAACATCTGCGCTCCCGTCCTACCGCGGCGACGCCACGACACGGGAAAGTACCTCGGGATTGCAATTACTCGTTTCCGATCGCGCCCACTTGCGCACTGCACACGGCGCAGCACTGGCAGGGGAACTGCCTCCTCGCCCTGCGGTTCTCGGCATGAGTTTCAGCGGAATCGATCCCACGATCGCCCCGGCCGGGCGGCATCAGGTGACACTGTGGTCGCAGTGGCAGCCGTATCGTCTCAGCGGACATCGCGATTGGGCGTCGGTCGCCGAGGCCGAGGCCGACCGGATCGTCGGCGAGATGGAGGCTTTTGCACCCGGATTCGCCGATTCCGTCCTCGACCGCTTCATTCAGACTCCCCGCGACATCGAGTCGGAATTGGGGATGATCGGCGGAAATGTCATGCACGTCGAGATGTCACTCGATCAGATGATGTTGTGGCGACCGCTTCCGGAACTGTCCGGCCATCGCGTTCCGGGAGCAGACGGGTTGTATCTGACCGGAGCCTCGACGCATCCCGGTGGTGGTGTGTCCGGAGCCAGTGGTCGCAGTGCCGCTCGAATCGCACTGTCCGACAGCCGCCGGGGTAAAGCGAGTCAGTGGATGCGTCGTTCGAGCAGGTCGTGAAGGTCACCCACCGAACTTCACCCGCCGACACGCCCCCGCCTCGATGACTGGCTACGCCACGGCTGGCACGATGACCACTGTGCAACAGTCCACCGATCCCGCCGCCAAGCCGACCAGTCGGAAACGTTTCCTGACGGTTGCCGCGCTCGCCCTCATGCTTGTTCCCTTGCTTGCCGGGTGCATCCGCGTGCAGGTGTCGATGGGAGTGTCCGCGAACGATCGTGTGACCGGACAGGTGGTAGCTGCCGCTATTCCGGCGAACGAGGCGGACAAGGGTCCGCAGCTGACCCCGCCTTCCTCGCTGGAGGACAAGATACGGGTTCAGGAATACAAGAAGGACGGATACGTCGGCAGCCAGGCGTTCTTCAGCGACTTGTCCTTCGGTGACGTCGCCCAACTGGGCTCGATGTATGCCGAGGGATCCGGGTCGTTCCAGATCACCCTCAAGCGATCCGGGGACACCGTCACGCTCGACGGCAAGGCAGACCTGAAGACGGTTCCGACTCAGGGCGCCGACGTCCAGGTCAGCATCGCCTTCCCGGCACGGGTCGGCACGACCAACGGAACACGAGACGGCGATTCCCGGGTTTCGTGGACTTTGCCCGCCGGCGAGGTGTCGACAATGCGCGCCGAGGTCAACTACGCGGACCCCAGCACCCGAAGCTTCGCCGGGTGGGCAGGAATCATGGCCGGACTGGCGCTCGGTGTCGCGATTATCGTCGGTGCAATGGCCTGGATGGCGCGCAATCGAGCACCGATCAAGCGCGCGCCCGCCGCGAAAGCACCGGCCACGAAGACGCCTGTCACGAAATCACCTGGCAGCAAGCAAGCTGACAACAGGAATCCGAAAAACACCACGAAGTAGCGCCTGACGATTGCCCCCTCGATTGGTGTCGAGCGGGGCAACCGGGATCAGACGGCTTGTGCTGTCCCGACAGAGGTGTCGGGGGTGAGACCGAGTCGCTCGAGGACCTCACTGGTGGCGCGCGCGAAGTTCAACGTGATGAAGTGCAGGCACGGAGCGCCTTCGGCGATCAACCGCTCTCCCATCTCGGTGGCCAGATCGATGCCGAGTTCGCGGACCGCTGCACGGTTCTCTTCCGGACCGCTTCCGGCCGCGGCGTCGAATCGGCGTTCGAGGGCGGGAGGCAACGACGAGCCCGAGAGCTCGAGCATGCGCCTCACCGAGCGCAGCGACGTCACCGGCATGATCTCCGGGATGATCGGCTTGGCGCCCTGTTCTGCGTCGTATGCACTCACGCGGTCACGGAGACGCAGGTAGTCCTCCACGTCGAAAAACATCTGCGTGATCGAGTACTCGGCGCCGGCACGCAACTTCGACACCAGGTACTTCGTGTCGTACGCCAAGTCCGGAGCGCGGTAGTGCCCCTCGGGGAACGACGCGACGCCGACATGGAAGTCGCCCAGGTCACGGACCATCCGCACGAGTTCCTCGGCGTACTCGACGCCTTCGGGATGCTTCTTCCACTCGCCGAGCGGATCACCGGGCGGATCGCCGCGCAACACGAGGATGTTGCTGATCCCACGATCGGCGTATGCACCGACCATGGCGCGAAGTTCTTCGGTGCTGTGCGAGACGGCAGTCAGGTGAGCAACCGGCAGCAGGGTCGTCTCCTCGGCCAGTTCGCCGGTGACGCGCACCGTACGATCGCGCGTCGAGCCACCTGCGCCGTAAGTCATCGAGACGAACGCCGGTCCGAGCCGCTCGAAGGTACGCACCGCACGCCACAGGCGCGCTTCGGCGTCAGCGTCGCGCGGCGGCGAAAACTCGACCGAGAACGGAATACGGCTACCTGTCGAGGAAGCGATCCGATCGACGATCGACGGTGTTCGGGTGGCCCACCCCTCGCTGGAGCGGCCCCTGACTGGATCGAATGTCACCGGTCAAGCATATGTTTTCCAGCTGCAAACAAGCTCATCGCCCAGGACTGCGTATCCCGAATGTCAGGATCACGCAGTTCACGGCCCGAACCGCCGTTGATTCCAACCCCCACTAAGCTGGGCCCCAAGCTCGCTTCCGTGTAACCCTCCGGCGCGAGAACAATACCGATCTTGGAGGCCACCCTGTCCGCAGGAACCGCGCGCGTTGGACAGAGTTCGACCAACACCGCACCGCATCCGACCTCACTCGAACTGCCAGGCATGTTCGAAGGAGCGCTCCGCGACTTCTTCGATTCACGCCGCGAACTCGTCTCGAACATCGGCGGTGGATACGAGAAAGCCGTCAGCACCCTCGAAGCCTTCGTCCTGCGCGGAGGAAAGCGCGTCCGGCCCTCGTTCGCCTGGACGGGATGGCTCGGCGCCGGAGGCGACCCGAACGGGAGCGACGCGGAGGCGGTGATTCGCGCATGCGCGGCCCTCGAACTGGTGCAGGCCTGCGCGCTCGTCCACGACGACATCATCGACGCATCAACGACCAGGCGCGGCTTCCCGACCGTTCACGTCGAATTCGAGGACCAGCACCGAGGCGAGGAGTGGAGCGGCGACTCCGCGCACTTCGGCGAGGCTGTCGCCATTCTCCTCGGCGACCTGGCCTTGGCCTGGGCTGACGACATGATCCGAGAATCCGGGATCAGCCCCGACGCGGCCGCACGAGTGAGCCCGGTCTGGTCGGCAATGCGCACCGAGGTGCTCGGTGGCCAATTCCTCGACATCAGCAACGAAGCCCGCGGAGACGAGACCGTCGAGGCAGCCATGCGGGTCAACCGTTACAAAACCGCCGCGTACACGATCGAACGCCCCCTGCACCTCGGCGCCGCACTGTTCGGTGCAGACGCCGAGTTGATCGATGCCTACCGGACGTTCGGCACCGACATCGGGATTGCCTTCCAACTTCGCGACGACCTGCTCGGTGTCTTCGGAGATCCGTCCGTCACGGGCAAACCGTCGGGCGACGATCTCATCGCCGGTAAGCGGACTGTCCTGTTCGCGATGGCGCTTGCCCGCGCCGACGCCGCAGATCCGGCGGCAGCAGAACTGCTCCGCAACGGAATCGGCACCCAGTTGACCGACAACGAAGTCGACACTCTGCGTCAGGTGATCACCGATCTTGGCGCCGTCACCGACGTCGAAACGCAGATCGACACCCTCGTCGAGGCAGCTGCGAACGCCCTCGACTCGAGCACGGCAACGGCCGAGTCCAAGGCTCGCCTGACCGATATGGCGATCGCGGCCACGAAGCGAAGCTACTGACCGTGGCAGACGTGCACCGCACTCGAACCGTCAGCTTGCCGACCGATCGAGTCGTGATCGTCGGCGCGGGACTTGCCGGACTGTCTGCGGGGTTGTATCTGCGTGGCGCCGGCCGCGACGTCACGATCCTCGAGAGCAACGGCTCGGTCGGCGGGCGAGTCGGTGTCTACCAGGGCAGTGACTACAGCATCGACAACGGCGCAACGGTGCTCACGATGCCCGAACTCGTCGAAGACGCTCTTGCGGCCGTCGGCGCCGACCCCGACTCGACAAACCCCAAATTCGTTGTGCACAAGCTCGATCCGACGTACCACGCGCGATTCGCAGACGGCACCGCTCTCGATGTTCACGCCGACCCCGAAGACATGGCTGCCGAAGTCTCCCGTGTCTGCGGGCCGGAAGAAGCGCAGCGATACCGTGCGTTGCGGCGATGGCTGAACCGCATCTTCGACGCGGAATTCGACCGCTTCATGGACGCCGACTTCGATTCTGCCCTCGGACTGGTCAATTCGCGTGAAGCAGTCAAGGATCTGAGCCGACTCGTCGCACTGGGAGGATTCGGGAAACTGGGCGGGCAGGTGGATCGCAAGATCCGCGACCCTCGCCTCCGGCGGATCTTCACTTTCCAAGCGCTGTATGCGGGAGTTGCTCCGTCTCGAGCCCTCGCGGTGTACGGGGCGATCGCTCACATGGACACCTCACTGGGCGTCTACTTTCCCGAGGGCGGGATGCGCACGATCGCCGAATCGATGGCCGACGCTTTCACCGAGGCCGGCGGAATTCTGCATCTCGGCCGCACGGTCGAACGACTCGAGGTAAGCGACCGTCGCGTGCGTGCCGTACACACACGCGACGGTGAGAGCTACGACTGTGATGTCGCAGTCCTCACCCCCGACATGGCCGTCACGGACTCCCTCTTGCGCCCGCATACGCGATTGCGCCCGCGACCGGTGCGTACATCGCCGTCCGCGGTCGTGATTCACGGCACTGTTTCTTCAGCCGTCGCCGACGGATGGCCCGCGCAGCGACACCACATGATCGACTTCGGCGAGGCGTGGAAGCGCACCTTCGCCGAGATCACGGCACGCCGCGGCCGCGGGCAATTGATGAGTGATCCGTCACTGCTCGTCACCCGACCGGCGCAGACCGACCCGAGCCTGGCCTTCTCGCGAGACGGCCGGATCCGTGAACCGCTGTCAGTCCTCGCGCCGTGCCCGAATCTGGACAGTGCGCCGCTCGACTGGGCAGTTCTCGGCCCGGCCTACGTGCGTGAAATCATCCTCACGCTGCAAGAACGTGGCTATACGGGACTGGTCGAGGGGTTCGATATCGATCACGTCGACACCCCGCAGACCTGGCTCGAGAAGGGCATGGCCGCGGGTAGCCCGTTCGCGGCGGCACACACCTTCACCCAGACGGGGCCGTTCCGACGCAAGAACCTCGCCCGCGGCTTCGACAACGTCGTTCTCGCCGGATCGGGAACCGTTCCGGGGGTGGGAGTACCGACCGTTCTGCTGTCCGGCCGGCTCGCCGCCGAACGTATTACCGGTACACGCGAGCGAGCCAGCGCGGTGGGCACTCGTGCGAGCAACTAAACTAGCCCCTCGTAACCGACCATTCATCCACGATTCACCGACTCGGGCGCTGCATGCGCCGATCGACACCGATCTCCTCGGGGGAGGAACCTGCACCGATGACGTCCTCTGCCGCAGCCACTGAAAGACCGTGGCACCTAAGGGCCGCCAATTTCCTTCGGACTCCCGAAGGTCACAGTGCACTGCTCGGTTTCTTCGGCGCAGTCATGATCACGTTCGGCGGATTCGGTGCCGGTAGCGTCCGGCGCCAAGATCCGCTGCTCGAGTCGATGCATCTCTCCTGGCTCCGTTTCGGACACGGATCGATTCTGTCGGCGGCCATCGTCTGGATCGGTGTCCTGTGCATGATCGCCGCCTGGGTTCGACTCGGCCGCTCGACTCTGCGCGGTGACGTCTCGTTGCGCGGCCTGCGCTACGTCGTCCCGGTCTGGACGTTTCCGCTGCTGTTCGCGGTGCCCATGTTCAGCCGTGACGCCTACTCCTACCTGGCACAGGGCGCCTTGTTACGCAACGGCTTCGACCCGTATGCCGTCGGCCCCGTCGTCAATCCGGGAATCCTGCTCGACAACGTCTCCAACGTGTGGACGACGACAACTACCCCGTACGGTCCGGTACACCTTCTCCTCGCCGACGCCATCGTTCGGCTGACCGGTGAGAACGTCATCGCCGGCACGATGCTGTTGCGGATCACGATGCTGCCCGGACTCGCCCTGATGATGTGGGCCGTTCCCCATCTCGCGACGAAGCTCGGCGGAAATACCTCGATCGCCCTGTGGCTCGCAGTACTCAATCCCCTCGTCCTGATCCACCTGATCGGCGGCGTTCACAACGAGATGCTCATGGTCGGCCTCATGGCCGCGGGTATTGCGCTCGCTCTCGAACGCAAGCACCTGTTCGGAATCGGGCTGATCGCGTTCGCCGTTGCGATCAAGGCAACCGCGGGCGTCGCACTTCCCTTCATAGTCTGGATCTGGATGATCCACGAGCGGGAGGACGCGGCGGCGGCCGGGCGAGAACCGGCGTCACCGATCCGATCGTTCGTCAAAACGGCCGGTGCGGGTTTCGCGGTGTTCGTGGCGGTACTCGGATCCACCTCACTGATCGCCGGAGTCGGCCTCGGCTGGACGACGGCACTCTCGGGTTCGGCAAAGATCATCAACTGGCTCTCGCTGCCCACGCTCGTAGCGGAAATCAGTACCTTGGCTACCTCGTGGTTCGCCGGTAACCATTTCAACGAAATCCTCGAAGTCTCCCGGACCATTTCGGCAGTTGTGTTGATCGCGATCATCGCCGTCGTGTGGTGGCGCTACCGCAAGACCGAGCGCGACGCCGTCATGGGCATCGTGATCGTGATGGTCGCCATCGTCGTTCTGTCCCCCGCAGCACTCCCCTGGTACTACTCCTGGCCGCTGGCAGTGGCGGCCGGTTTCGCAATGTCGCCGACGACTCTCGCCGTACTGACCGGGCTGTCCACCTGGCTGATGCTGGTGTTCCAGCCGGACGGATCGCTCGGCCTCTACACCTTCCCGCATGTGGCTCTGGCCGTCTTCGTCGCCGTCGTCGCGGCGATGTCCTTGCAGACGGAAGACCCACTCAGACTTCGTGGACGCAAACACGAGAAACCGATCGACATGACGTCAGCCGCCTCGGCGCCCTCGACGTCAGAATCTGCGTGATCCGCGTGTCATGAACGCATTGTCTGCGTCCTATGAATTCTGCGAGGACGTGACGAGGGAACACGGCCGAACGTACTTTCTGGCCACTCGGTTGCTGCCCGAGCCTCGACGCCGCGCAGTTCACGCTCTCTACGCATTTGCTCGCGTCGTCGACGACGTCGTGGACGAACCCTCGGGTCCACATGAACGAGGCACGGTGCTCGCCGACGTCGAACGTGCAGCCGTCACCGCACTCGACAACCCCACTGCGACAGGTGGCTTCCCGTCGACGATTCCCCTCGACCTGACACGCGTACTCCCTGCCTTCGCCGATGCTGTGAAGACGTTCGACATTCCGCGTGCATACTTCGACGCCTTCTTCGAGTCCATGCGGATGGACGCCCCCGACACGGCGAAGTTTCGACCCGTCTACAACACGATGGACGAACTCAGCGAGTACATGTACGGCTCCGCCGTCGTCATCGGCTTGCAGATGCTCCCGATTCTCGGAGTGAGCGTTCCGCAGCAGGAAGCTGTAGTGCCCGCGTCGAATCTCGGTGAGGCGTTTCAGCTCACCAACTTCATCCGCGACGTCGGTGAAGACCTCGACCGGGGACGTCTGTATCTCCCGGCGGGCGAGTTCGCCGCATTCGGGGTCGACATCGAGATGCTCGAGCACGGGCGCAGAACCGGAACGGTGGACGTTCGGGTCAAGCGCGCGCTGGCACACTTCATTGCCGTGACGCGGGGGCGGTATCGGTCTGCTGAATCCGGCATCCCGATGCTCGATCGGCGGGTCCAGCCGTCGATCCGCACGGCTTTCGTGTTGTACGGAGCAATTCTCGACCAGGTCGAGCGCGCCGACTTCCGGATACTGCATCGACGTGTGTCCGTTCCCGGACGCACGCGACTTCGAGTCGCTGCGCCGGGTCTGGTCCGGTCGGCAACCTACGCGGCGAAAAACCGCATGAGGTGAGTTGTCAGAAGGCCGGCATCTCAGAAAGCCATGGCCTGTGCGCGGCGGATGACCTCACGCGCGAGATCACCATGCAGTGCGTCCACCGGGCGCCCCGGCAGGGAATCGTCGGCCAGGAACAACCAGCGGAGGATTTCGATATCGGTGTAGCCGCCGTCGTGCAGCACCGCCAGCAGACCGGGCAGCCACTTGACGATCTGGCCGTCCTCGCCGAAGAACACTTCGGGGACACCGAGAACGCCATGCCGCTTGACTGCGATGATCTTGTGATCGCGAAGCAACTGGTGAACCTTGCTCACCGGCAACCCGACGTTCTTCGCCACATCCACCAGCTGGAACAGGGAAACCGAAGAATCCAGGACATCATCACAATAAGGAATCGCGCTCACCGCGAGAAGTTTATCCGGTCCGGCGAGCCCGCTGTGTACCGCCCGGTGCAGTGCTCGAAACCGCCGCTCCGCTTGGGTCACAGCGCTCTGTGACGTTCTCGAGACTTCCGCGTCGGTATCGCTGGCTACGATGGACGGGATGCGGCGTATCAGTAACCGGGATTTCGTGAACCGGGATTTCGTGAACCGGGATTTCGTGAACCGGGATTTCGTGGTGACCGCGAATCGGCGCCCGTCCGGCGGGGGCCACTACTTACATGCTGACAGCTACCGCCCAGAGCACAACCACACAGAGCACAACCACACAGATCGCAAGCACGGAGGAATAGTCATTACGGAGGTCGAGGGTTGATCGGCGAAATGCTCGAGCGCCGCTATCGAGTGGACGCACCGATCGCGCGCGGCGGTATGTCGACCGTGTATCGAGGCCTCGATACACGGTTGGATCGGCCTGTCGCCATCAAGGTGATGGACCCGCAATTTGCCGGCGATCCAGCGTTCCTGACTCGTTTCGAGTTCGAGGCCCGGGCCGTGGCCAGACTCAAGCATCCGTCCCTTGTGGCCGTCTACGACCAGGGCAGCGATCGCAATCACGTGTTCCTCGTGATGGAACTCGTCGACGGTGGAACTTTGCGCGAACTCCTTCGTGAGCGCGGACCGATGCCGCCTCACGCCGTCGCTGCAGTCGTGGCACCTGTCCTGGACGCGTTGGCGGTGGCGCATCGAGCGGGACTGGTTCACCGTGACGTCAAACCCGAGAACATCTTGATCTCGGACACCGGCGAAGTGAAGATCGCCGACTTCGGATTGGTGCGTGCAGCCGCGGCAGCAACCACCACCTCCAACAGCGTGATCCTCGGCACCGCAGCCTATCTGTCGCCGGAACAGGTGACGTCAGGAATTGCCGACACTCGAAGCGACGTCTACTCGACCGGCGTGTTGATGTTCGAACTTCTCACCGGTACAACACCGTTCACCGGTGATACGTCACTCTCCATCGCCTACCAACGCATCCACGACGATGTCCCGCGCCCCGGTTCACGCATCCCCGGTGTACCGGCGCAGTTCGATCGCCTGGTTGCCGAAGCCACTCACCGCGAGCCGGCACATCGTTTCGCCGACGCTGGTGAGATGGCAGCTGCACTTCGCAGTGTGAGCGAACAACTGGAACTTCCGTCATACCGCGTTCCGGCTCCGCGTCGAAGCGCCCAGCACCAGAGCGCGCAGGTTGCCCCGGCTCGGCCACAACCGGCGCCTGCGCCCCCGACGGATGTACACCCGAACTCTGCTGCGCGCCCGAACCCTGGCGCCACGACGGTATTGGCGTCCGGCGTGGCCCCGGCTGCGGCAGCCACCACGGCGCTCGGCACGGGCTCTCCTCCCCCCGGTGGCATTCAGCACACTCGCGCGGTCACCGCACAAACTGCTCGTCCGGCGACGGTCGACGGCGACTCGGATTTCGACGACGGTTCCGATTTCGGCGACGACCAACTGGGACCTGACGATCCGCACGCTCATTTTGTCGAAGCACGACGCAAGTCTCGACGAGCCACCCTGATCTGGCTGCTCGTCATCGCGGTCCTCGCGCTTGCGTTGGGCTTCGGCGGATGGTGGATGGGCTCGGGCCGCTATACAGCTGTTCCCTCGATCGACGGGCTGACCAAGGACACTGCGGTCACCGCCCTGCAGGACGCCGGGCTCTCCCCCGACGTCCAGGGTCAGTACTCCGACGCCCAACCCATCGACACGGTGATCGGGACAGACCCGGCCTCCGGCTCCAGGGTTACCAAAGGCTCGACCGTCGCGCTGCTGACTTCGCTCGGGCGTCCGACTGTTCCGCCCATTCCGGCCGGCGGCGACGTCTCGGCCCTGGGCGCACAACTCGCCGACCGTACTCTCGTCGCGGTCGACGGCGGGGACACATTCAGCTCCAAGATCCCGATCGGCGGCGTGGCGGCGCTCGACCCGGCGCCGGGAACCGAGGTTGCCGTGGGCTCCTCGGTCAAGGTCATCACGTCCAAAGGGTCACCGCCCGTTGACATTCCCGATGTGAAGGGCATGTCCGAGAACGCTGCGCGCGCCGCCCTCGACAAGGTAGGTATCTCCGTCAGCACCACCAGAACAACGTTCGACGACGCCGTCGAGGGCGGTAGCGTGATCGGCACAGATCCCGCAGTCGGGTCCTCCGTCAACGCCGGCACCTCCGTTGTTCTCCTCATCTCCGACTCCGTCAAGGTTCCCTCGCTGATCGGCCGCTCCGTCTCCTCAGCACGCGAAGAACTCGGCCGCCTCGGCCTCGAGATCACCGTGCGTCAGCTCACCCAGAACGACAGCTCGGTCATCATCAGCCAGAGCGTCAAGAACGACCTCGTTGCCAAGGGCACCGACATCAGCGTCGTCGCAATTCCCTGACAGTCCGCTTCGGCCTAGTCTGAATTCATGGCCACGTGGGAACCCGAGAGCATAGGGATACTCGACTTGCCGTCGGGGAGATCGATTCGGGGTCGAGGACTCCGCAATCCACTTCCTTCCGGGCCTCTCCCCACCTTCGGTGTCTACCTGACCGGTAAAGAACCTCCCGCCACCGAGTGGGATTCGGTGTGGGTCCGCTGGCGAGATTTCTGGTTGCCGAGCGATCCCGACGCGCTGCGCAGCGCCTTGCACGAAGTGTGGGTGCGTTCGGAAACCGAAAGAGTCGAGATCGCGTGCGGTGGCGGATTCGGCCGCACCGGAACAGCTTTGGCTGCTCTTGCCATTATGGACGGAGTGCCGAGTAAGGAAGCCACCGCGTACGTTCGCGCACGCTACTCACCTCGCGCCGTCGAAATGCCCTGGCAGCGCCGATTCGTCACACGATTCACGACATAGCGAACGCCCCCACCTGCGCGAGCGGGTGAGGGCGTTTGCCGAAAATCAGTGCCGGTGCGAATCAGCTTCGGCGAAGCAGGGTTTCAGCCTCGCAGCATCTCGGCCACGAGGAACGCGAGCTCCAACGACTGTTGGGTGTTCAATCGGGGGTCGCACGCCGTCTCGTAGCGACCACCGAGATCGAGGTCGGAGATGTCCTGTGCGCCGCCGAGGCACTCGGTGACGTTCTCACCGGTCAGCTCGACGTGGATACCACCCGGATGCGTGCCGAGGCCGTTATGGACCTCGAAGAAGCCCTGAACCTCGTCGACGATGCGATCGAAGTGGCGCGTCTTGTACCCGGTGGAGGCTTCGTGGGTGTTGCCGTGCATCGGATCGCACTGCCAGATGACCTGGTGGCCGGTGGCCTGGACCTTCTCGATGATCGCCGGCAGCAGGTCGCGGACCTTGCCGTTGCCCATGCGCGAGATCAGAGTCAGTCGACCCGGCTTGTTGGTGGGGTCGAGACGCTCGACATATTCCACCGCCATTTCCGGCGTGGTGCTCGGACCGATCTTGAGGCCGATCGGGTTGGAGACCAACTCGGCGAAGGCGATGTGCGCGCCGTCGAGCTGACGGGTGCGGTCACCGATCCAGAGGAAGTGGGCCGACAGGTCGTAGAGCTTGGGGTGGTCGCTGTCGTTGTCGAGACGCAGCATCGCGCGCTCGTAGTCCAGAACCAGGGCCTCGTGGCTGGCAAAGATCTGTGCCTGGTGCAGGCTCGGATCGGTGACGCCACACGCGTTCATGAACTGCAGGCCGCGGTCGATCTCGGCTGCCAGTTGCTCGTAGCGTGCGCCCGCGGGCGAAGCTGCGACGAACTCGCGGTTCCAGTCGTGCACCTTGTGCAAATCGGCCATACCGGCGCCGGTGAGCGCGCGAACCAGGTTCATCGCGGCGCTGGCGTTGGCGTATGCGCGCACCAGACGCGAAGGATCGTGCGCACGGACTGCCTCGTCGGCGACGAGCGAATTGATCATGTCGCCGCGGTACGACTTGAGCCCCAGCGAGTCGATGTCGGCAGAACGCGGCTTGGCGTACTGGCCGGCGATGCGAGCAACCTTGACGACAGGCATCGAGGAACCGTACGTGAGCACGACGGCCATCTGCAGCAACGTGCGGATGTTTCCCTTGATGTGCGGCTCGGTGTTGTCCGCAAATGTCTCGGCGCAGTCACCGCCCTGGAGCAGGAATGCTTCACCACGCGCGACCTGCGCGAGACGCTCTTGCAGCGCCTCGACCTCGCTGGCCACCGTGATGGGAGGCACGCTCTCGAGCACAGTCCGCATGGCGGCCGCCTGGTCAGCGGGCCACGAGGGCTGCTGAGCAGCGGGCTTCGCGAGTGCCTCGTCGAGCTGCTTACGCAGTCCGGCAGGCAGCGGCGGGAGTTCGGGCAAGCGGTCGATCGGCACGTCGACAGTCCAGTTCACCTCTACAGGATATTCGCTCGCCCGTCGGCGCGTCACACAGGCTCTCGATCGCAGCCCAATCGGGACACTTCTCGCGCACCGAAACCTGAGTCAGCGAAGTGAACGTGCTGCCGAAATCGCGTCGAACTTCACGAGGTTGTGCCTGGCGTCGGCAAGTGCGTCGTGTGCGTCGGCGGGCGCTGACGGGAGGGCAGGACTGCCGTTGTCTTCCCAGAACTGTCGGAGTTCGCGGGTGTACCGCGGCATCGACTGCGGTAGTTCGGTCATATCGCCCCACAACTGGCACAGCGCGACGTGATCGTATGCGGCTACCCACGCCCAGAGCTCCGGAACGACCATCGGCCGCGGAACGAAGAATTTCAGAAGATCGTCGCGGATCTTCTCGCGTGATTTCCACAGCGGCGACGAAGGCTGCGGCAACTTCGGCAGCACGTTCTTGCGCACCCAACTACCGGCACGGGCGGGATCGAACTCCGTCGAGACCGCGTAATACTCTCGGCCGTCCTCGCAGACAACGCCGATGGACACGAGATCGATGGTTCGACCGTCTTCGATGAATTCACAGTCGTAGAAGTAGCGCACGTCCGAAAACTATGCCGCACGCGCGGCCTCTGGAGCCAATGCGCGTGCGGCAGGTGTGGGAAATCTCTAGCTGGCCTGTGCGTCCGGGAGCGAATCCTTGTCGGTCTTCGCGGACTCCTTCGACTCGGCCGAGACCACGAGATCGACAACCGACTCGCCGCCTTCCGCCGGAACATCGACGGCAGCTTCGGGTTTCGTGGGCGCCTGGTTCTTGAGGCTCGCCGCGTAGATGTCCACGTACTCCTGACCGGAGAGTTTCATCAGCTTGTACATCACTTCGTCGGTCACAGCCCGCTCGACGAAGCGGTTTCCGCCCATGCCTTCGAAGCGGGAGAAATCGATGGGTTCACCGACGATCACGGTGACCTTCGCGGGGCGCCACATCCGTGAGCCGATCGGATTCATCTTGTCGGTACCGACCATCGCAACCGGGATCACCTTGACGCCCGATTCGAGCGCGAGGCGCGCCATTCCGGTCTTGCCCTTGTAGAGACGACCGTCAGGCGAACGCGTTCCTTCGGGGTAGATACCCAGCAGACTGCCCGAACCGAGAACCTTGAGACCGGCGTTGAGCGCATCCTGCGCCGCATCCGCGCCGGTTCGGTCGATGGGGACCTGTCCGACCGCGGTGAAGAACCACTTCTGGAAAGCGCCCTTCAGGCCGGAACCGGTGAAGTACTCGCTCTTGGCAAGGAAGGTGATACGGCGGTTGACGCGAAGCGGAAGGTAGAACGAGTCCAGAACCGCCTGGTGATTGCTGGCCAGAATGGCCGCGCCGTCAGTCGGAATGTTCTCGTGACCTTTGACCGTCGGACGCCCGAGCAGCCAGAGAATCGGCCCCAGCAACACATACTTGAAGAGCCAATACCACACGGCGTCCCTCCCATTCACAGCTGAATTTCGCTGAGTACGACCTTACTGCCGACCGGTAACCCCCGCTACACACGCCCCTGGAGGATCGACCCGATCACAGTCCGGCAGACGTGGTTCCAGCGCCGTCGACCCCACCGAGATCCTGAGGCACTACCGAACGCGCCAATGCGGCGGCGCCCACCATGCCCGCAGCTTCGCCGAGTTGAGCCGAACGGATTCGTGCCAGTGGGCGGTGCTTCGCGCCGGTCAACAATGTCGCGTACTGCTCACGGGCGTCGTCGAGAAACAGTGGGGCAGAACTCGCGACGCCGCCTGCGATCACGACCAGATCGGGATCGTAGACGTCCCCGACCATCGCCAATCCGACGGCCAGCCAACGTGTGAACTCGGCAATGGTTGCCAGAGCGAGTGGGTCACCGTCCTGCGCGGCGTTGGCGATCCGGCGACCGGTGAGGGAACCCGGATCCACCGCTACTTCGCGCGCCAGAACCGTCGACGCAGCCGGGTCGGCGGCCAGCAGTTCGATTGCCGTGTCCACGAGCGCCGTTCCGCTGCAATAGCGCTCCCAACACCCACGCTTGCCACACGCACACTGACGCCCGCCTGGCACGACCTGGATGTGGCCGAGTTCGGGGGCGACGCCGTGACTGCCCCGGTACAGCTCACCGTTGATCAGCAGCGCACCGCCGATTCCGGTCCCGATTGCCACCATCACGACATTGCGGCCACCTGCGGCCGCGCCGAATCGGTGCTCCGCGAACGCCGCTGCATTAGCGTCGTGCTCGAGAACGACCGGCAATCCGAGCCGCTTACTCAAGTCACTGCCCACCGGCGCGTCCACCCAGGGCAAGTGCGGCGCGAACCGAACCGAGCTTCGATCGGAGGTGATGAAGCCGGCGACCGCCAACCCCACGGCAGACACCTCGTGCCGGGTGACCAGTTCGCGTACGACGCGATCGAGGCCGTCTTCGAGAGCGCGTGCGGACTGCGGGGTCGGGGCTTGAATCATCTCGAGCACTTGTCCGTCGACGTCCACGACGGAGGCCCTGATGCTCGTTCCGCCGACGTCGATGCCGACCGTCAAGATGTCGTCCATGGTGGAGTCGGAGACCGCTTTCAAGCGGCGCGCGCTCATCGCGCCAATTCCCGCGCGAGCGGCGCCCGCTGGAGTGCGCACCCTGTATCGGTGCCTCGTGCGTCGGTGACCATTGTGTCGATTGTGCTCATCTCGGGCCGTCAGCTCTACCCGGGGTACTAAGTCAGTCCTTGACCGTCACGTTGATCGGGACAAATGCCGCCGTTCGAGTTCGCTCGGCACCTGGCGTCGTCGCTCCGCTGTCCGGTCCGCGATCCGGGCCGGACGGCCCCCCGAGAAACTCGTCGAGAATCTCGCGAAGCAATGCGAGGAACGCGGCTGCGTGACCCGCGAGAAACGCCAGTAGTTCGTGGTGCTCACCGCGAACCAGTGCAGCGAGAGCGCACACCGGGCACCAACTGCAGCCGGTGAACACCGGCTGCGTGTCCGCTGACGCCGAGTCACCCGCAACGTCGGCCGTCGCTGCTGCAGCCTTTTGCAAGACCGGTTCCAGGCGCGTCAGAACGGTATCCGCCAGCGCGCGAAATTCCGCGACAAGGCGCTCGTGCTCTTCGCTCATACTGGCCACACCGCGGGATCCGGGCTGAACCGGATGATCAGGTAACTGCCGTCCAACTCCGCCCCGTTCACGACACAACGACGCAGCACCGACGCCAAACGAACTCTGCGTCGTACGCCGTCTGCTCCCACCAGCACATCGTCCTCCACCCGGCCCAACGACAACGACGACGGATCCACGAGCGGAAGGTACATCCGCATCACGTACACCGAATCGACTCCGGCCCCCGACTCCAACGACACCACGATGTTGTCCGCGGTGTCGACAGCGTCGATTGTGTCGACGGTGTCCGAATCCGTGCCCGTTCCACCCTCGAACGTGGCCGCGATCTCGCCCAGAGCCGCCAACCCTACCGGTTCGGCGCAGGCGCGCTCGACCGTTGTGACGGACATTCCATCAGTCGATCCACGCAAATCGTCGACGACGAGTGCCTGTGACGCCCTGATCGAAGCAAGCCACTGCGCCGCCGGCGAATCGTCGACACCCTTCCCGGCCGACGAGTTGAACTGCGGGACAAGGTTGTTGACCATAATCCCGTCGACTCGCAATCCGGCCAGAGCCAGACCGGACAACGTCCGGCGAGTCGCCGCGGCCGACACGCCATCGGCCGACGTCACAACGCGCACGCTGGTGTTCTCCCGATCCGAGAGGTGAACGGCGATTCGATCCACCGACGCGAGCACGCGTTCGATGACGGACACGAGTAGCAACACTCGCATGTCCGAGCCCGTCACGGCGACCATCCGCCTGTGCCGCGGCCACAATCGCTCGAGATACTCCGACACCATCGACGGCGACCCGAGGATCCGCAGTGCTTCGGCTGCGGCCGGACAGTCCACGATCACGAGGTCGTAGTCACCGCTGCTCGAGATATCGACGATCTCGGAGAGTCCGAGTATGTCTTGGATCCCCAGGGATCCCGTCAACTCTTCCGGTTCCAACCCCTCGAACGACGAACCGTGTTCGTGATCTCCCGCTCCGAAATTTCCTGCAGCATCGATCAATCCCGACAGTCCTCGGAACTTTTCCTCGAGGAGCTCGGAAGTGTCGAGTTGCCGGACGTCGAGGCGCTCGGCGAGAGGTGTAGTCGTTCGCAGCGCCGGCACGCCCACGACATCCGCGAGAGAACCTGCCTGATCGATCGACACCAAAAGCACTCGTGCCCCGTCGGACGCAGCCGACACAGCCGTCGCCGAGGCAAGCGTCGTCGTGCCTGCTCCGCCTTTACCGACGAACAGTTGGACGCGAGATCGTTGCTCCGGCACTCAGCCCTCGACTCGCTTCTTCAGTTCTTTCAGAGCTGTGTCGGTAATGATCTTCTCGGCCTTGCGCTTGAAGAGACCGATCATCGGAATCGTCAGGTCGACCGTCAACTCGTAGGTGACAGAGGTGGTGCCGTTCGGGCCGGGCTCGAGTGTGTACGAACCGAATTGGGACTTCTGGATCTCACCCGAGATCAGCTCCCAGCTCACTGCCATCCCGTCAGGCGCCCACGAATACTGCAGTTCGTAGGTGTCCTTCACCATCCCCGCGTCGAGGACAAAACGCACTCGGTCCGCGCGGCCGCCCTGCCCCGGCGCCGTCACCTCGACGGACTTCGCCGCGGCCACCCATTCGGGGTACTGCGCGAAATCGGCGATGACGTCCATCACGGCGTCGGCAGGGGCGTCGATGCTGATCAACCCCTTGGTCTTCTCGGCCATACGACTGCGCTACCTTCCTTCGTCAAAAGTCCAGAACCTGCACAACGAGCACTACTTCGATTATCAGTCCGGTGCTACCCCGGCGGCACGTCCTGCTTCGAGTTCGCGCTTGAGCTGGAAGGACATGACCTTGCCGTCGACCCGACGCTTTCGGTTCATCCCGGCGAGGTCGAGGTTCGCCAGATCCGACGGTGATACGCCGACCGGTTCACAGTGCAGGAAGTAGTGCGCGATCGTCCCGTCCATGACCGGTTCGAGCCACACCTCCATGGTGCCGACCAGCTGACCGGACACTCCCCAACGGAATCCTGCGGGACCGCGATCTTCCCGGACTTCGAGCGCAAGATCACTGAACCAGCGACGCCACCGCGCGCGCGAGGACAACAGTTCGGCGACCCGCTCGGGCGGGGCGGCG
This sequence comes from Rhodococcus sp. UFZ-B548, assembly GCF_903819475.1. Classification (NCBI taxonomy): domain Bacteria; kingdom Bacillati; phylum Actinomycetota; class Actinomycetes; order Mycobacteriales; family Nocardiaceae; genus Rhodococcus; species Rhodococcus sp. UFZ-B548. The sequence goes on from NZ_CAIJDS010000007.1 coordinate 69,558, forward strand.
ATGAAAGTCTGGTCTGCGACCTGAATGCTGCTCACCGAAGTAGCTTCACATATCGCGTCGGCGAAGCGTCGAGGGGTGTCGCACCACTACATACCGGACAGACTGTAAGCCTGGCCACAACTGCGTCGGACATGCGACTACAGTAGGAGACGAAAACCCTACTCGTCAGTATTTCGCAGTGTCGGAGGTATTTCGTGCCTGAGTTCAGCGCACCCCAGACGTTCACCATTCCCGAGGATGCCTCCGCGGTCGACTCGGTCTTCGCCTTCGCGAAGACGAAGCCGGCGGCGGTTGTCTACAAGCGCAAAGTCGGAAATGCATGGGTCGATGTCACTGCAGGCGATTTCGCCGCCCAGGTGACTGCAGTCGCCAAGGGCCTCATCGCGATCGGCGTCAAGCAGGGCGACCGCGTCGGCCTCATGTCGGCGACGCGTTTCGAATGGCCGCTCGTCGACTACGCCATCTGGGCAGCCGGTGGCGTGACGGTTCCGATCTACGAAACCTCCGCAGCCGAGCAGGTTCGTTGGATTCTCGAGGACTCCGAAGCAATCGACCTCATCGTCGAGAACGACACTCACGCCGCGACCGTGAAGGACGTCGCTGCAGCCGCACCCGCGCTGCGCACGGTCTACCAGATCGATGCCGCGGCGGGCGGTAAGGGTGTCGTCGAGGAATTGACCGCACTGGGCGCCGACATCTCCGACGAGGACGTCCACGCCCGCGTCGCTGCACTGAAGGCCTCCGATCCCGCGACCCTGATCTACACCTCGGGCACCACTGGCCGACCCAAGGGCTGCCAGCTGACGCACTCCAACCTCATTGCGGAATCGAAGGGCATCCTCGACTCCAACCTCGGGACGCTGCTCAAGACTCCCGGCGTTCGCACCCTGATGTTCTTGCCGCTCGCGCACGTTCTCGCTCGCGCAGTCAGCATCGCGTCGTTCGATGCCGGTGCAGCGCTTGGACACACGAGCGACATCCCGAACCTCGTTCCGACGTTCGGCGAGTTCAAGCCCGACTTCATCCTCTCGGTGCCGCGCGTATTCGAGAAGGTCTACAACAGCGCACGCGCCAAGGCGCACGGTGATGGCAAGGGCAAGATCTTCGACGCGGCCGCAGACACCGCGGTCGCGTGGAGCGAGGCTCAGGACAAGGGCGGCGCGGGCATCGTTCTCAAGGCCAAGCACGCACTCTTCGACAAGCTCGTGTACTCGAAGCTGCGCGCTGCACTCGGTGGACAGTGCCAGCTGGCCATTTCCGGTGGTGCACCCCTGGGCGCTCGACTCGGCCACTTCTTCCGCGGTATCGGCGTCACGATCTACGAGGGCTACGGACTGACCGAGACCACCGCAGCGTTCGCCGTCAACACCATCGGCGCACAGAAGGTCGGCTCTGTCGGAAAGCCGTTGGCCGGCAACTCCGTTCGCATTGCCGAAGACGGCGAAATCCTCCTCTCGGGACCGGTGGTCTTCACCGGCTACTGGCGCAACGAGAAGGCGACCGCCGAGTCGATCGAGAACGGCTGGTTCCACACCGGAGACCTGGGCACCGTCGACAAGGACGGCTACATCACGATCACCGGTCGCAAGAAGGAGATCATCGTCACGGCAGGCGGCAAGAACGTCTCCCCCGCTCAGCTCGAAGATTCCCTTCGCGCACACCCCCTGATCAGCCAGGCCATCGTGGTCGGCGACCAGAAGCCTTTCATCGGCGCTCTCATCACCATCGACGCCGAGGCACTTCCCGCCTGGAACGAGCGCAACAACAAGGCCGCGGGAACCACAGCTGCCGACCTGGTTTCGGACGGCGAGCTGGTCGGTGAAATCCAGGACGCCATCGACGAGGCCAACAAGCTCGTCTCACACGCCGAGGCGATCAAGAAGTTCCGCATTCTTCCGGTCGACTTCTCCGAGGACACAGGCGAACTCACGCCCACGATGAAGCTCAAGCGCAACGTCGTGCACGAGAGCTTTGCCGCCGACATCGAAAAGATCTACGCCAAGTAGGTTTTCGGCAAGCAGCTTCTCGCAGCAACGAACGGCCCGCACCGAATTCGGTGCGGGCCGTTTGCGTTCGAGTCCCGGTGGCTCAGCCGAGCAGATTACGCAGCTTCGAAGCGAGCGTGTCCCACTTCCAGTCTTCGGCAACCCACTCCCGGCCGGCTGCTCCCATCGCGGCCGCTCGATCACGATCGGACAGCACCTCGATCACGGATTCGGCGACGTCCCGAACAGAGGTGCCGTCGACTACGAGCCCGGTCTTGTTCTGCTGCACGGTTTCCGGAGCGCCACCACTGCGGCCGGCGATGACCGGAACGCCGGTCGCCGAGGCCTCGAGGTAGACGATTCCCAGTCCTTCGACATCCAATCCCGCGCCTCGCGTGCGACACGGCATGGCAAACACGTCGGCAATCGTGTGGTGAGCCGCCAACTCTGCGGCGGGCACTGTGCCGGTGAAGACGACGTGATCGTCCATCCCGGTCTTACGTGTCAATTGACGGAGGTGGTCCTCGTACGGTCCACCGCCGACTATCACCAGTACCGCCCCGTCGACGCTCTTGCGAATGGTCGGCAGCGCCTTGATGAGCATGTCCTGCCCCTTGCGTGGCACGAGCCGCGACAGGCACAGGATCGTGGGCCGCTCCCCCAGCCCGTATCGCTTGCGCAGTTCTGCGCGGGCGACCGAGTCCGGGTGGAACACCGACGTGTCCACTCCGGACGGAAGGTGCTCGAGCGCCGCTTGCGGGCCGAAAGCCGCCGAGAACCGTCCACGGGTGTATTTGCTGACAAACGTCACCGCATCCGTGTGATCGCCGATCACACGCAACGACTGCCGCGCACCGGGAATCATCGACCACCCGACCTCGTGGCCGTGAGTACTCGCGATCACTCGGCTCGCTCCGGCGCGTCGAACAACCGGCGCCAACAGCGCCAAGGGCGCTGCCGCACCGAACCACACCGACTCACAGTCGTGCTTCTTGACCAGCTTCGCGGCCCGACGAGCGACAAAGGGCGACGGCAGCATCAGTGTCGTCGGGTGCCGAACGACCTCGAAAGGCTGTGCCGCATCGAACTTCTTGTGCGAGTCGCCCCGCCACCGCGGTGCGTACACCACCAACTTGTCCGCCGGCAGGTGCCCGGCAAACGTGTGGAGATAAGACTGGATACCTCCGGGGCGAGGAGGAAAATCGTTGGTCACCAAGAGGGTCCGGCGCATCCGTCCACCGTAGGGCACGCTGTGCTTCGAGTCGTGACAAGGGCACGCAGTGCTTCGAGACTTGCGAAGCTCACCTCGCCGAGTCGAACGTCCAGCCGCAAACCGCTCAGCCCAGATGGCTGTTGGTCCAGTCGACCCAGCCGACTCGCAGTTCCTCGGTTCCGACGCCGAGGACCGCTCGGATCCGCGAGTCGAGGTCTTCGGCCGTCATCTTTCCGGAGGCGAGGGCGCGAAAGAGGTCGGTCAGCTTCGCCTCGCCGAATCGATCAGCGATATACGCGTTGATAGACCACGCCGATTCGTACGCCAGTGAACTCACGACCGGGACACCGCCGAACTGTGTGTCGTCCGGAAACTCTGTCGGAGTATCGCCGGAGCGGACCGCTGCTGCCAGAGTCGGCGCGATCTCACCCCAGGCCCGCGAGGATCCACGATTTCCCGCGTATTCGGCGAACCCTTCCAACACCCACATCGGCGACCCGTCACGGGTTTTCGATCGGGCGGCTATGTGCATGAGCTCGTGGCGCAACACCGTTCGCCTGGTGATGTCGGTCAGCCTCGAAGCCGCGGCAGGCGAGAAGACCACCCGCTGGCCGCTCACGTCGGAAGACCCGTCCGCCGTTGCATCCGCGACCGACACTGCGGCAATCGAAGCGCCGTCGTGATGGGAGCCGACCAGTGCGGTGAACTCCTCCGCGGACCCCGCCACCATGAGCACCGCGCGCTCGGACCACCACGGCCCCCACAACTGCGTCGTGTTCTCGATGGCTGAGTCCACATCGGCCGCCAAAGCGTCGACGAACGCCTGCTGACCCGGGTGACCGATCACGAGTGCATTGCCCGCGGCATTTTCGGCGACGGCCAGCGGCCCGAAGTCCCAAGGGCCGTTCCAGGATTCGCCCGCCGTTCGGGCTCCGTCCAGTCCGACGATCGACCCGTCCGCAAGAACCGACCACTGATCTCCGCGTTTCGCGAGCGTCATGGACACTGCCTTGCGAGTGGGCAATGCGTCAACGCCGTCGAGGGCGTAGCGCAACAGAACCTGTGCATTCCAGACCTCGACGTCTCCGTCCGGTGCACCGGTTCGCGGCGCCGGTGTCAGGCCGCCGCTGGGAATCTCGTATCCCCAGTCGGAGAAATCGAGCGCTCCCGCAGCGGTGGCTCGCCGAACTTCCGCTTCGAGCACACCGGGTGCCGCAGCACTGTCGACGAACTTCGCCAGCCCCGACGGATCGTCGGACATCTGCGCCGCAGCCCATGCATCGAGAAATGCTTGTACCTGCGCGGTGCGTTCGGCGTCCTGCTCACTGGCCGCATTTTCGTCGGAATCGGACCTGTTCGTCAGGAAGATCGTCAACCCTAGAACGAGCACCACGGCAACGCCGAGCGCCACGAGGGCTGGATACTCCCAACGGCGTGGTCGATCTGCGCCGACGTCGGGCGTCGTCATCGGTTCAGTCGGCACGGTGCCGAGTGTAGGAGAACTCGACTCGACGCTTCACGGCGGCTGGCCACACGCCGCTCGGGCGCAGCAAGCCGTCAGTAACGACGCGCAGTGGAGAACTCCATGCCTGCCATCGACTGAACCTTCACCGGTACGCCGAACGTCGACGCATGCAGAATGTTTCCGTCGCCGGCGTAGATGCCGACATGCGAGTTGTCGCTGTAGAAAGTCACGACGTCACCGGGCTGTAGTTGGTCCCTCGACACCGGTACACCGCCCTGCGCCTGCGCTTGGCTCGAACGCGGCAGAGTCTTCCCGATTTGCTTGTAGGCCCATACGACCAGACCTGAGCAGTCGAACTCGTTCGGGCCGGTCGCGCCCCAGACATACGGGTCACCGATCCGCGTGAGGCCTGCCTGCAGAGCAGCAGCACCCGAACCAGGCGTCAAGTTAGCTAGAATTTTGCTGAGATCGACGTCCGGCGGGAATGGCGTACCGCTAAGTTGGTTACGCTCGTCGTCGGTGAGGCTCTGGAAAGCTTTGGTCACGTCGGCGATCTGCGTCTGCAGTTCACTCTGCTTGCGCTGCAAATCGTCACTGAGTGCGCGGGCTTGATCGGCGGCGGTCCGCGCTTCTTCGGCCGAACGCTTCGATGCTTCCGAGGCGGCACGCGCTTCGGCAGTGGCTTGGTTGAACTGTGAGACCTGTACCGCCGCGTCGTTGGAAATCACGTCGAGCGCAGACATCTGATCGAGCAACTGCTGCGGCGAGTCGCTCACCATCAACGCAAAGAGGCGATTGGTTCGCGCACCCTGGTAATTCGCTGTGGCAATACGGTTTACCGCCGGAGCGAACTCGGCGACACGTGCCGAAGCCGCGTCGAGAAGACCCTGATCGGCTGCCGAACGCGCGTCCGCATCATTCGCGACCGCCAGCTTCGCGTCGAGGTCGATCTGTGCGTTGTGCAGCGCTTCGTTGGTCTGCTCGGATACCCGGGAGAGTTCACCGAGCTTGTCGAGCGCCTCGGTGGGGTTGGTGATGACGGGGTCGGCACCGGCCTGCATCGAAGGCCCTGCGACGAGTCCGAACGCCAGCACTCCCACTGTCAATGCGGCGCGTACTCGACTGTTGTTTTTCGATGAAACCACGGAATGCAACTCTCCGTCTCGGTGAAGCGACGTCGACCGGGACCGGTCGACGATCTGTTAGCTGGCTGTCAACTATCCACAGTACCTGTCTCGGCCGCGCAATGTCTCGATAAGGTTACGGAACGGCATACGTTGGTGTCTACTCGCCGGTAGGCGTGTCGGGGTGAAGTACCGGGCGAATTGTCGCGAAACGAAAATGTGGGCCTCGAATCAAAGATTCGAGGCCCACATTCGAAGATCCGGAGCTCCCCCGAGCTCCGCCGCCTTGCAGCGGCGGATCGTTCCGACTGTCTACCGGAGACAGCCGTCGAGCGTGTTCAGAAATCAGTAACGGCGAGCACCGTCGTACGGCATCGAGGACACCGGTGCGAGCTTCACGGGCTGACCAGCGGTCGACGCGTGGATGACATTGCCGTTGCCGGCGTAGATGCCCGAGTGCGATCCGCCGTAGAAGGAGATCACGTCGCCGACCTGAAGATCGGACTGTGAAACGGCAACGCCGGCTGCGGCCTGGTCGTAGCTCGTGCGAGGCAGGTTCAGACCAGCCTGCTTGTATGCCCACTGGACCAGACCGGAGCAGTCGAATGCGTCCGGGCCCGATGCGCCGTACACGTACGGGGAGCCCAGCTTGCTCTCTGCGGCGCGAACTGCCTGCTCACCAACACTGGAGATGGGAGCGGCCGGAGCGGCCGGTGCGATGTCGGTGATGCCCGGGATGACCGGCAACTGAGGAATAGAAACGCCCGGAACCTCGAAGGTGCCGACGCCGGGGATGGTGATGGGGTCTGCCGAGGCAGGTGCAGCGGTTGCAGCGAATGCTCCGACTGCGAGCGCGCCGGCTACTGCCAACTGCGCTGAACGCTTGAAACTCTGTGACGCCACTTAAGGGGTGCTCCATTTCTTCCATTCATCCGCCGACCGAGTTAGCTGACGGGTTCGGGCTGGGAAGATCAGCCCTACCCGCGTGGTCCGCAGCGATCATGCGTGCTGCACCCCAGGCGGGATTCACCCCAGTGGAAACTTGGGTTCCCGGTTCGGGTTCCTCGCGGAGATCCCGATTAGGCGGTTCCTGACGATGCCGGTCCTGTTTGGTCCGGCAAGACTTCGTTAGGTCTCAGGAAGGTTACGAAATGATCGCGACGATGTCGACCGCTTCGTGACAATCGCGCCCGATTCGCCGGAAATCATGCTGCCGCGCCCGCGATACGCCGGACGGGTCACGAAGAGATAACAACAGGTCTGTTCGGCGAGGCTCACCTGGCCCGCAAACCTGCGCTTGCTACCCACTGGCAAGGGTCACCAAACCCGACAATCCGATCTTCCATGCAGTTCAACGCCGATTACTTGAAACTAGAACCCGTTTCGATCAATCAGGCGGTTTCGGCGACTGATCGCCGTAGCAACACCCTCACGAATCGCCCTACCGATAAGTAGGTAGGAGACCGCATTCGCGAGTTCCCACCGCAAGTGTGATCCTCGTCTCTCATACTTTTGTCGGGGGTCAATCCGTTGCTTTCCCAATGGAAGTCGGAGTGAGCCGGATTCCGCGTATGCACTCTCGAATTCGTGTCGGGGGGTCCTTCTACTGTCTGCGGTGTGAGTCCCGCCTCGGCCCGAGAATTTCCGTCTCCGTCCCCGTTCTCCGACGGGGAGAAGTTCGACGTCGGGCGGCAACTGAGCTTCGACGAGCTGGACACACCGCTGAGCGAAACGACGTTTGTCGTCGTCGACCTCGAGACCACAGGTGGAAGCGCCGACCAGGACTCCATCACCGAGATCGGCGCCGTCAAGATCCGCGGTGGCGAAGTGCTCGGTGAAATGGCAACACTCGTCGACCCCGGCCGATCGATTCCGCCGTACATCGTCGAACTGACCGGAATCACCACCGCCATGCTGATCGGCGCACCTCCGATCGAACGTGTCCTACCCGCTTTTCTCGAATTCGCCGAGGGTGCGGTGCTGGTGGCACACAACGCGCCCTTCGACATCGGCTTCCTCAAAGCAGCGGCGTCACGCAGCGCACGCCCGTGGCCGGCGTTCCGTGTGCTGTGCACTGTGAAGCTCGCCAGGCGCGTGCTCACCCGCGACGAGGCGCCTTCGGTCAAACTCTCCGCACTCGCCCATCTCTTCCAGGTGACCACCCAACCGACGCACCGCGCGCTCGACGACGCGCGTGCGACCGTCGACGTCCTACACGGGTTGATCGACAGAGTCGGGAACCAAGGCGTCCACAGTTACAGCGAACTCGTCGACTACCTGCCCAACATTTCCTCACATCAGCGGGCCAAACGGTCCTTCGCCGCAAACCTGCCGCGAAGCCCGGGTGTCTACCTTTTCCGAGGCCCTTCGGACGAAGCCCTCTATATAGGAACTGCTACCGACCTTCGACGCCGCGTCCGCAACTACTTCACCGGTTCGGAGACCCGCGGCCGGATGAAGGAAATGGTCGCGCTCGCCACCCGCGTCGACCATGTCGAGTGCGCCCATGCGCTCGAGGCAGGGGTGCGTGAACTACGACTACTGAGCGCGCATGCACCCCCGTACAACCGTCGCTCCAAATTCCCCAAAAGAGGATGGTGGATCACTCTCACCGACGAGGCGTTTCCCAGACTGTCCGTGGTTCGCACGCCTACGGCCGATTCGATCGGCCCGTTCACCTCTCGCGGCGACGCAGTAGAAGTCGCCGACACCGTCGCAGAGTTCAGCCGCCTACGCACGTGCACCAAACGTCTCGGGCGCGGCGCCGTTCACGGCCCTGACTGCCCCGCTCGCGAACTGGGGGCGTGTCCCGCCTCCTGGGCACCGGAACTCACTGCGCAGGACTACGCGGCCGCCCCTGAGACTGTGCGTGGATTCTTCCGGGGAACCAACGACGCTCCCCTCCAACAAATGCAGGCGCGAATAGACGAGCTGTCCGAACACGCGTTGTTCGAGAATGCTGCTCGTCTGCGTGACCGAACGGTCGCAGTCTCTACCGCAGTGCGGCGCACTCAGCGACTTGCAGCAGTCGCGGCGATCGAACAACTGATTCTCGCCCGTCCCACCGGGGACGGCGGCTGGGAGCTGTCGGTGATCCGTTCCGGACGTCTCGCGTCCGCCGGGCTCGCCAGACGTGGAACTCACCCGATGCCCGTCGTCGACGCCATCACCGCGGCCGCCGAAACCGTCCTACCGGACGACGCACCGTTCCGCGGCGCGTCACCCGAAGAACTGGGCCTGATCGCACGGTGGCTCGCATCGGACGGTGTCCGAATCGTGTCGGCGACATCCGGCTACGTCGAACCTGCGGGCGGCGCCGGCAAGTGGGAAGCCTGGTGCCGACTCGCGCGGGCCGGTACCGAATCCGAACATCGATGACGTAACGACGGAGCGGCACCCCTAAGCTCGATCGAAACCACCGGGTCATCACAACCCACCGGGAAATCGAGGAGAGAAATGATCAACGCCATCGTCATGATTCACGCCGAGTCCGCTCGGATCCCGGAAACCGCGCAGGCCGTCGCCGACCTGTCCGGAGTGACGGAGGTCTACTCGTGCGCAGGTGACGTCGACTTGATCGCCATCGTGAAGGTACGTGACCACGCCCAGATCGCCGACGTGGTCACCGGAGGAATCAACAAGGTGCCCGGCGTTCTCCGAACCGCCACACACATCGCCTTCCAGTCATTCTCCAGCGCAGACGTCGAGGCCGGTTTCTCGCTGGGCGAGTAGCTCGTCGATCAGGCTTGGTCGGCCAGTTCGGCGGTGAGTGCCGCCCACTTGTGAAGCAGTTCAGCGCCGGCGCCGCTGTCGATCGCGGCAGCGGCTGCAGTCATCCCGGCGGAGATCGCACCCTCGAGATCGTCACCGACACCGTTGAACGCCGCGATGGCCGCTCCCGCGTTCAGCAAGACCGCGTCCCGGACCGGCCCCTTCTGTCCGGAAAGCAGCGTTCGGGCGACGGTGGCGTTGAATTCGGCGTCTCCTCCGCGCAACTCTTCGAGAGGAACGCGGTCGATTCCGAGGTCGCGCGGATCCAGCGTGACAGTTCGCACACTTCCACCGCCGACGATGTGAACCGTCGAAGTCGTCGATGTGGTCAGTTCGTCGAGTCCGTCGTCTCCACGCACCACCAACGCCGAATTACCGCGCTGCGCAAGGACTCCCGCGACGACCGAGATCAGCTTCGGAAATGCGCACCCGATCAGCCCGGCACGCGGACGAGCCGGATTGGTCAGTGGACCGAGCACGTTGAATGCCGTCGGGATGCCGATTTCCTTGCGAGGCACCGCCGCAAAGCGCAGTGCGGGATGGAAGACCGGCGCGAAACAAAAGCCGATGCCGACCTCTTCGACGCACCTCGCAACCTGCTCCGGGCCGAGGTTGATGCGAACGCCGAGCGCCTCGAGCACGTCTGCGCCACCGCTCTTGGACGAAGCAGCGCGGTTGCCGTGCTTGACAACTCGCACACCGGACGCGGCAACCACGATCGAGGCCATCGTCGAGATGTTGACCGTGTTGGAGCGGTCGCCACCCGTGCCGACGATGTCGACCACGTCGGAATCGACCGGCACGCGCCGGGAGTGTTCGAGCATCGCGCCGGCGAGCCCTTCCAACTCCGCGGGGGTTTCGCCCTTCATCTTCAGCCCGACGCCGAAAGCGGCGATCTGAGCGGAAGTGGCATTGTCCGACATGATCTCGCCCATCGCCCACCGACTGTCGGCTTCCGACAGGTCACTGCCGTCCGTGAGCAGACCGAGAATCATCGGCCACGACCGCACCACTGCACTCGAATCGACGTTCACGGCGTTGGATGCGTCGGTGCCGGCCATAGTGCCTTGGTCCCCTTGTCGTTCATGTGGGCTGGATTTCGAGCTGTCGTTTCGAGCTGTCGTTTCGAGCTGTCGTTTCGTGCTGCCATTTTGTGCTGCCGATGACCCTCGCAGCCTAGTCAGTGAGGTAGCAAGGAAACCGAATAGGGCCGCTCAGGTCTTTCGGCGACCGCGTTTGGGCGTCGCCTCCGCAAGAATCGGGGGCTGGAGCGCGTCCCACCCGGCGACGGAACCACCGAGTCGCTGCGCCAGACCGGCCATTCGTGATCGCTCCTGGGAGCAATGCAGGGCGTCAAGGATTTGGACACGCTCGAAGATGACGCGAACCGAATTCTCGACCGCCTGAGTCACGTCCTCGGGCCGACTCGCGCCTCGCACATATCCGTCCTGAGCGACGATGTTCTCGGCATCGGCAACCGAGTCCTCCGGCAGGTCGAGATGGTGCCGCAGAACCACTTCGGACTCCGCCCGAAACTCCGGCTCGGTGGAGCCGGCACGTTCGAGAGCGGTCGAACTCGCCTCGGCGTCGTCGAAGCCCTCGGCAACGACGACCAGATCCGACCGCGCCGCGTCGAGCGGCGTCGGAATCTTCGTGCCGAAAATTCTCAGGAACCACGGTCTACTCTTGTGTGTAGCTGCCATCGCGCCAGCATATTCCGACCACGCCACCAGCGCGTTCGCCGCCGGATCCCGCGAACTCGAGCCGAGCGACGCGCCGATGGTGGACCCGAGTGGTCGTCTCTTACGACGAAGCGTCATACTTCTGTCTGTGACGAGCGCAGTAGGGACTTCAGGATCGGCAATCACCCAACGCGTGCACTCGCTGAACCGGCCGAATATGGTCAGCGTTGGCACCATCGTGTGGTTGTCAAGTGAGCTCATGTTCTTCGCAGGGCTCTTTGCCATGTACTTCGTGGCACGAGCTCAGGCGAACGGAAATTGGCCGCCGGAGCCAACCGAATTGAACCTGTATCTGGCCGTGCCGGTGACCTTGGTGCTTATCGCATCTTCGTTCACCTGCCAGATGGGTGTCTTCGCGGCTGAGCGTGGCGACGTCTTCGGACTTCGTCGCTGGTACACCATCACCTTGATCATGGGGGCGTTCTTCGTCTCCGGCCAGGGTTACGAGTACTACCACCTTGTGCACGAGGGCACCACGATTTCGAGCAGCGTGTACGGCTCGGTGTTCTACATGACCACCGGCTTCCACGGTCTGCACGTCATCGGCGGTCTCATCGCCTTCGTCTTCTTGATCGCACGTACCCGGGTCAGCAAGTTCACGCCCGCCCAGGCCACCGCCGCGATCGTTGTTTCGTACTACTGGCACTTTGTCGACATCGTGTGGATCGCGCTGTTTGCCACGATTTATTTCATCCGTTAATCAGCTGTACGCCCCAGGCAGCCCCTGACGTCCAGTTCCGTCCCGACATACCAAAGGGATACAGATGAGTTCATCCCCCCCTCCCGCATCCGATAACTCAGCGAATGCCGCGAAGTCGCGTCGCCAGCGGAAAATCCGCCGGCGCGTTACCGGCGCGCTCGTATTGATGATGGGATTGATCAGCGCAGGTTTCCTCGCTTCGGCGTTGACACCAGCTCCGCAGGTTGCGACCGCCAGCGACGATTCAGCAGCCCTGATTCGTGAAGGCAAGCAGCTCTACGACACGTCATGCATCACGTGCCACGGCGCGAACTTGCAGGGCGTGCAGGACCGCGGTCCCAGCCTCATCGGCGTCGGCGAAGCAGCCGTGTACTTCCAGGTCTCCTCTGGTCGTATGCCCGCAGCTCGCAACGAGGCCCAGGCTGCACGCAAGGACCCCAAGTTCGATGCTGCGCAGACCGACGCCCTCGGCGCTTTCATCCAGGCCAACGGCGGCGGCCCGACGCTCATCCGCGACGAGAACGGCGAAATCGCCCAGTCCTCGCTGCGCGGTGGCGACATCGGACGCGGCAGTGAGCTCTTCCGGCTCAACTGCGCGTCGTGCCACAACTTCACCGGCCGCGGTGGCGCACTGTCCTCGGGCAAGTACGCCCCGGTCCTGGATCCGGCCAGCGAGCAGCAGATCTACGCTGCCATGGTTACCGGCCCCCAGAACATGCCGAAGTTCTCGGATCGTCAGCTGACGATCGAGGAGAAGAAGGACATCATCGCCTACGTCAAGTCGTCGGGCGAGTCGAAGGACCCCGGTGGGTACGGGCTCGGTGGCCTCGGTCCGGCCTCTGAGGGTCTCGCCATGTGGGCCGTCGGAATCATCGCTGTCGTCGGTGCAGCATTGTGGATCGGAGCAAGGTCATGAGCGACGCTGGCCAGCATGGCGGCGATACGCCTAAGAAGTACACAGATGAAGAGCTCGACGCGATGTCACGCGACGACCTGGTCAAGCTGGGTACCAATCTCGATGGCGTCGATGTCGTCTACCGCCGTGATCGTTGGTCGGTAAAGGGCACCAGGGCGGAAAAGCGCGCCGAGCGCAACGTCGCCTTCTGGTTCGGCCTCGCCGGCGTTTCGGCGATCGCATTCATCGCGATCTACCTGTTCTGGCCCTGGGAGTATGCAGGTGCCGGTGACGAGAACTACGGCAAGTACAGCCTGTACACCCCGCTGATCGGCTTGACCATGGGTCTGGCGATCCTCGGCGTCGGCATCGGTGCCGTTCAGTTCACCAAGAAGTTCATCCCCGAAGAGGTCTCGATCCAGGACCGCCACGACGGTGGATCCACCGAGGTCGATCGTCGCACGATCGTCGCCGAGCTCGGCGACACCCTCGATACGTCCACCCTCCCCCGCCGCAAGGCCATCAAGCGCAGCTTGATGTTCGGCGGTGGCGCTCTCGGCGTCATGATGGTCATGCCTCTCGGTGGACTCATCAAGAACCCGTGGGCCAAGGGCGACGACTCACCCCTGTGGGTGTCCGGCTGGACCCCGAACTACCCGGGCGAGACCATCTACCTGCGTCGTGACACCGGCCGTCCCGAGGACATCGTCCTCGTTCGCCCGGAAGATCTCGATGCCGGTTCGATGGAAACGGTCTTCCCGTTCCGCGAGTCCGACCGTGGCGACGAGCACGCTCTGCTCGCAGCACTGCGCGGCATTCGTAACTCGGTGATGCTCATCCGCCTCCGCACGGAAGACACCGCGCGTGTCACCAAGCGCAAGGGCCAGGAGAGCTTCAACTACGGCGATTACTTCGCGTACTCGAAGATCTGCACCCACCTGGGTTGCCCCACCTCGCTCTACGAACAGCAGAGCAACCGTATTCTGTGCCCCTGCCACCAGTCGCAGTTCGACGCACTGACCTACGGCAAGCCGATCTTCGGTCCCGCTGCTCGCGCACTTCCGCAGTTGCCTATTACAGTGAACGAAGAGGGCTTCCTGGTCGCCGACGGTGACTTCATCGAAGCACTCGGCCCGGCATTTTGGGAGCGTCGACCGTGACCACAACAACAACCAAACCGTCCAAGATCAGCGCGGCAGCGGCTGGACAAGCGGAGGCTATGGACTCCCGCTACCACCTCGCCGCAGGCATGCGCCGGCAGATCAACAAGGTCTTCCCGACGCACTGGTCCTTCATGCTCGGCGAGATCGCGCTCTACAGCTTCGTGATCCTGCTGATCTCCGGTGTGTTCCTGACACTGTTCTTCGATCCGTCGATGGCACACGTCGTCTACCAGGGCGCATACCAGCCGCTGCGCGGTGTCACGATGTCTCGCGCCTACGAGACGACCCTGAACATCTCCTTCGAGGTGCGCGGCGGTCTCTTCGTTCGCCAGATTCACCACTGGGCTGCACTGATGTTCGCGGCGTCGATCATCGTTCACCTCGCTCGCATCTTCTTCACCGGCGCATTCCGTCGTCCGCGTGAAGCGAACTGGGTCATCGGCTGCCTGCTGCTCATCCTGGCGATGTTCGAAGGCTTCTTCGGTTACACCATCCCCGACGACTTGCTCTCGGGCACCGGCCTCCGCGCCGCCTTCGGTGGTATCACGATGAGTATCCCGATCGTCGGTACCTGGATGCACTGGCTGATCTTCGACGGCGACTTCCCCGGCGACCTCATCATCCCGCGTCTCTACGTCGCTCACGTGCTGCTGTTCCCGGGCATCATCCTGGCTCTGATCGCCGGCCACCTCGCGTTGGTCTGGTACCAGAAGCACACGCAGTTCCCCGGCCCCGGCCGTACGGAACAGAACGTAGTCGGCGTCCGCATCCTCCCGGTCTTCGCAATGAAGGGTGGCGCGTTCTTCGCCATGACCTTCGGCGTGCTCGCACTGCTCGGTGGTCTGTTCCAGATCAACCCCGTGTGGAACATCGGTCCGTACAACCCGTCACAGGTCTCGGCAGGTTCCCAGCCCGATATCTACATGATGTGGACGGACGGCCTTGCTCGACTGTGGCCGGCGTGGGAGATCTACCTGTTCGGCCGCTACACGATCCCCGCTGTGTTCGCCGTCGCCCTGATCATGGGCCTCGTCTTCGCACTGTTGATCGCGTACCCGTGGATCGAGAAGCGTCTCACCGGAGACGACGCTCACCACAACATCCTGCAGCGCCCGCGCGACGTGCCGGTCCGTACCGCTATCGGTGCGATGTCCATCGCGTTCTACCTGGTGCTCACGATCTCCTGCATCAACGACATCATCGCGTACCACCTGCACATCTCGCTGAACGCAATGACGTGGATCGGCCGTATCGGCATGGTCATCCTTCCGCCCATCGCGTACTTCGTGACGTACCGGTTCTGCATCGGCCTGCAGCGCAGTGACCGTGCAGTCCTCGAACACGGCATCGAGACCGGCATCATCAAGCGGATGCCGAACGGTCAGTACATCGAGATCCACCAGCCGCTCGGCCCCGTCGACGAGCACGGACACCCGATCCCGCTCGAGTACCAGGGTGCCGCTGTCCCGAAGAAGATGAACAAGCTCGGCCTCGCCGGCAAGCCCGGTAGCGGTAGCCTCATCACCGCTGACCCAGTCGAGGAGAGCGAGGCTCTCGAAGCCGCTCATCACGAAGCTGAGCACGAGCAGCTTCAGATCCTTCTGGACTACCAGAACCGAACCAACGGCAAGTCCGATGGTTCCAGTGGAGAACTCCACTAAGAACGACAGTTGACGAGTGAGGCCCCGAACCGGATTCCGGTTCGGGGCCTCACTCGTTCTCTGAGCAATTCAGCATGACAACCTCCAGTGGGTCACCACTCCCCCGGTTCGACGTCTGAGCGCCGACAACAGCGAGCACGACGCCTTGCTAGACCTCGAGCACAGTTGAATAGTGCTCCACCGTCGGGAACGGCTCGTAGAAGTGGTGGAGAAGTTCTCGCCACTTCTCGTATCCCGTGGACTGACGGAACCCGATGGTGTGTGACTCCACGTCTTCCCACTCGACGAGCAAGAGATACCGCTCCGGCGATTCCAGGCAGTGCGAGAGTCGCAGCCTGATGAATCCGGGGACCTCGGAGATGACGGTTCGGGCCACATCGAACGCGGCCTCGAATCGCGCTGACTGCGACGGATCGACCTGCAGGACGGCATGTTCGAGGATCATCTACGGAGTGTTGCACGTTCTCGGTAGTCCCCTCGAGGCGTTGCCGCCTGGTGAGATACTCGGACCATGACATCCCATGCACGCGGCACCTTCGAGATCGATCTCCGCCCCGCCGATCCTGAGCTCTCCGGACGCGTCGGGCGCTTCGAGTTCGACAAGACGTTCATCGGCGGCGTCGAGGGCACATCGACCGGACTCATGCTGTCTGCCGGCGATCCGACAACCGGTGAAGCGGGCTACGTCGCTTTGGAGTTTGTCACCGGGCAGGTCGACGAAGCTGTGGGATCGTTCGCACTGCAGCAGTTCGGTCAGATGATCAACGGAACGCAGAAGCTTCTGTACGAGATCGTGCCGGGGTCCGGAACCGGCGAGCTGAAGGGCATCTCAGGCACTCTCGAGCTAGAGATCGTCGACGGTCTGCACCGCTACGACCTCGAATACTCGCTCCACGATTGACAAAGAGCGGTTGGGTAATCGGCACCCTCGTACCGCAACTCGTAGATACGACAACAGAGGCGCCGTACCCGGGTGGGTGCGGCGCCTCTGTTGGAGTGCGGGTGAAACTAGTGCTTCTCGGGTCCGGTGTAGTACTCGAACACCAGGCCTGCAGCTGCGGCGAGCACACAGACAACTGCGACTGCGATGAGCCACGGCTGGAAGTACGCCAGCGACACTGCCGCGAGTGCAGCTGCGGCGGCAAGCAGGATCGGCCAGAAGCTACCCGGGCTGAAGAAGCCCAGTTCTCCTGCACCATCCGAGATTTCTGCGTCGTCGTAGTCCTCGGGACGGGTGTCCAGACGACGGGCAACGAAGCGGAAGTAGGTACCCACGATGAGCGTCAGACCTGCAGACAGGACGATGGCCGTCAGTCCGGCCCACTCGATACCTGTGCGTGACAGAGCGGTGAACACTCCGTAGATGATCGCGACGAGAATGAAGAACATCGTCAGGATCTCGAAGAGCTTGGCTTCGATCTTCATATCAGCACTTGTCCTTGTTCAGTGAAGAGGCTGGCCGGCTCAGTTGCCTGCAGTGGCGACGGTTGCCTGACGGTACTCGCGGTCGGTGTTGAACGGCGTGGTCGACGTAGCCACCGGCGACTGACCGATTGCCTGCAGGGCCTCGGCGGTCGTCAGACCACCCTTGCCCTCCGCGTCACCCTTGCGCAGTTCGATGTACTTGGCGAAGTCCTCGGGCGAAACCGCACGAACCTCGAAGTTCATCATCGCGTGGAACGTGCCACACATTTCTGCACAACGCCCGACGAACGCGCCTTCCTTCTCGATCTCACTGATCTGGAAGATGTTGTCCGAGTGGTTCTCCTTGGGGTTCGGGAGAACGTCGCGCTTGAACAGGAACTCAGGCACCCAGAAAGCGTGGATGACGTCCGAGGAAGCGAGTTCGAACTGGATCCGCTTGCCGGTGGGCAGAACGAGGATCGGGATCTCCTGGCTGGAGCCGACAGTCTCGATCTTGTCGTAGTGCAGGTAGCTCAGGTCCTCGGTGCTGTTGCCGTGGATCGGGCCGGGAACTTCTTCGCCGTGATCGTTGACAGTGGAGCCCTCGGCCTTGGCAGCCTCTTCGGCTTCGACGTCGATGCCGTTGTACTTGGCACTGCCGTCGCCGAACTCGATGGAGCGGTAGCCGAACTTCCAGTTCCACTGGAATGCCGTGACGTCTACGACGACGTCAGGGTTGTCCGTCTTGTCCAGAACATGGTTCTGGACGATGACGGTGAAGTAGAAGAGAACCGCGATGATGACGAAGGGAACTGCCGTGTAACCGAGTTCGAGAGGCACGTTGTATGCCGTCTGACGCGGGAATTCCGGCGAGTCCTTCTTCTTGCGGTGGAAGATGACGGCCCAGAAGACCAGCCCCCACACCAGCACACCCATGACGAGGGCGGCTACAACCGACCACGTCCACAGCTCACGCATGCGCGTCGCCTCCGGGGTGATGCCCGAAGGCCACCCGAAACGAAGCACTTCGTTGTCGATGGAGCAACCCGACAGCAGCAAGGCAGCAATGCCCAGAGATACTGCCAGCCCCGCTCGCCGAAGGATCCGACCTTGCGCCACGTTCACGCCTTCCTGATCGCCACAAAATTCAACTAGGGCATGCCCGGAGGGAAGGCCCAATTACTACGCAGCGTAGACCAAAGCCGGGCGCTATCCATCCTCGGGTCCTCGCCCGTGTCGCGGCGGACGTCACACAGCTCTCTCAGGTGCTGCTCAGGAACGGCTCAGGTCGTTTCGGCGACGCACATCACGTCGATTCGTTCCGCCGCGATCGGCAGGGACGTCGATCTGCGGCATACTTTCGACAAGAGTTCGTTGACCTCTCCCCGACACTCGTGTCCGGGAGCCTTCTCTACAAAAATTCTGAATCGAGGAACCGGACGCTGTGTGTGGACTGCTCGGGCTACTGACATCTGGCGGAACCAGCGAGGACGCCGTCTCGCGGGTCGACCAGGCGATGCATTGCCTTCGTCACCGCGGGCCGGACGAACACGGGACGTGGAACGACGACCACCTCGTCTTCGGGTTCAACCGCCTGGCGATCATCGACATCGCTCATTCCCACCAGCCGCTGCGTTGGGGCCCACCGGAGAACCCGGAGCGTTATGCGCTCACGTTCAACGGCGAGATCTACAACTACCTGGAGATCCGCGCCGAACTGGTCAAGGACCACGACGCCAAGTTCTTCACCGAGGGCGACTCCGAGGCCATCGTCGCTGCATTCCACTACTGGGGTGAGGATGCGGTCCGGCGCCTACGCGGAATGTTCGCGTTCGCGATCTGGGACACCGACACACGCGAGCTGTTCATCGCGCGCGATCCGTTCGGGATCAAGCCGCTGTTCATTGCTACCGGCGCCGGCGGC
Source organism: Rhodococcus sp. UFZ-B548 (assembly GCF_903819475.1). NCBI lineage: Bacteria > Bacillati > Actinomycetota > Actinomycetes > Mycobacteriales > Nocardiaceae > Rhodococcus > Rhodococcus sp. UFZ-B548. Next base: position 88,605 of record NZ_CAIJDS010000007.1, read on the forward strand.
ACCGCGTTCGGCAGTGAGAAGAAGAGCCTGCTCGAACTCACCGATCTGATCGGCATCGGTACCGAGCTGGATCCGCGCGCCATCGAGCACTACACCGTTCTGCAGTACGTACCGGAGCCGGAAACACTGCACAAGGAGATCCGACGCCTGGAGTCGGGCAGCTTCGCTCGGGTGCGTCCGGGCGAGGAACCCACGTTCACGCGGTACTTCACGCCGAAGTTCCCGGCCAAGCCTTTTGCACCTGGCACCGAGAAGGCGCGCTACCAGGAAATCGCCGAGGCACTCGAGGATTCGGTCGCCAAGCACATGCGCGCCGACGTCACCGTCGGTTCGTTCCTGTCCGGTGGTATCGACTCCACGGCGATCGCGGCGCTGGCGATGCGCCACAACCCCAACCTGATCACCTTCACGACCGGTTTCGAACGTGAGGGCTATTCCGAGGTCGACGTCGCTGCAGAATCTGCCGCGGCGATCGGCGCGAAGCACGTTGTCAAGGTGGTCTCCCCCGCCGAGTTCGCCGCTGCCATTCCCGAGATCGTCTGGTACCTCGACGACCCGGTAGCCGATCCGGCATTGATTCCGCTGTGGTTCATCGCCAAGGAAGCCCGCAAGCACGTCAAGGTGGTGCTGTCCGGCGAGGGTGCCGACGAGCTGTTCGGCGGCTACACGATCTACCGTGAACCGTTGTCGCTCAAGCCTTTCGAGTACCTCCCCAAGGGATTGCGTCGGGCTGCGGGCAAGTTGTCCGAACGCATCCCGGACGGTACTCGCGGCAAGAGTCTGCTCAATCGCGGTTCGTTGACCCTCGAGGAGCGCTACTACGGCAATGCTCGTAGCTTCAACGACGCTCAACTCCGCGCCGTCCTTCGCGATTTCCGCCCCGAGTGGACTCACCAGGACGTCACCGCGCCGATCTACGCGCAGTCACGGGACTGGGATCCGGTTGCCCGGATGCAGCATCTCGACCTGTTCACCTGGCTGCGCGGCGACATCCTCGTCAAGGCCGACAAGATGACGATGGCCAACTCGCTGGAACTGCGTGTGCCGTTCCTCGATCCCGAGGTCTTCGACGTAGCGTCACGCGTGCCGCTCGATCAGAAGATTACGAAGGACACAACCAAGTACGCACTGCGTCAGGCCCTGGAAGGCATTGTGCCGCACCATGTTCTGCACCGTGCGAAGCTCGGATTCCCGGTTCCCCTGCGCCATTGGCTGCGCGGCACCGAACTCTTCGACTGGGCACATCTGCAGATCGAGGAGTCGGGTACCGACCACATCTTCGACAAGCAGGCCGTCGTGAAGATGCTCAACGATCACCGCGAGGGCGTGTCCGACCACAGCCGACGCCTGTGGACCGTGCTGACGTTCATGGTCTGGCACGGGATCTTCGTGGAGAAGCGCATCGTGCCGCAGATCCAGGAACCGGTGTACCCGGTCAACATCTAGGCCTTCGGCCCCGTGAGTGGTCAGGGAGTCTCCGGACTCCTCAACCACTCACGGGGCGGAGTCCTACTTCGGCAGGATCGTCGCGATCTCGTCCGCTGCCGCACTTCCATAAGCGTCGGTAAGGCGCTTGAGAGCCTCGTCGCGATTGAACACCCACTCCTGCGTTCCCACGGTCTCGAGGATCAGCACAGCGACCAAAGATCCCAGCTGTGCGGCGCGCTCGAAGCTCAGGCCAGCGCCGTGTGCGAGCAGGAACCCGGCGCGGAAACCGTCGCCAACGCCCGTCGGATCCACCTTGCCGGTCTCGGGCACTACGTCGACGCGCACCCAATTACCTTCGGCGTCAACAATTTCCACACCCTTGGAGCCGAGGGTGGTGACACGAATGCCGACCTGCGCGCGGATCTCTTCCTCGCTCAGACCAGTCTTCTGCTGAAGCAGACCCCACTCGTACTCGTTGGTGAACAAGTACTTCGCACCGTGGATGAGCGCCTTGGCCTCGTCACCGGACAGGCGAGCAAGCTGCTGCGACGGATCCGCTGCGAACGGGATTCCGAGCAGACGGCATTCGTCGGTATGGCGAACCATGGCCTCGGGGTCGTTGGCGCCGATCAGCACCAGCTCGACTGCGCCCGCAGTCTTGGCCACTGCCGCGAGTTCGATCTCGCGGGCCTCGCTCATCGCACCGGGGTAGAACGACGCGATCTGCGCCATGTCCTCGTCGGTGGTGCACACGAAACGCGCCGTATGTGCCTTGTCCGAGATACGGACCGCACTGCAGTCGACGCCGTTGTCCTCGAGCCACGTGCGGTACTCGGCGAAGTCGGCACCGACTGCGCCGACGAGTAGCGGGGACCCACCGAGCACGCCCATGGCGTAAGCGATGTTGCCGCCGACACCACCGCGGCGAATCACGAGATCGTCCACCAGGAAACTCAGCGAAACGTGGGCGAGCTGATCGGCGAGGAGCTGATCGGCGAAGCGGCCGGGGAAGCGCATCAAGTGGTCGGTGGCGATGGAACCGGTTACCGCAATAGTCACGGATCGTGGCCTTTCAGCGAAGTGAGTACAAGAATGAAAGAGGAGCAAAAGTTCACGTTACCGCCCGTAGCGCCGTCATCGGCGCCCGAGCCGTCAGATCGGAACGGTCTGCAGGCGAGTCACCACAAACAACTGACGCGAAACCGAATGTCGGTTCCGCGTCAGGTGTTTGTGAATTGAGTTGTGATCGACAGACTCAGTTGAACGAGTCACCGCAGGCGCAGGAGCCTGTTGCATTGGGGTTGTCGATCGAGAAGCCCTGCTGCTCGATGGTGTCGAGGAAGTCGATGGACGCACCTTCGACGTACGGCGCGCTCATCCGGTCGACAACCAGGTTGACGCCGTTGAAGTCGACAGTGAGGTCACCGTCGAGCGTGCGGTCGTCGAAGAACAGCTGGTACTTCAGTCCGGCACAGCCGCCGGGCTGCACTGCGATACGCAGCGCGAGGTCGTCGCGACCCTCCTGATCGAAGAGTGCCTTCGCCTTGGCGGATGCGGCCTCGGTCATCTTGACGCCGTGGGTGGCGGTCTCGTTCTGCACAGTCATGGGCTCTCCCTAATGTTCGTACCAACCCGTGAACGCTTCAACGGTACGCCGCTGCCGACTTATTCCCGCCAGTCCTTACCGGGTGCGATTCGTCTTCATCCTATCCGGTCTTCCCGACACGGCAACGGCGCGTCGACGCTTGTGGATCCTCAGCTCCGGGCGCCGCGCCAGATCTTCCACTCCCGTGCCGTGTGTTCGGCGAGTCCCTCGAGACACGCCGACGCTTCCTCCATCGCACGTTCCACCGACCCGGCGAACTCCGTCACCGATTTTGTCGCGACTATCGAGGTTGACGAATAGTCCGCCGCGTCGAGCGTCACCTGACCGGCAAAGACGAGCGTCGGAACTCCGTGTGCCGCCCCGGCCGAAGCAAGCGTCGTGACGAGTTTGCCGCGCAGAGATTGGTGGTCGAACTTGCCTTCACCCGTGATCACCAGGTCAGCGGAAGCCAATAGCGCCGCCTGGCCGGTGCGATCGGCAACGACGTCGGCCCCCGATCGCCGCTCTGCACCGAGGGCGAACAGCGCAGCACCGATACCACCTGCGGCGCCGGCACCCGGAAAATCCGACACTCGTTTTCCGGTGGCGGACTCCAACTGTTCGGCCCATCTCGCGTTTCTCGCTTCGAGGACAGAGACGGCATCGGCGTCGGCGCCCTTTTGCGGGCCGAACACCGCTGCCGCACCGTGCTCGCCGAGAAGTACGTGTTCGACGTCGGTGGCCGCGACCAACGCAATGCCCGCCGTAGCCGCCCTTGCAGCCTCCAAGCCGCCCAGCGCCTCCACCAGCCCTCGTCCCCCGTCGGTGCAGCAACTCCCACCGAGTCCGACGACAATCGTCTTCACGCCTGCCTCGAGCGCGACTGCGATCAGTTCTCCGACACCGCGACTGTGCGCGGCGAGTGCGCTGTCCCGTGTCGGCGGACCTCCGAGCAGACCGAGCCCGACAGCCTCGGCGGACTCGATGTACGCCGTGTCCGAATCCAACAGCCACGCGGCGTCGACGCCCACGGTCAGTGGCCCAGGCACCCGTGCGGTCCGGATGTCGCCCCCAGCCGTGGCCAAGACGTCGACGAAACCCGGACCACCGTCGGATTGTGGCGCGGTGACGACGTCGTCTTCGGGTCGGCCACGTCGCCAACCGGCAGAAATGGACTCAGCCGCCTCGACGGCCGTCAACGTCTCACCAAACGAATCTGGAGCAACTATTACCCGCATAGCGGAAGTCTAAGAGTCCCGAATGACCCCGATGTTTCACGATCTCGCGCGTTTCAGTGCCTCGGGCGATCGGGTTTTTCAGAAAGACCGAGGTCGGTTTCCCAGACCGTGCACTTATCCAATAGCCTGGAGGTGTGAAATTGCTACGCCGCGGTGACTCAGACAACTCCGACAAACGTGACGTCGAGGGCACTGAGGCATCCTCGGCCTCCGAAGAGGCGCCCATCGAGCAGGTGGGCAAGGGCCGCCCCACACCCAAGCGTCGTGACGCCGAGGCGAAGAGGCGTGGCCCCGTTGCCCCTGCCCCGCTGACCGCGAAGGAAGCCCGCGCCCGCCGTAAGTCGACCCGCGGCTCCAAGGAGGACCGCAAGGCCGAAGCCGCCGAGCGTCGCGCATCGTCGGCAGACCGCCGCGCCCGCATGCTCGCCGGCGAGGACAAGTACCTGCTCCCCCGCGACAAGGGACCGGTTCGCGCCTACGTCCGTGATTTCATCGACGCTCGCCGCAACCTCGTCGGGCTGTTCATGCCGCTCGCATTGATCCTCATCATGACGATGTTCGTCACGCCCGCGCTCCAGCAGATCGTCACGCTGGCAATGCTCGTGATGATGCTCTTCATGGTCGGTGAAGGCATCTGGCTCGGTCGCATGATCAACAACCGCGTCGCCGAGCGCTTCCCCGACAGCACCGACGGCGGGTTCAAGCTCGGCTGGTACGCGTTCGTTCGCGCGTCGCAGATCCGTAAGCTGCGCGCACCGAAGCCTCGTGTGGGACCGGGCGACGCAATCTGAGCGTGACGAACACGTATAGAACTTTGGTCCTCGGCGGCGCGCGGTCTGGTAAGTCCGCGCACGCCGAGGATTTGGTTTGTGCAGGCCACTTACCCGAAAGTTCGGCACCGATCCGGTACCTGGCGACAGCCAGACGTGATGTCACCGACGCAGACTGGGAAAGCCGGATCGACCAGCACCGCAACAGACGGCCTTCTCATTGGTCGACTGTCGAAACCGCAGCTGCCGGTGACCTCGCGGCGCAGCTCGAAAGCGATTCACACACAGCGACGTTGGTCGACGATCTGGGAACGTGGCTGACCACTGAACTCGATCGGCAAGGCGCCTGGGACGCTCCGCGCGGCACCGTCACCCCCGCTGCGGACAGCCTGGTCGCCAGTGTCGAGAACTATCGCGGACACCTGGTGCTGGTCAGCCCCGAAGTGGGTTTGGCCGTCATCCCCGAGACGCGGTCGGGACGATTGTTCCGCGACGAGATCGGCACTCTCAACGCTCGTATCGCCGCGGTGTGCGATCGTGTCGTACTAGTGGTTGCAGGGTTACCGCTCATCTTGAAAGATACTGCTGCACAACCGGAAGGCACGATGTGAGTACCGACGCCAATTCAGGGGCCACTCCAGGGGCGAATCCAGTTGCCAACCCAGAATCCAACCCTGACGTCGCGCCAGTCAGTAGCGCCGACTTCGAACCCGTCACCCCGCCCGACCTCGTCGTGCGAGCGCAGGCCGACGCGCGTCAGCGTGATCTGACCAAGCCGGCCGGTTCGCTGGGCCGACTGGAGGCTCTCGCCGGCTGGGCATCAGCCTGCCAAGGAGTTTGTCCCCCACACGCTTTCGCTCGGCCTCGCGTCGTCGTCTTCGCGGGTGATCACGGAATCGCCCGCAACGGCGTCTCCGCCTATCCGCCGGAAGTGACCGCACAGATGGTCGCCAACTTCCTCGGGGGCGGCGCGGCAGTCAACGTCCTCGCCGAGGTTGCCGGCGCCACGGTACGCGTCGTCGACATCGCAGTGGACGGCGATACCGATCCGTCCGTCTCGAACCACAAGGTGCGCAGGTCTTCCGGGTCCATCGACCGCGAAGACGCCATGTCGAACGAGGAAACCCTTCAGGCCATCGCCGCCGGCCGAGCGATCGCGGACGAGGAAATCGACGGGGGCGCAGATCTTCTCATCGCCGGTGACATGGGCATCGGCAACACGACGCCCGCAACTGTTCTCATCGCAGCCCTGACGGACAGTGAACCCGTCGCGGTCGTGGGTCGAGGTACCGGTATCGACGACGCCGGGTGGATCCGCAAGACCGCAGCGATTCGCGACGCTCTCCGTCGCGCCCGTCCGCACGTTCGCGACACAGTCGCGCTGCTGCGCACGTCTTCGGGTGCCGACCTCGCCGCGATGGCCGGCTTTCTGGCCCAGGCAGCTTCGCGTCGTACGCCGGTGATCCTCGACGGCGTAGTGGTCACCGCAGCCGCCATGGTTGCCGACGAACTGGCTTTCGGTGCACGTGAATGGTGGGTCGCCGGACACCGCTCCACCGAACCCGCCCACACCATCGCATTGACCCGCATGGGTCTCGACCCGATCGTCGAGTTCGACATGCGTCTCGGTGAAGGTTCAGGTGCAGTCACAGCGCTCCCGATTCTTCAGGGCGCAGTGGCAATCCTGGGCAAGATGGCGACATTCTCCGAAGCCGGTGTCAGCACTCAGGGCAGCGCACCTGCCGACGAACCCGAGTCGATCGACCTGACCAAGACCGATACGGCGGAGTGAGCATGGCGGGCCCGCTGTCCGGAGTGCCTCTGGCCTTTTCGTGGCTGACGGTCCTTCCGGTTCGTGGTCCCTCCGACATCGACCGAACTGCCGGTCGTCGCGCCATCGCGGCAGCTCCGCTCACCGGGATCGCTCTCGGCATTGCCGCGACGTTTCTGCTCTGGGGCACAACCAGTATCGGCCTGAATCCCTATCTCGCAGGCTTGCTGACGGTCGGTGCGCTCGCTCTCGGGACACGCGGGATGCACGTGGACGGACTGGCAGACTCCGTCGACGGACTGGGTTGTTACGGTCCACCGGAGCGCGCCCGCGAGGTCATGCACAGCGGCGGTGCCGGACCGTTCGGGGTCGCGGCACTGTTCATCTTCCTTGGGCTGCAATCGGTCTCCTTCGGCGTCCTCGCTGTTGCCGACTCCCCCACGCAGTGGATCGCCGTTCTCGTATCTGTCGCTGCGGGTCGTGTGGCCGTCGTTTTTGCCTGCCGCCGAGGTGTTCTCGCGTCGAGCCCGAGCGGATTCGGTGCGCTCGTCGCCGATTCACAACCGCTGTGGGCCGCAATCGTGTGGTCGGTTCCGCTGATCGCCGCTTCCGGCTTTGCCACCGACCGGTGGTGGCTCGGCCCTCTCGTGACCGCGTCGGCGCTGATGACAAGTGTGCTGTGCGTGCGTCACTGCGTCCGTAGATTCGGCGGACTCAACGGAGACGTTCTCGGATTCGCACTCGAACTCACTGTGACGCTGACGGCCGTCGGACTCACTCTCGGACTGTGATCCGACGTCGTGCGAGTAGGTGTCCTTGCGTACGAAGGTTGCCTGGCGGCCGAGATCTTCGTTTTCACCGACCTTCTCCTGATCGCGAATCGGGTCGCTGATGGAGCATCCGCCGACCCCTTCGAGGTATCGGTCATCGCAGCGTCGGGCACGCCCGTAGTTGCGGCAGGTGGATTTTCGCTCGGGGTGCAGGAGGGGCATCACGACATCGATCACCTGGTTGTGCCGGGGTTCGACCTCGTGCCGTCCGAAGACCCTACGACGCGTTTGTCGCTGTGGGACAGAGAAATCGAGTTCATCCGTGCGTGCGAGGCTCGCGGCGTTCGGGTGTCGTCGGTCTGCGTCGGCGCGTATCTGCTGGGCGAGGCGGGACTGCTCGACGGACGCCGATGTACGACGTCGTGGCTGTACGGTGCGGACCTCGCGAGTCGTTACCCCGGTGCGACGGTTCGAACCGACTCGTTGATCGTCCAGGACGACGGCGTCACCACCACTGCGGCGTTCACTGCCGCGCTCGACCTCGCAACAGCACTCGTGCGCGAGCATCTCGGCGACAAGATTGCTCGAACGACTGCAAGAATTACTCTGGCGCCCGAAAACCGAACCAGTCAATCTCCGTACATCGTCGACTCGATGCTGCCCGTCAAACACACACAGTTCGCCGACGACGTCGGAAGTTGGCTGGTCGAACGGATGGCGGAGCCTTACGACTTGGATCTGCTGTCCGATGCTTTTCACCTCAGCACCCGAACCATGCTTCGGAAGTTCAAGGACGAGACCGGGGAATCGCCGCGCAGTTACCTGCAGCGGGCACGGATCCGAAAAGCGAAACGGTTGTTGGAATCGACCGACTGGTCTATCGGAAAGATCTTGGGGCACATCGGTTATCAGGATCCCGGAACCTTCCGTCGCCTGTTCACCGACCGCGTCGGCATCAGCCCGGCCGACTACCGAAAGCGATTCCGCAACGGCGGCACCGGATAAGGCGTGTGGCGAGCCAGCCCGAAAACGTGGCGAACCGCCCTCTTCTGTAGTTGATCCCGCCGCCGAAAGACTGTGCAGAGGAATTGTTTCGACTACTGAGAGGGCTCACCGTGCCGAACCGGAGCATGACCGAAGACGATCCGCTCGAAGACTTCGACCGTCGAACGATCACCATCGACGCAGTGGCGAAGTCCGTGTACGTGGCCGGCGCCGGTCCCGCAGTTATCGTCATGCCGGAGATGCCGGGCATCAGCCCGCATGTAGCGCGATTTGCCCGCTGGGTGCGCGACGCCGGTTTCACTGTCTTCGTTCCGTCTCTGTTCGGGCGCGCCGGAGCGGTCCCCACAGTGGACGAGGGGCTGACGGTGTTCAAGAGAGCCTGCGTCAGTGCGGAGTTCCGCGCCCTCGCTGTCGACGAACCGAGTCCGGCGGTCCGTTGGCTGCGTGCACTCGCCGCTTCGGCGCACGAGGAGTGCGGCGGTCCTGGCGTTGGCGTGATCGGGATGTGCTTCACCGGCAACTTCGCGTTGTCGATGATGCTCGAACCCTCGGTCATCGCGCCGGTTCTCGCCCAACCGTCGTTACCGCTCGATCGACCGGACGAAACCGACAGCGGGCCCGAAGAACTCGAAGCCGTGCGCTCGAGACTCGAAGCCGACGACCTCACGGTGCTTGCATACCGCTTTCAAGGTGACCCGTTCTGCCGCGCACAGCGATTCGCGGCCTACTCGAAGGCCCTGGGCGAGCGCTTCGTCGGGAAGGTACTGCCCGACGAAGCGGCCAACGCGACAACGTCACCGTTCTTCGAACACGTAATTGCCAATCCACACAGCGTGGTGACGGCTCATCTCGTCGACGAGGCGGGATCGCCCACCACCGTCGCTCGAGACGAGATTCTGCAGTTCTTCCGCGAGCGGTTGCTCGCGGAACGAACCAGCGATCAGTGAAGCTTGGTCATCCAGCCGTGGGTGTCGGCGAAGGTGCCGCGCTGAATGCCCGTGAGGGTGTCGCGCAGTGCCATCGTCACTTCACCCGGCTCGCCGTCGGCGATGGTGAACTCGCCCTCGGCGGACTTGACACGTCCGACGGGGGTGATGACTGCTGCTGTGCCGCAAGCGAAGACCTCGGTGATTTCACCGCTCTTGCACTTGGTGCGCCATTCGTCGGTGCTGATCTTGCGCTCCTCGACGGCGAAACCGGAATCGGCGGCAAGGGCGAGCAGCGAGTTGCGCGTGATGCCTGGCAGCAACGAACCGGACAGCGACGGCGTCACGAGGCGAGCGTCGGGGCCGGAGCCGAAGACGAAGAACAGGTTCATTCCACCCATTTCCTCGACGTACGTGCGCTCGATGGCGTCGAGCCAGACCACCTGGTCGCAACCCTCGTCGGCGGCTTGCGCCTGGGCGAGGAGCGAAGCGGCGTAGTTGCCGGCGAACTTGGCCGCGCCGGTACCGCCGGGGGCCGCGCGAACGTATTCGGTGGACAGCCACACACTGACCGGCTTGACGCCGCGCGGGAAGTACGCACCGGCGGGTGAGGCGATCAGCAGGTAGCGGTACTCGTCGGCGGGACGGACACCGAGTCCGGCTTCGGTGGAGAACATGAACGGACGGAGGTAGAGCGCGTCCTCGCCACCGGCTGCGGGAACCCAGTCGAGATCGACGTCGATCAGTTCGGTGATGGAATCGATGAACATCTGCGACGGGAGCTCCGGCATGGCCAGACGGCGCGCAGATGCTGCGAAACGCTCGGCGTTGGCCTCGACGCGGAACGAGCTGATCTCGCCACCCGGCTGACGGTATGCCTTGAGGCCCTCGAAGATGGCCTGTCCGTAATGCAAAACCATTGCGGCCGGATCGAGCTCGATGTTTCCGTACGGCAACACCTGGGCGTCGTGCCAGCCCTTGCCCGCGGTGTAGTCGATCGAGACCATGTGGTCGGTGAAGTGCCGCCCGAAGCCGGGCGCCGCCAAAATGTCACGGCGCTCGGCGTCGGACTTCGGGGACGAGCTCTGAACACGAACGAAATCGGCGGCACCTGTCATGGGCGCAATCCTATCGAACGTGAAAAAGCTCTCTACTTGGTGTTGGTCTCCACGAACGGAGGAGACACCACGACGCACCGAAGAGCACGACCACGGACGTCGACTTCGATCTCGTCGCCGGCCGAGACATTGGCACCGGAATCGAGGAGCGCCAACGCAATTCCCACTTTGAGCGAAGGCGAAAACGTCCCCGAGGTGGTCTCGCCGATTGCCTCGCCGTCACGCAGAACACCGAGGCCGGCACGAAGCACGCCGCGATCGAGAGCCTTGATCCCCCAGAGTTTGCGAGCCGGGCCGGCAGCCTTCTCGTCGGTCAAGGTCTCTTTGCCCCAGAATGTCGGCTTCTTCCAACCGATCGCCCATCCGCAGCGCGCTTCGAGCGGAGAAATCTCGAGCGAAAGCTCATGCCCGTGCAGCGGATAACCCATCTCGGTACGAAGAGTGTCACGAGCACCGAGTCCGGCGGCCTGCCCACCCTCGGCGCGCACTGCCTCGAGAAGCGCACGGAACAACGGCTCGCTGTCCTCCCACCGCGGCAGGAGTTCGTAGCCGACCTCGCCGGTGTAACCGCTGCGGCACACACGAACAGGCACGCCGTTCCATTCCGCATCTTCGTACGCCATGTACTCGATCTCGGTGGGAAGTCCCAGCGCCGTCAGAACCGCCACCGATTTCGGACCCTGCACAGCCAGCACACCGTAGGCACGATGCTGATCCTCGACGGTGATTCCGTCCGGTGCGAGGGCGACCAGAGCCGCAACGACGTCCGCGGTATTGGCCGCGTTCGGGACGAGGAAGATCTCGTCGTCGCTGACGTAGTACGCGATGAGGTCGTCGATGACACCACCGGACTCGTTGCAGCACAACGTGTACTGAGCCTTACCCGGCCCGATCTTGTTCAGATCGTTGGTCAGTGCGGAGTTCACGAATTCTGCGGCGCCCGCGCCACGCACGACGGCCTTGCCGAGGTGACTGACGTCGAAGAGTCCGACATTCTCACGCACAGAGGTGTGTTCGGCCACGACGCCGGCGTACGAAACCGGCATCTGCCATCCCCCGAACGGCGCGAACGTCGCGCCGAGTTCGACGTGGACGGGGTGGATCGGGCCCTGCAACAGTTGTTCGTCGGTCATGGCCCACAACCTATCGGACTTCGCCGATCGAAACATGTCCGCAGCGAGAGCTCACCCGGCCGTGACGATCGCCCGTCCGCAAACGGCAAAGGGCCTAACATCGAGTCAGGCATCCGCCAGAACCGGACGCATCGCACACTCACCTCACAGGAGACACCTTGAGCACTCGCACAGCCCGATCGTTGGGACCCGACCTCGTTCTCGCCGGCACAGTCGCCAAGCGCGCAGAGATATTGGTCGTCGGTCTGACGTCGGGTCCGGACGGCCCCGAGATCGCACTCAGCGAAGGCATCGTCGCCGAAGACGTGCTCGCCGAGATCCTCGACAGCCTCATCGCCGTCGGCGCCACCGGCAAGCCCGAGCAGCTCACCCGCGTCCCGGCACCGAACGCGCTGTCGGTCACCAGCGTCCTCGCCGTCGGACTCGGCTCCGCCGACAAGCTCGACAGTGAGCAGATCCGCAAGTCCGCGGGCGCTGCAGCGCGCTCACTGTCCGGCATCGACACCGTCGCAACCACGCTCTCGATCCTCGATCTCGGCGCAGCCGCCGAGGGATTTGCGTTGGGCGCGTACAGCTTCACCGAATTCAAGTCGTCCATGACGGCTCCCGGTCCTGATTCGCAGCCACTGGCCCGCGTCGAACTTCTGGTGCCATCGCCGCGCACCAAGGAGACCAAGGCAACGCTGGCACGGTCGGTAGCGATCGCCGAGGCCGTCGCCACCGCACGCGAGTTCGTCAACACTCCCCCGAGCCACCTCTACCCCGCCGAGTTCGCCGCGCGCGCCAAGGCACTGGGCGTCGAGGCCGGGCTCACCGTCCAGGTGCTCGACGAGAAGGCACTCGAGAAGGGTGGCTACGGCGGAATCATCGGCGTCGGCAAGGGCTCGTCACGCCAGCCGCGTCTCGTTCGCCTCGAATACGCGTCGAAGAAGCGTGGAGCCCGCAAGGTCGCACTGGTGGGCAAGGGCATCACCTTCGACACCGGCGGAATCTCCATCAAGCCTGCCGCCGGAATGGAGAACATGACCTCGGACATGGGCGGCGCCGCAGCCGTCATCTCCACCGTCGTGCTTGCCGCCAAGCTCGGTCTGCCCGTCAACGTCGTCGCATACGTCCCGATGGCCGAGAACATGCCGTCCGCGACCGCCCAACGTCCCGGCGACGTGCTGACCCAGTACGGCGGAATCACCATCGAGGTCGTCAACACCGACGCCGAGGGCCGTTTGATCCTGGCCGACGCTATGGTTCGCGCGGGTGAGGACAACCCCGACTACATGATCGACACCGCAACCCTCACCGGTGCGCAGATGGTGGCGCTCGGCAACCGCACCCCCGGCGTCATGGGCACGGACGAGTTCCGTGACCGCGTCGCCTCCATCTCGCAGAGCGTCGGCGAGAACGGTTGGGCCATGCCGCTGCCCGAGGAACTGCGCGGAGATCTCGACTCCAAGGTCGCCGACATGGCCAATGTCACCCCGCACCGCTGGGGCGGCATGCTGGTCGCCGCTCACTACCTCAAGGAATTCGTTCCCGAGGGTGTCCAGTGGGCGCACATCGACGTCGCAGGTCCTGCGTACAACACGTCAGGGCCGTGGGGTTACACCGGCAAGGGCGGCACCGGCGTTCCGGTTCGCACGATGATCTCGGTCCTGGAGGACATTGCGGTCAACGGCTGACCACTTGCTGTGCGCCTTTATTAACCCCCCGCGGTTAATAAAGGCGCACAGCAGTTCAGGCGCCGTCGCGCAATTCCTGCTCTCGGGCCCGCTTGCGTTCGATTCGCTTACGCTCGTCGTGATCGCGCATACGCTGCGGATATCCCGTTTTTCGGACGTCATAGACGGGAATCTTCAGGTCTAGTCCCAATTTGCGGGCACCACGTTCGCCGCCGACACGACGACGAGTCCACTCCCCGTCCTTCGCGACGAGGACAACGGTCACCTCGGTCACCGTCGTCTGCGGTTCCACATATGCCTCGACGCCTTCGTGCGAGTGCGCCCAATTCGCCAGATGATCCGCATCACTCTGCGCTGCGGCCTGAGCCGCACTCGGCGGACGCTTGAAACGATCGAACAGTCCCACGGTCGTACCCTCCTCGGTACCGACGCCGCGGATGCACCCCGGCGATATGTCAAGTTTGCCAGGCGATGTCCGTTGTGCCTGCGCACGACATACCGTTTGGTCCGCTTACGCCGTTACAGCCGGACCCCCAACGCATACCTACTCGCCAGTAGCCGACACACCCGAAACGGACGGCATCCCCCTCATCGGACACGCCCGGCGTATCAATGGAAAGATGAACGACGGTGACGCCGCGCCCGCGCGTCGACATCGGCAAAATAGCTACAAGTAGCCGCACGTCGCGCGCCACTCGAGCACAATGCATTACGACCACAAGTCGACAAAATTCAACAACCCGAACACAACTGTCGAGGAGTCAAAAGACATGGCCTTCTCCGTCCAGATGCCAGCCCTAGGTGAGAGCGTCACCGAGGGAACTGTCACACGGTGGCTCAAGCAGGAAGGAGACACGGTCGAAGTCGACGAACCCTTGCTCGAAGTCTCCACGGACAAGGTCGACACCGAGATTCCGTCTCCCGTCGCCGGCGTCCTGACCAAGATCGTCGCGCAGGAAGACGACACCGTGGAAATCGGTGGCGAGCTCGCCCAGATCGGTGAAGCCGGCGAAGCCGCAGCACCTGCGGCAGAGGCACCCGCCCCCGCCGCAGAGGAAGCTCCCGCCGAGGAAGCCCCGGCTGCCGAGGAACCCGCCGAAGAAACTCCCGCTGCCGAGGCACCCGCTGCTTCCGGCGGTTCCGCTGAAGGCACCGCCGTGACGATGCCCGCCCTCGGCGAGTCCGTCACCGAAGGCACCGTCACCCGCTGGCTCAAGGCCGTCGGCGACGAGGTTGCCGTCGACGAGGCGCTGCTCGAAGTCTCGACCGACAAGGTCGACACCGAAATCCCGTCCCCCGTCGCCGGAATCCTGCTCGAGATCAATGCGCAGGAAGACGACACCGTCGAGATCGGTGGCCAGCTGGCCGTCGTCGGATCCGGCGCACCCGCCGCGGCTCCGGCACCCAAGGACGCTCCCGCAGCACCGGCCGCTCCGCCGGCACCCAAGGCTGAAGCACCCAAGGCTGAAGCACCGAAGGCCGAAGCACCCAAGGCCGAGGCACCCAAGCCTGCTGCCGCACCAGCCGCACCCGCTCCGAAGCCTGCTGCAGCTCCCGCACCGGCGGCCGCACCCGCAGCTTCCGGCGACAGCAGCCCGTACGTCACCCCGCTCGTGCGCAAGCTCGCCACGGACAACGGCGTCGACCTCGCGACCGTCACCGGCACCGGCGTCGGCGGCCGCATCCGCAAGCAGGATGTGCTCGCCGCTGCGGAGGCCAAGAAGGCTCCCGCCGCCGCTGCTCCTGCTGCAGCACCCGCGGCCGCACCGGCCGCCACCGCAGCCGCAGGCGTCCGACCGGAACTGGCACACCTGCGCGGAACCACGCAGAAGGCCAACCGTATTCGGCAGATCACGGCCACCAAGACGCGTGAGTCGCTGCAGAACACCGCTCAGCTCACGCAGACCTTCGAGGTGGATGTCACCAAGATCGTCGCCCTGCGGGCCCGCGCCAAGGCCGGCTTCATCGAGCGCGAAGGCGTCAACCTGACGTTCCTTCCGTTCTTCGCCAAGGCAGTCGTCGAGGCGCTGAAGTCGCACCCGAACATCAACGCCAGCTACGACGAGGCTGCCAAGCAGATCACCTACTACGACGCTGAGCACCTCGGCATCGCAGTGGACACCGATCAGGGCTTGCTCTCCCCCGTCATCCACAACGCCGGCGATCTCGGCCTTGCCGGTTTGGCTCGCGCCATCGCCGACATCGCGAAGCGTGCACGCTCGGGTGGCCTGAAGCCGGACGAGCTCTCGGGTGGAACCTTCACCATCACCAACATCGGCAGCCAGGGCGCGCTGTTCGACACCCCGATCCTGGTACCGCCGCAGGCGGCCATGCTCGGAACCGGCGCGATCGTCAAGCGCCCGATGGTGGTCACCGACGAGAACGGCAACGAGTCCATCGGCGTTCGCTCGATGATCTACTTGCCGCTGACCTACGATCACCGTCTGGTCGACGGCGCCGACGCCGGCCGATTCCTCACCACTGTGAAGCAGCGGTTGGAAGAAGCCTCGTTCGAAGCTGATCTGGGCCTGTAAGCAACTGCTCGGCCGGCCGGGGCGTCATCTCCATCAGGAGGTGGCGCCCCGGCTTTTTCAGTACGGTCGGATATACACGGTCGGATATCGAAGCAGGCTGAATCGAAGGAGGCTTTCCGAATGCGAGTAGTCATCGCCGGCTCGTCCGGTTTGATCGGAACGGCCTTGGTGTCATCGTTGCGCTCCGACAACCACGACGTCGTACGTCTCGTGCGACGCTCGACCGCTGGACCCGACGAATCGCGTTGGGACCCGGACCAGGACCGCCTGGACCTCTCCGTCCTGCAAGGCGCTGACGCCGTCGTGAACCTCTGCGGCGTCGGCATCGGCGACAAACGGTGGTCGGGTTCCTACAAGCAGGCGATCCGTGACAGCCGCATCGTCGCGACCGATGTCCTGGCCGAAGCTGTCGCAAGTCAGAAGGTTCCCGTACTCGCCAACGCGAGCGCCGTCGGCTACTACGGCGACACCGGCGACAAGATCGTCGACGAGGATTCGCCGGCGGGCACCGACTTTCTCGCCACGACGTGTCGCGATTGGGAAATTGCCACCGAGCCCGCACGCAAGGCGGGAGCCCGCGTAGTCAATCTGCGCTCGGGCGTCGTGATTTCACCCCACGGCGGCATGCTCGGTCGGCTTCGGCGCCTTTATTCGTTCGGTCTCGGTGGGCGACTGGGCAACGGTCGCCAGTACTTTCCGTGGATCTCACTCGAGGACGAGTGCGACGCGATCAAGTTCGCGCTCACGAATTCCGAAATCTCCGGTCCCGTCAACCTGACCGGTCCGGCACCGGTCACCAACGCCCAGTTCAATGACGCCATGTCCCGTGCGGTCCACCGACCGGCTCCCTGGATCGTTCCCGGGTTCGCACTTGAAGCGTTGATCGGAGAATTCGCCAAGAGTGGCATCCTCGGTGGCCAGCGCGCCATTCCCGCGGCCTTGGAAAAGGCGGGATTCTCCTTCCGCCACAACACGATCGGGGAAGCGCTGGCGGCCGCACTCGGATGATTCCGAAGTCGGGCGTAATCTCTACGTCCATGAGCAGCGCTGACGTTTCCGCCCGGTTCTCGAAACTGCCGATCGCCGTCGAGCAACTCGGTTTGATCGACTACAACGCCGCGTGGGACCGCCAGCGTGAGCTCGCGGCAGCGCGGGCAGACGACATCGGACCGGACACGCTACTGCTCCTCGAACACCCGCCGGTGTACACGGCAGGACGACGCACGGAACCCGAAGACCGTCCCGTCGACGGCACACCTGTCATCGACGTCGACCGCGGCGGGAAGATCACCTGGCACGGCCCCGGCCAGCTGGTCGGATATCCGATCGTGAAACTGGCCGAGCCCATCGACGTGGTGCGGTATGTCCGACGCATCGAGGAAGCACTGATCACGGTGTGCACGGACCTCGGGCTGAACTGCGGGCGCATCGACGGCCGCTCCGGCGTCTGGCTGCCCGCCGAACTCGCAAACGGGCAATGGAAGCCCGAGCGCAAGGTTTCTGCCATCGGCGTGCGCGTCCAACGGGGCGTGGCACTGCACGGCTTCTCCCTGAACTGCAATTCGGTCCTGACCGGATTCGACAACATCATTCCCTGCGGCATCCGTGACGCCGGGGTGACGACGCTGTCGCATGAACTCGGTCGCGACGTCACCGTGGACGAAGTCACTCCCGCTGTGACCGAGGCAGTGATCGCTGCTCTCGACGGAACCATGCCCGTCACCGAACGGAACGTCGAGCGCGTCACCTTCGAAAGCGCCTCGCCTACTCCGACTTTTACTACCGTTCAGTACAGATGACGGGCTCGCCCGAACCCCGTTGCAGTAATCACCGGGCGTAGGATCGTCCCCGTGACTATCGCCCCAGAAGGACGTAAGCTGCTCCGCCTCGAGATCCGAAACGCGGAGACGCCCATCGAACGCAAACCCAACTGGATCAAGACCCGCGCAAAGATGGGCCCCGAGTACACGGAGCTCAAGGGCCTGGTCAAGCGTGAAGGTTTGCACACCGTCTGCGAGGAAGCAGGCTGCCCCAACATCTACGAGTGCTGGGAAGACCGCGAAGCCACGTTCCTGATCGGCGGCGAGCAGTGCACACGCCGCTGCGACTTCTGCCAGATCGACACCGGCAAGCCCGAAGCCCTCGACCGCGACGAGCCCCGTCGCGTCGCGGAAAGCGTTCAGGCCATGGGGCTTCGGTACTCCACGATCACCGGCGTCGCCCGCGACGACCTCCCCGACGGAGGCGCCTGGCTCTACGCCGAGACCGTCCGCAAGATCCACGAACTCAACCCGGGCACCGGCGTCGAGAACCTGGTTCCGGACTTCAACGGCAAGCCGGAACTGCTCGACGAGGTCTTCGCCTCACGCCCCGAGGTACTCGCACACAACCTCGAGACCGTCCCCCGCATCTTCAAGCGGATCCGTCCGGCATTCCGGTACCAGCGAAGCCTCGACGTCATCACCGCAGCACGCGACTACGGACTGGTCACCAAGTCCAACCTGATCCTCGGTATGGGCGAAACCCCTGAAGAGGTCACCGAGGCGATGGCAGATCTCCACGCCGCCGGTTGCGACATCCTCACCATCACCCAGTACCTGCGACCCTCGCCCCGGCACCACCCCGTCGAGCGGTGGGTCAAGCCCGAGGAGTTCGTCGCACACTCCAAGGCTGCAGAAGAGATGGGCTTCGCCGGCGTCATGGCCGGTCCGTTGGTTCGCTCGTCGTACCGCGCCGGCCGCCTGTATGCGCAGGCCATGGCACATCACGGCCGTGAACTTCCCGAGGCGCAGCGTCATCTGACCGAGGGCGGAGACGCTTCCCAGGAAGCCAGCTCACTCATGGCGCGCCTGAATCGCTGATCCACTTTTTGCTGTGCGCCTTTATTAACCGCGGGCGGTTAGTAAAGGCGCACAGCAATGGACGTATCCTGGGTACATGGCGAACGGCAGCAAATCCGGTAAGGGCAAACCCACCAAAGAGGCAAAGGCTGCAGCGAAGGCTGCCCGCAAGCAGGCTTCCAAGGAACGTAGAACTCAGCTCTGGCAGGCATTCCAGATGCAGCGCAAGGACGACAAGCTCCTCCTTCCGCTGATGATCGGCACCCTCGTCGGTGCTGCTCTGGTCTTCTTCCTGGTCGGTCTCATCTGGGGCCTTCAGTGGTTCCTGCTGCCGATCGGCATCGTTCTCGGTCTCCTCGGCGCCTTCATCATCTTCGGTCGCCGCGTCCAGAAATCGGTGTACAAGAAGGCTGAAGGCCAGGCCGGTGCCGCTGCGTGGGCACTCGACAACATGCAGGGCGCGTGGCGCGTCACGAATGCCGTCGCCGGCACCACCCAGCTCGACGCCGTTCACCGCGTCGTCGGACGGCCGGGTGTCATCCTCGTCGCCGAGGGTTCGCCGCAACGCGTCAAGGGCCTCCTCGCGCAGGAGAAGAAGAAGACTGCCCGCCTCATCGGCGACACCCCGATCTACGACATCATCATCGGCAACGACGAGGGCCAGGTTCCGCTCTCGCAGCTCCAGCGCTACTTGAACAAGTTGCCCCGCAACATCGACACCAAGCGCATGGACAACATCGAAGGGCGCCTCGCTGCGCTCAGCGCACGCGGCGGCGGAGCAGCGCTTCCCAAGGGCCCGATGCCCGGAGGCGCGAAGATGAAGGGAATGCAGCGAACCATTCGTCGTCGCTGACACTCCCCCACAGCAAAACGAAAGACCCGGGCCCATACGGACCCGGGTCTTTCTTCGTTCGAGAAGTTTGTGTCAGCGCGACTTCACGAGCAAAGTGCCGGTCGCGCGGTCCTGCATACCGCGACCGTCGATGTCGGTGATGGTCGCGGGAATGACGAACACCAACAGCGCCTGACGCCCCAACGCGCGCACGAAGCCCACTCGGATCGGGCCTTCGATTCGCGCAACCTGAAGTCCGAGGACGAACTGCCCCGGGGTGAAGTTGAACAGCGCCACGGTGACGACACCGACGGCGAACCACACCATCAGTGTGACCGTCGAGGTCATACCGTCGAAGAAGTCTCCGGTGATGAGCGAGGCCACTCCCACGGCCATGACCCAATCCACCAACAGTGCGGCGATACGACGGCCCGAACCGACCAGCGAACCTGGCCCCTCCTGAGGGAAACCGAGGAACTCGCCACGGTACGACTGCTCACGGCCGTCCGTGCTCTTCGGCAAAGCTGCTTGCGGCCCAGAGAGCCAAGTTCCGGTGATACGTGCCATGCTGTCCAGGATAGGCGTCGCAGCACCGTAGTCCAGATTTACCGGGTTTTAACTGTGTGGCCGGTCACATGGACTTCGGAAATCCCCAGGATGCTGCGACGCGTAACACTGCCGAAACAAAGGGTTGACGAGCGGGCAACACCAGCTCCCTACCGTCTGCCTCGACGGATTCAACCGACATCACTTGGCTGAAGCGACTTAAGGAGCACAAGCGTGGCGTTCACCACGGCCGAAGAGGTCATCAAGTACATCGCGGACGAGAACATCGAGTACGTCGACATTCGGTTCAGCGACCTGCCCGGCGTCCAGCAGCACTTCTCGATCCCGGCGTCTGCTTTCAACCAGGACGTGTTCGAGGACGGCCTCGCATTCGACGGATCTTCGGTCCGCGGATTCCAGTCGATCCACGAGTCCGACATGATGTTGCTTCCCGACGTCACCACGGCGCAGATCGACCCCTTCCGCAAGGCGAAGACCCTCAACATCAACTTCTTCGTGCACGACCCGTTCACCCGTGAGTCCTACAGCCGCGACCCGCGCAACGTTGCCCGCAAGGCCGAGGAGTACTTGGTCAGCACCGGCATCGCGGACACCGCATTCTTCGGCGCCGAGGCCGAGTTCTACATCTTCGACTCGGTTCGCTACGACTCCGGCATGAACTCCGCTTTCTACGAGCTGGATTCCATCTCCGGTTCCTGGAACACCGGCGCAGAGACCAACGCCGACGGCTCCCCGAACCTCGGCTACAAGGTTCGCGCCAAGGGCGGCTACTTCCCCGTCGCTCCGTACGACCACTACGTGGACCTGCGCGACGAAATCTCCACCAACCTGACCAACGCGGGCTTCGAGCTCGAGCGCGGCCACCACGAGGTCGGCACCGGCGGACAGCAGGAGATCAACTACAAGTTCAACACGCTGCTCGCAGCTGCTGACGACCTGCAGCTGTTCAAGTACATCGTCAAGAACACCTGCTGGCAGCACGGCAAGTCCGCGACCTTCATGCCGAAGCCGCTCTTCGGTGACAACGGCTCGGGCATGCACGTCCACCAGTCCCTGTGGAAGGACGGCAAGCCCCTCTTCCACGACGAGTCCGGCTACGCAGGCCTCTCGGACATGGCTCGCCACTACATCGGCGGCATCCTGCACCACGCTCCGTCGCTGTTGGCCTTCACCAACCCGACGATCAACTCGTACCACCGTCTGGTGCCGGGCTACGAAGCCCCCATCAACCTCGTGTACAGCCAGCGCAACCGCTCGGCAGCTGTCCGTATCCCGATCACGGGCAACAACCCGAAGGCAAAGCGTCTCGAGTTCCGCGCACCCGACTCCTCGGGTAACCCGTACCTCAACTTCGCTGCACAGATGATGGCCGGCCTGGACGGCATCAAGAACAAGATCGAGCCGATGGCTCCGGTCGACAAGGACCTCTACGAGCTTCCCCCGGAGGAGGCTCGCAACATCCCGCAGGCTCCGACCAGCCTCGAGACGGTCATCAACCGCCTCGAAGCCGATCACGAGTACCTGACCGAGGGTGGCGTCTTCACCACCGACCTGATCGAGACCTGGATCTCGCTCAAGCGCGAGCAGGAAATCGCTCCGGTCAACCTGCGTCCGCACCCGTACGAGTTCGAGCTCTACTACGACGTGTGATCCGC
This sequence comes from Rhodococcus sp. UFZ-B548, assembly GCF_903819475.1. NCBI lineage: Bacteria > Bacillati > Actinomycetota > Actinomycetes > Mycobacteriales > Nocardiaceae > Rhodococcus > Rhodococcus sp. UFZ-B548. Next base: position 110,453 of record NZ_CAIJDS010000007.1, read on the forward strand.
ATCGGTCGCTGAACTGGGCAGGAACCGGCTAATCTAGCCTTCCGTCCGCAGAGCGTCCGCAGTTGTTTCAGACGAGTCCATCCGCTTCGTGATCACAGCATCGATCGCCAGGCGGGTGGACTCGTCTGCGTCCGGCCACAGGTGACCGTAGGTGTCGAGCGTTGTCTTCGCGCTCGCATGCCGCAGCCGAGCCTGGACCGTTTTGATATCGGCTCCCGACGCGATGAGCAGCGAGGCGAGATAGTGCCGCAGGTCGTGAAATGTGAACTCGTCGGGAAGGTCGACGTCCCCCGAGTCCTTCACCGCTCGCAGCGCGCGTTCGATCAACCATGGCCCCGAGGCCTTCCCCTCGCCGTTCGTGACCATATGCGCATGGGGCCACTGCTGCACTGACGCCGACAACATGAGCGCGAGAGACTGTGGCACCGGTATAGCCGCGTCACTCCCCTGCGTCTTCAATGGCTTGTCGGGCCACTGCCGTTTCGGGTGAACCACACCCCTGATGAAGTCGACATCATCGACAAGTACCGCGGCCGCTTCCGCGATCCGGAGGCCGGCGAAGGCTCCGAGCAAAATCGCCACACGAAAATGTGCCGGCATCGCGTCATGCAGCGCCCACAGCTGCTCAGTCGTGATCACGTAGACCTTGGCGCGGCCCATCGGTGGCGACGTCCGACGCGAGCACGGATTGCGCCCAAGCAACCCGTCATGAACCGCGTCACCCATGATCTGCGCCAGACGCGAATGCAAGGCATAAATGTACGAGTCCGCGAACTTGTCCGCTTTCAGTTTCGCCGTCCACGTTTTGACCGCCGATGGTCGGACAGCTGCAAGGCGGACCTCCCCGAACTCTGTGGTTATCTGCGCTATGTGAGTGCGCGCCTGCCTGACGGTCGAGTCGCGATGAACGGCGTATCCGAGGATCCATTGATCGCACCACTCCTGCACCGTCATCTGCGCATCGCGTGGTGCAACGTGAGTGCCTGTGCCGAGCGCCGTCGTGGCCTCATTCAGCCAGTTCTGTGCGTCAGCTTTCCGATCGAATCCCTTCGCATGCTCGGTGCCGAGATCGTCGACATACCGGGCACGCCAACGCTTCCCCTTGCCGTCATTCGCAGACGGGACTTTCTGCTCCAGGTCATCGACTTTGATCGTCTTAGTCCAACGATCCTCGACGCCGGAACGGCGGTTACGCCTCGGTGGAGTCATTGCCGAACAATTCGCTGAATCGCTCCCGGGCCGCCGACTCGCCGTAGGCTTCCTCAAGGGCTACTCGAGCCTGATCTAGCCAGAAGCCTCGAATTTCCTGATCATGCCAATCATCCACTGCCGCAAAATCTTTCTCGGAAATGAAGATGTCTTTGACTACAGCCTCCACTATCCGCTGCCCCGATCGCAGAGATGCTTCTGTGTCGTAGACCCACACGCCGTCGCCATACTTCGGATCAGTAAACCGGAAGGATCGCTCCATCCCCGAAGCCAAGTTATCGATCCAGTCATAGAACGTGGAGACATTGCGTTCAGCAAGGACAGCTAGATCATCACTCTCGTCACCCTCAATTGCATTCACAGCAGACTGCGACGCGCGCAAAGCCCGGAGAATTGCTCCGCGGGCGTCACGCATAGCATTTCGCACACGAATCTCATTGAGACTGAATTGCGTTGAATCATGATGACTCTCAAAATCATTGATGTCATCGAGCGAGAGCCCGAGAACCACCGCCAGGACCTGAGCCTCAGCCAGTTTCGCTTCGCGTTGACCCTTTTCCAGACGAGTAATTGCCGAAGGGTCAAGCTTCAGGTTCCACGGTGCTGCTGACAATTTGTCGGCCAACCCCCTCTGGCTTAGGCCGAGCTCTTCACGTGCCACGCGGATTGCGGTGCCGAAACCCTGGTTCCTCCAACCACTGTCGCGGCCGGCCTGCTGCGAGTCGCCGCCCGCGCGTTCCGTCCATGTCGGACCGCTTCTGAAGTCACTGGCCTCGTTCTCCTGGTGCATAAATCACACAATACTGCAAAAACCAACGCAGCTGAGCTTGACAAGCGCCCTCAGCACAGTCAGCATTGAAACTGTCAATTCGACACAAAAATGCGATTGGAGCATCGAATGAGTGTTCGAGGTCTGGCGGTCGAGGTGGCCGCCCATCACAACAACGGCGAAATCGATCCCATCATCGACGCCAAGCAGGTGAGCGGGCTGACTTCAATTCCAACTGGGACGCTGCGCTACTGGGCATCCATTCACGAAGGACCGGCCAGCTTCAAGCTGGGGCGCCGTCGCGTGTACCGAAAGAGCGTGGTCCTGACTTGGCTCGCCGAGCAGGAAAGCCAGTCCGCCTAATGCGCCGCGCACGCTCAAACAGAAAAAACGACACCGGCTACGGGAGTTGCGTTCCGTATGTAGCCGATGCCGTTCAGAACCCCAACCACTCTCACGAAGCAGGAGTTTCTCTGATGCCTACTGTAAAGCACAACACCGGCGAAGCGGAAGACCTACGTCAGACGCCGTTCAAAAACTGTCGCGACTTCAACGCCGAGATGCTCCCCAAGATCGAGATCTCAGGCAAGGATCCCAACCCGTGGCTGAAAGACGACGCACCGCGGTGGTCGAATCCGAATCACGATGTTCTCAACGAACCGGGTAGCGACGTCTGCCAACCCGATCATGCCGAGTGGCGATCCGCTCCCTTGTGCATGCCGCACACGACCAAATACGCCGTCGTCGACGTGGACGGGAACTGGACCACCGCAACGATTTACGCAAACATCAGCCAGAAGGTCGGCGACCGCTACCCCCACATCAATTTCGAGAGTCACGGATTCAACGCCAAGGGGGACCCGATAGGCGAAGACACACCGCTCAACAAGTACTCCCTGACGATCGAGGATGCCGGCAATCTCGCTCGGGCGCTCCTCCTTCTGATTGATCTCGCCCTCGGGACTTCTGACGACCTCGGCGAAGTGGAGTGATCATGGGCCAGTTCATGACGATGCGGGAATTTTCGGTAAAGCCCACTGCCTCGGCGAGCCTGTTTGGCAAGTCGAACAAGAGCATTCACATCGACCTCTTTTTCGGCAAGGGCATCTCCGTCACTCTGACAACCAATGAGGCCGCGGATCTAGTAATGGCACTGTCCGACGCACTCGGAGAGTCCGTCCACCTTCTCCAGGAGGACTTGAGGCGGAACGAAAGCGCCATTCGAGAAGCGGCTGAAATTCGAGAGGATCTGTGATGCAACCTGATTCGATTGCCCGGCGAGGTGGACCCGTGGATGCACTGTTGGGGGCTCACCCCGACTTGTGGCCACTCGCCATGCAGCAGCTCGACGGGATGCCGACAGGGACCGAGTTCACCGCGGCGCAGTTCGCGGAACGCCTTCCTCCCTATGCCGACGACAAACCCGCTCGTCTGGGCGCTCTGATTCGAGAGCTCAACCGCAAGGGCTACGTCGAGTTCCACTCGTACGGTCCGCGCGCGATCCCCGGCGACTGGGATTCTCCAGCGCGGGTATGGCGACGGACATCCAAATCTGCCGTCAAGGGCGGTGCTGCGACTTGAGCACCTCGCAGCCCGGAGTAGACGCCTTGCGATCCTGCGAGGCGTTCTACCGGAAATACGCCATCTACCCGACCGACCATCATCACACGGTGATGCCCCTGTGGGCTGCGCATACTTACGCCGCAACAGCATTCGACACATCTCCGCGACTCTTCCTCGATTCCGCCGTTCCTGGATCCGGAAAGACTCGCACCCTCGAACTGCTCGACGAGACGGCATGCAACCCGCTCATGGCCTTCTCGGCGTCGCCGGCCGCACTGATCCGGACCATTGATCAGGGTGGCCGAACCATCCTGATGGACGAGATCGACACTCTCTACAACAAGGGCAGTGGCAATGGCAGCGAGGACATCACAGCGGTAGTCAATGCCGGCTACAAGAACGGTGCGAGGGTTCCACGCTGTGTGGGTCAGGGTGCAGACATCCAGGTTGTCGAACTCGACGCCTATGCACCCATGGCGCTCGCTGGGCTGCACTCGAATGTGCCCGAGGCTGTCCGCTCGCGCTCGATCCACTTCAGGATGAAAAAGCGCAAGCCTTCGGAGAAGGTGTCCCCTTTCTATCGGCGTGATGTAGCCGAGGAGGCAGCTCCGATTCGAGAGGCATTCGAGGCGTGGATCGTTCCCCAGTTTGACGCCCTGCGCGCTTCGCGTCCCAGGCTCCCCAAGGGAGTCGAAGACCGACCAGCGGAGGTATGGGAACCATTGCTGGCGATCGCAGACCTCGCAGGTGGGGAATGGCCGAAGCGGGCGCGGGAGGCATGCAAGCACTTCGTGTTCGCCAAGTCCGGCTATGCGCGGCCAATCGGCATCGACCTCCTCGCGGACATCAAGACAGTCTTCGGGGACAGCGAGAAGATGGCGTCAGCGGACCTCGTTGCCGCACTCGTCGCCATCCCTGATGCGGGATGGAACGACGTACGGGGGTCGTTCTTGAATCAGGCGGCCCTGGCTAATTTCCTGCGACCTTTCGATGTTCGACCGAAGGATCTGAAATACCCCGGCAACAAGGTCGTCAAGGGCTACCGGGTGGACGGTGATGGCGGACTTGCCGAGGCGTGGGAGCGGAACCTTGCCGCCGACACGGAGGGAGGCGACGAGGGTCAGGATGACGCCGTACCCGCCCCCATACCTCCAGAAGCCGCTACCCCCGCTACCGCGCAGGTCACAGCCCCGAAAGTGGTAGCGCCTCCGGTAGCGGGTAGCGGGGGCGCTACCAACCCCGCTACCGAAGTCAAGCCCCTGACCAGCAAGGTAGCGGCGGTAGCGCCGGTAGCGGCTTCTCAGGGTAGGGGCGGGAAAAAGTCCGCTCAGGCATGGCTTCTGGAGCAGGAGGCGACGGCATGAGTGCGTGCGAGAAATGCGATCTGGAGCCCTGCGCGTGCCGTTGGATCATTCAACTCGGCAGGGGTGGCAACTGGGAGTGGAGGCGCTCCGAGGCGCTGCGAATGTGGGATGAGCCGTTGCCGATAGTTAACGGACAGCAGACGTATCACTACTCGACATGCCCCTGCCCGCCCTGCTGGTCGCTCGCGCACTCGACCTACGAGAACTTCCCCAATGTCATCCCATTACCGATGCCTCCGGACAAGCCGGTTCAGGCAGTTGAAAATAGAAAGGCAACACAATGAGCATGCCCGAAGCAGTCCACCAGATCTGCGCACCGCAAGACTTCTCACGCGGCTTTGCCGCGATCGCCCACGCCAAACGCGGCGACATCGAGGGGGTGCAGATCGTCATCGACGAGGCCAACGAGCGCAACAGGTTGGCGGAGCTGACTTTCGCGAGCCTCTTCGCCCTCGCGGACATCTTCAAGCTGCACATGGGCGACGAATTCGAGAAGCAGATGGTCGCCCTCGCAGCGCACGCCGCGTCATACGGCGACATCACCCTGCCGGATGACGAGGGCTGACGCCGAACACCTCGGAGCAGGAGTGATCCTGCTCCGAGGTTCGGCCATCTCAGAGATGTACTACCTCGTCTCCGTTGCGATCAAGCAGCTGCAGCGTGACGGGTATCGACCCTCACCGCATGTTCTCAATCTGCAGGAAGAACTCAGGCTCGGCGCCCTTGAGGCGAAGGACGAGCTGAGCAGACGGCGACAACGCGACGTCGCCAAACCCCCTATCCCGCAAGGATTATCCATAGGCAGCACTGAAGCCGCGGAAATCCTCGGATGCAGTAGACGCCATGTTCAACGGATCGCAAGTTCGTTGGACGGTCGGAAAGGGAGCGCCGGGGCTCTCGAATTCGACCGAAACGTCGTGATGGCTTACTGCGGGGCAAGGGGTTCCGTGGCGTAGTACCCGGAGGTAGCCCGTGAGTGTCCAGTTCCAGGCAGGCACAGCATCAATCGCCATTGGACCCGACCTCACGGGCTTCCATCGGAAGGTCAAAGTCAGACTGCGCTCCGAGCGCATCGAAGCACCGGTCATCGTCGTACCGAACTTCGACAACTTCAGGCAGAAGCTCGAAACGGGTCTGGGGAGATTCAACGCCAATATCAAGGTGACGGTCTCCCCGGACCTGTCTGGTTTTCGCCAGCAGCTCCGGGCTGACCTCGCAGCTGGATCTGCCGGGGCTGATATCGAAGTGCCACTGCGGTTGGACCTGACTCTCGCTCGGGAGCAGTTGCGCCTGTTTCGCATTGAAGCCAATCAGGCCATGCGGGCAGACTTCGATCTGGACATCACCGCTGCACTGGCTCGTTTGGCAACTCTGCGCGCCGCATCTCAGGGCATCGGTTCGACGGCCAATATCGGAGGTGGCGCCGGTCGTCGAGGTAATGACCGCCTCGGTGGCTCTCTGTCGAGCGTCGGAACATCTGGTCTCAAGTACACCGCCATTGCGGCCGGTATCGGTGCCATCGGGGGCGCTGCAGGCCTGGCGGCGGGCGCGGTCGGGGCACTCGCCGCCGGTCTCGGCGCAGTCGGGATTGCCGGCGCGGCAGGCATGGCCACCACCGTCGTTGGACTCAATGGAGTCAAGGACGCCTTTACCTCACTAGCTGCGGAAGCCAAGTCGTCAGTTTCCGACGCGCAAGCAAAGGCGAAGAGTGTCGCCTCCGCGCAGAAGGGTGTCGAGCAGGCGAACCGCGGCGTGGAAAGCGCCACACGTGGAGTCGAGCAGGCGAATCGAAGTCTCGAGCAGGCCGAGAAGGGTGTCGCTCGCGCTCACCAATCAGCCCAGGATGCTCAAGAAGACCTGACCCGAGCCCGCAAGGATGCTCAGGAGCAGATCGAGGATCTCAACCTCGCACTGAAGGGGTCCGCTCTCGATGAGCGTGGCGCAGAGTTGGCGGTCCGTCGTGCTGAACAGCAGTTGCGTGACCTCTGGAAGGGTGGCCAGCCGGTCACCCAACTCGACATTGCCGAGGCTGTTCTCGGAGTCGACGAGGCTAAGCAGCGTCTCGATGAAGTGCGTGAGCGCAACGGTGATTTGCGAACCGAAGTCGATGCAGCCAACAAAGCAGGCGTCGAAGGTTCTGAACAAGTTGTCTCTGCCAAGGAAGCGATCGCCGAGGCTGACGACCGAGTCAAGGAAGCCGAACTCGGAGTGCAGGACGCTCAACTCGGAGTCGCGGACGCCAACCGCGGTGTCGTAGAAGCGGTTCAGGGAGTTGTCGAAGCCCAAGCGGCTCTGCAGGAAGCGAACAGTGCCACATCGAGCAGTGCCGACAAGGCCGCCGAGGCAATGGCCAAGCTCTCCCCGAGCGCGGCCGGCTTTGTCCTCGCGATGCGCGAGCTCGGGCCCGCGTGGAGCGATGTTCGCAAGTCGACGCAAGAGAACATGTTCGCCGGACTCGACGCATCGTTCACGAACCTCGCTCAGGTTTCGATGCCGATGCTCAAGGAAGGTTTCGGCGAGGTAGCGACCTCCATCAATGGAGCTGCGACAAACTTCTCCGACTTCTTCGCATCCGCTGCGGCTCAGGACAGTCTGCGAAACATCTTCGCCGGCACCGCCGACCTGATCACCGGCATGCAGCCGGGACTGGCTGCCATCACCGGAGGCATTCTCGACATCGGCAACGCCGCGGCACCTGTCATGGGGCAACTCGGCGAGTCTCTGGGAAATGTGCTCGGCGGCATCGGAACCGCATTCTCCGACGCCTTCGAGTCCGGAGCATTGACTGAGCTGATTGGGAACTTCTCGTCGATCCTCGACGGCCTCGGCGGTGGCCTGAACGGCCTGCTCGACGGATTGATCCAGTTCGGCAACATTGTCGGTCCGGTCATCGGCCCAGTCCTTCAAACACTCGGTGAGTCGATCGGAGCCCTCGCTCCTTCACTCGGTCAACTCGGTGTCGCATTCGGTGATGCGCTCGTCAAGATCCTGCCGGATCTGTCGAAGTTCATTTCCGCTCTGGCAGACGGGCTGACACCGGTCATGCCCATCGTCGCCGAACTCCTGGGATCTCTCGGGACCGCTCTCACGCCACTGATTCCGCCTCTCTCGCAGATCATTCAGACGATCGGCACCGCCCTCGTCAAGGCAGTCGACGCCCTGGCTCCCGCGATCGGCCCACTGGGCACCGCCTTCGCAAGTCTGGTCGAGGCTCTCGCCCCGTTCCTGCCGATGGCAGCCGAGGTCATCTCTGTACTCGTCCAGGCGCTCGCGCCGGCACTGCAGAAGATCTTCGAGGCGCTCGGGCCGGTGATCGACCAGTGGCTCACCGGGATGAAGCCGGTACTCGAAAAGTTGGCGCCAATCCTCGCCGACGTTGCGATGCAACTGGGTACCGCGATCGCCGACGCGCTCGTCCAGATCATGCCGCTGCTACCAACTCTGATCGACTCGTTCTCGCGGATAGTGCTGGCGATCACGCCGTTCATTCCGCAACTGATCCAGATCGGCACCGATCTGCTCCCCGTACTGATCGACCTGTTCGTGGTCCTTGTGGAGACAGTCCTTCCACCGCTGACCAGAGCTATCGAGTGGATCGCCGAACATGTCTTACCCCTGGTGGTCGAAGGCATTAGATCCTTCGCCCAATCATGGGGCGAGAAACTCACCGAAGCCAAGGACGCCGTGCTGGGGGCGAAGGAATTCATCGGCGAGACTTTCGAGAAGGTGAAAGGCACCCTCACCGACTTGAAGAATTTCTTCGGCAACATCGTCGAATCCATCGGCAATGTTTGGGATGGGTTGAAGGACAAGGTCGCTGGACCGATCAACTGGATCATCGACAACGTCATCAACGGCGCACTGAAGGACGCCTGGAACGCCGTAGCCTTCGTAATTCCAGGGCTTGAGCGGTGGGATGGCATTCCACGCCATGGCAAGTCCGAAGGTGGCCCCGAGCTCGTTCAGCGATACGCCACCGGTGGTCACGTTCGTGGCCGCGGCGGTCCGACTGACGACTTGATCGACGCGAAACTGTCCAACGGCGAGTACGTCATGCGGGCATCGGCGGTTGACAAGATCGGCGTAGCCAACCTTGACCGACTGAACAACAACCCGCTCATCGCCAAGGGAAAAGTCTTGGCGGAGGGGATGTTCACCGGCATCCGTATGAAGGTCGGCGGATCGGTCGACGAAGCGGTCGCTCGCGCCAAGGGCTTCATGCAGCACGAGAGCGGCAAGCCGTACCAGTACGGCGGCACCGGAGATCCTTCGTGGGACTGCTCGGGCCTCTGGTCGGGCATCGTCAACGAGTTGTCCGGGCGACCTGCCACTTCAGGGCGCCTGTTCAATACGGAGTCCGACTTCGAGTCGATGGGCTGGAAGCCTGGCCTCGACGGCCGCGTGACGATCGGCATCATGCGCGGCGGTGGCGGCGAGAACTCGCACATGGCGGGAACCCTCGACGGCACCAACGCGGAGTCGTCGGGCGATAACGGTGTGCAGTGGGGTGGACCTGCTCGAGGTTCCGACAACTCGATGTTCGGGTTGCAGTACACCCTGCAGGAGTTGGCTGGTCAGTTTGCCAGTGGCGGCCAGGGCGGTGGAATGGGCGGACTCTTCCGTAGTGTGATCAATACCGTCTACAAGCCCGCTGCGGCGGCGTTCGAGGCGGCGTCATCAGCACTCGGTTCTCGGATTCCCGACTTCGGGCCATCTCTGGTAGGGCAGATTCCCAAGGTTGCATTCACTGCAATCAAGGATGCGCTGAGCTCGGCTATTCGCAATGCCATGGGTTCGAGTGGCGACTCCGGCAATACCCCATTCGATATCGGCGCTGGCGCAGAACAATGGCGCTCCAAGGTGATCGAAGCTCTCCAGCGCGAGGGGTTCGACGCCAACGAGCGGAATCAGAATCTGATGCTCGCGCAGATTCAATCCGAGTCCGGCGGCAATCCGAACATCGTCCAGTCGGTTCAGGACGTGAACTCGGGCGGCAATGAAGCGGTGGGTCTACTCCAGGTCATTCCTGGAACCTTTGCGACCTACCGCAATCCGGATCTGCCGAACGATCGCACAGATCCCGACGCTTCAATGTCCGCGGCGTTGCGCTACTACCGATCCAGGTATGGCGACGACCTCGGGGCTATGTGGGGCCAAGGACATGGCTACGCGCTCGGCGGGATCATTCCCGGATACAGACCCGGCCAGGACAAGTTCCAGGTCGGAGTTTCCGGCGGCGAGTCGATCATGCGGCCTGAGTGGACTCGCGCTGTGGGTTCGTCGTTCGTCGATGGCATGAACTCGATCGCTCGTAAGCAGGGTGTCGAGGGTGTGCAGCGGGCGATGGGCGCCGGAGTGATGGGAATGTTCGCCGAGGGTGGCGTCTTCACGCCGGAGGAACAGCGGCTCTACCTCGAAGGCCGACTCAGCAAGTTCGGAACCCAGGCGGGCGACATCGCCAAGAAGGCGCTTCCGGAGATCCTCGGAGTTCAAGGCACGCCCTTGGATCCGAACCACCGGTACTGGCAGGCGGCGATGGACATCCAATCCGCGGCCATGGGAGCCCAAGCAGTCGGCCCGGTCGTCTCAGACCAGCTCGGGTCCAACTCGATTCAGTCCGCGATCGCCGAAGGTGGCCGCGTCATCGAGGAGCACATCCACTATCACGTCACCGACATCGACGAAGCGATCCGCAAAGAACGCATCCGGCAAAAGCAGCAAGCCACATCGTTCACCGGACGCTAACTACAAGAAAGGAATCCACCATGACCGAAGCCCACGAAACAGACCCCGCACGACCGCTCGGCGCCGTCGTCGAGGAATACCTCAGCGGACTCACCGAGCAGGACTTCACAGACCTCGTCGCCAGGACACGTGAGCCGGTGCAGGAGGAGACCCTCTACCCGGCCTCCTGGCGGACTCAATGAGCCCTGAGGAAGAGGATGCACGCTCCGAACGCATCCTCGAGCAACTCAGGCTCGGCGGGTTCAAACCTGGAGCCTCGCCGGCCAAATCACCCGAATCTGACCACTCGTACCCACCCCATTGGAACTCTCGACGAAGGAACGAACAACAATGACTGCCTACTACAGCTCGCTCACCACCACTGCCCACTGCAAGCGTCTCGTCTCCAGCATCAAGGCATTCGACATTCCGGTACCCAAGCCGCTCTCGGACACCCTCGATGCGTGGCAGCGAATGAAGTCATTTGCTGCTCCCTCTGATGCAGTAGCAGATGAGATCAAGGACAAGATCGTCCGCGGCGAGCTCACTGACGCTCAACTCGCGACCCTGGCAGCCAAGGGCGCAGCCGAGCAGGCCGCCCGTGACTACGTCGCCTCGATCACCGGCCACGAGACGTTGTACGTCCGTCGCTTCCATGACGCTCTCGACGCCGGCATCGCAGACGAGATCATCGACGCACTGCGACCCAAGGTCGACCAGGCAATGGCAGCCATTGCCGCAGCCAAGGAACACATCAACGGCGATGAGTCACTGGAAGCGTTCCTCAATCACGCGGACGCCGAGGCGCTCGACGCGTGGCAGTCGCTACCCGGATACATCGCGACCCTCGACAGGGCCGAGGGCATCCTCAGCGACTTCCTACCGGGCTCGAGCTTTCCCCTCTTCGAGTCGTCGCCGGCAACCGGCCGCATGTCTGCGTTCGCTGTGTTCTTCACCGACCCCTCACTCGGGAAGTTGATGGAAGCGTCACTGTTCTCGCACACCGGACGCAACGGGGACCGACGCGACAACCCTTGGTACCGAGTGATGACATCGATCAAGCTCAACACTCTCGCCGAGGCGCGTGAATACCACCGCGCATACCTCGAACAGGACTACGAGACGGTGAACCAGACGTTCCGCGGAACAGTGACCGAGGACCACGGCATCGTGCAGGACCCACCAATGCCGAACCCGTACCGCAAGCCCGAGCCTGCCGAGAGCTAACCAGCCGGCCAACCCATCGGCGTCAACCTCACCACCGCGGTATCAAACGGGCAGTGCCGTGCGTGGATGGATGACCAACTCATGACCCGCACCTTTCCGGAGAGGCTGGCTCAGCGCCGATGACAGGCCCTTACGAAGCACCCCTCCCCATACCCCCTCGATCGATCCACACGGAAGGGCGCTTTGCATTGAGCCGCTGACCGGGTACGGGATACAGGGTCGGTTCGAGACCCGTTTCCTGGGCTTTTGCCGAGTTCCGGACCAAAAAGTGCGTGGAGAGAGAAGAGTTACATTGCGGAGCGGGTGGCAGCCGGATCGATCGAGGGTGCACCCGGAGGGTCTATAAATTTGACCCCGTCCACTCTCGGACTTGCTGTCCGAGAGTGGGGACTTTCGAAACCAAAGTTCCCTCAGATCGGACAAGGTGAGTTGCTTCGGGCAACTCTCCGAGTTCAAATCGGAGAGTGACATTGCGTCACTCTCCTGCAGAGGTTCAGGCGATCGGCTGAAAAGGGGCAGATTGCGTCCGCAGTCCGTCCGCAGTAGAACTAGCAGCCCCTGACGCTACAAACGCAACCAGCAATAAAGTGCAGCTAGATCCAACAACGCCAACATAGTTGGCAATAGCAAACGCGCAGAACGTAATCCGAGCTCTACTACGACGTGTGATCCGCATCCCGACGTAAGTCAGACCTGCGAGTACCGAGTCCACCCGTCCCGCTTCTGCGGGGCGGGTGGACTTGTTTCGGTCCGAGGGAAACCCCTCGGACAGATGATGACCGGCCTTCATACCGGACGCGGTCGAATCGCGGATCAGCCGCGAGCACGTTCGCCGATGGCCGCATTGTTGACGATATGGGCGATTCGACCTGCCCGTGTTGCGTCTCGAGCGGCACAGACTATCCACCACAGCATCTGTTTGCGGGCGCTGGGCGGAAAACTGTCCCAGTTGCTTCGCGCTTGCGGGTCCAGGTCCAGCGCCGCCTGCAAGTCAGATGGTTCCTCGAGGTCTTCGACTTGGTCGAGAATCGTCCACCAACCAGTGGATTTCGCGGCAGCAATGGCACCACGACCAGCAGCGGTCATGAGGCCACGCGCCTCCATATCCGCTGCGCGTTCGCGGTTGAGTCGGGTCCAGGAACTCTTGCGTCTACGCGGCGTGAACAGTTGCAAATTGCGCTCTTCGTCGAAGATGGTGTTGGTGGAATCGATCCAACCAAAGCAGATGGCTTCCTCAACAGCCTGAGGGTAGGGGCAGCGTGGTCGGCTGGTGGTGGTGCGCCAGGAGCACAACCACACACCTCGGCCTGACGTGCGATTGTCCGTCAGCCAAGTTCGCCACTGGTCCCGAGTCTCGGCGTGGATGATCGGGTAGTCGAACTTCCACGTCGGGGGGTGGATGGAAGCCGGCGATGATTTCGAATTGGTCACTTACTCTCCAAGCTCACAGGGGAACGGATACGTGTCTCGATAGACGAGGGGCCCGCGCAGGGAACACGTCCCCGCGGCAACCTGGACATGAATGGTCTTGTCGCACAATCCTCTTCTGACTGTCATGGTGGCGAGACCCTGAGGTGAAGGGCGAGCCGACTGACGGTGTCGGCAAGCTCGGTTGGTTCGATGACGACCACTGGGGCGGTGAGCGCAATGCGCGCAACCGTCATGGCGAGCCTGCCGAGATCTTCGCTGCGGATCTCGACAAGGCAGCGTTCCGCTGCCACCTCGATCGGTGTGTGGTCAATCCATCTCAGTACGCCCTCGAGGTCGGCGAACGTAGCTTCGATGGCGAGTTTTGCATCGTGGTGACGGGGTGGCGAGCCGACTGATCTCGCGACGAAGCCTGCCGCGTCACCGCCCGGGATCTCGCGTGGCGTGAAATGACTGCCTGCCAGCCAGGGCTCCGAGAGCCGGTCCAGTCGAAATGTTCGCCAATCCGCACGATGGTGGTCCCATGCTACGAGGTACCAACGACGTCCCGCCGTGACAAGGCGGTGCGGCTCGACGAGCCGTCTGCTGCTCTCGCCGTCACCTCGCCGGTAGTCGAAACGAACGTGCTCGTGGTCGCGACATGCCGCAGCGAGCACACTGAGTGCTTCGGGGTCGACGATGTCGTCATCTGCCCGCCGCAAGGAACTGACGCTCGAATGCAGTGCCGACACACGTCGGCGTAGTCGATGGGGCAGGAGTGCTTCGATCTTGGTCAGCGCGCGCAGCGATGTTTCTTCGATGCCTCCGATGGCGGCCTCGGCGGCGTAGCGCAGTCCGACGGCTACCGCCACGGACTCGTCATCGTCGAGGATCAGGGGCGGCACGTGTGCCCCCGTTGCAAGTCGGTAGCCCCCGTACTTTCCGGACGTGGAATCGACCGGATAACCGAGGTCGCGTAGGCGATCGATGTCGCGGCGCACCGTCCGCTGCGTGACATCGAGTCGTGCGGCAAGTTCGGCACAGTGCCAGAAGCGATGGGTCTGAAGGAGCGAGAGCAATTGCAGTGCTCGGCCTGTGGGATCGTTCCGCATTTCTTCAGATTGCCAGCGATCTAGGACTTTATGTGTCCACGATGCTCCCTAACGTCGGAGCAACCGGTCGATCCAGACACGAGATCGGTACTCAACTCAAAGGAGCATCCGTGAATCCATCCGACTTCCCCAGGCCCGTCCTCATCCAAGTCAACGGCGTGGAACTCGAAGTCTTCGAGGCAGGGCGACACAATGCCGGGAAACCCATCGTGTTGTGTCACGGATGGCCAGAGCACGCCTATTCCTGGCGATACCAGGTGCCCGCCCTTGTCGAGGCGGGCTACCACGTCATCGTCCCGAACCAACGCGGCTACGGCAATTCATCACGTCCGACCGAAGTGACGGACTATGACATTGAACATTTGACGGGTGATCTCATCGCACTTCTCGATCACTACGGCTACGAAGATGCCACCTTTGTCGGTCACGATTGGGGTGCCTTTGTCGTGTGGGGCCTGACCCTGTTGCACCCGGACCGGGTAAACAAAGTGATCAACCTGAGCCTGCCCTACCAGGATCGCGGAGAGCAGCCCTGGATTGAGTTCATGGAAGCCGTGCTCGGCGGTGATTTCTACTTCGTCCATTTCAATCGACAGCCGGGCGTCGCGGACGCGGTGTTCGAAGACAACACCTTCCGGTTCCTCCGCAACCTGTACCGGAAGAACGAACCCCTCAGGGAGCCTCAGCCGGGTATGGCGCTGATCGATCTCGCCAGAGCAGAGACACCACTCGGTGAGCCTCTGATGAGCGATAGCGAATTGGCCGTTTTCGTCTCCGCCTTCGAATCGACCGGATTCACGGGCAGTGTGAACTGGTACAGGAACCTTGACCGCAACTGGCATTTGCTGGCGGAGGTGGACCCGATTATCCAACAGTCCGCACTCATGATCTACGGCGACCGTGACGCGATCGCGAGAGCTGAGAACCTGACAGAGTTCGTGCCCAACGTGGAAGTAGTCAATCTCGACTGCGGTCACTGGATCCAGCAAGAAAGACCCGAAGAGACCAACCAAGCGATCTTGAACTGGCTGAAGCGGCAGGATGCCACATAGTTTCAAGGCTAGGTGCGGTCTCAGTGAAAATGTCAGTCTCATTCAAGTCCGGTAGGAGGCTTGATCCGGACCCACCTTGTGTGTGTATCAAGCGGATTGCTGAGCTCGGATGTGGGCGAGTCGGTAAGAGTCGGTGGCGGTTTCGATGATGTTGCCGCCGAAGGTGAGCCGATCCACGATGGCGGCGCAAAGTCGTGGTTCGGTGAACGTTGTCGTCCAGCCGGAGAACGATGCGTTGGAGGCGATGGCGACGGTTCTTTTCCTCCCGTTCGGTCAACACCTGAAAAAGCAGCTCGGCGCCTCGTTTGTCGAGTTCCATGTAACCGAGTTCGTCGATGCCGAGCAGATCCCCCTCGGCCGTAGCGGGCGGTCCCGACCACCCACTGCCAGTTGGCCCAGGCCCAACCAGTTCCGGCATCGCCTGGATGAACGTTGTCGCCTGCTGCATCGACAAGAGCCTCTCGCCACATTTCAAATCGCCTCTGACCCAACAAGTTACCGGGTTCCGGAAACGCGTCTACCTCTCCGGGTCCACTTTCGGGAATCAACGAGAGCGTCGGAAAACAAGCCATGCACTCAACCCGGCGATGGGCACAAGCCAAATCCCGAAAAAGAAGGCGACTGCTCGCCACACACCGATTCGCCGGGACACGGAAACCACATCGGCCGTTCCGACAAGGCACAGGGAAATCCATATCAAGGCGAGAGTGAATCCGCCGACGTACAGAAGAACGAACGCCCCAAATCCGTCCATACAGTCCATTCCACTGTCGGCGCAGTCCTGAAGCCCCGCCGCACCGAGTAGGGAAATGTTCACAGTGAGGATGCTACGGAGCAACGCATCCCAAACTGCCGAACAGCCCGGCAGATTCGGCGATGCGAACGCCGGCCAGCCCGAACAAAGTAGAAGCCCCACCCCCGTGGGGAGGGCGGGGCTTCATTCGATCCGGCGCTCACGCACAGTGGGAGGGTGGTGGACATGCCGGACCGACGACACGGCAGGGAGTCAAGCTGCCGCGCCCAAGCGCTGACCTGAAGGAATGCGCCTGAGATTGTGGTTACGAGAACCATCAAACCAGACAAACTGGACGCATGTTCAGGAATTGAAAGATTCGACCCCGCACGTCAGAAAAGATCTCACTGCACCCGATAGGTTTCGCTGCGGCCAGGATCAACCAACCGCCGCATGATCTCGTACGCACGGTCCGGATCCGTGTACGGCGGAATCATCATCAGAACGAGTTGACGACCATAGATGTCGTCGAGATACATCAAATCGTGAGGCTGGCCAGGGTACGGACCCCGCACTTCCAGTCCGTCGACCTCGTCGATACGACGCTGCGCGCTGCTGATCGTGTTCCAGTCGAACGCAACCCGCGCGATCGGCCCCAACCTCAGCGAAAGTGCGGATATCAGATCGTGAAGCTCCGCCGTGACGTTGATGGTCCATGGGAACCACGCGCCGTCTACCGATGCCTTGACGGCGCCTTGACCACGAAGCAGGAACCGCGGAGTCCGCGTCGGCGACGGGAAAGGTTGCCCGACATGGCGCTGCGGCGCTTCCATTGCATAGTCGAGAGTGCTGATGTGCGCCATGACGAGGCTCCTTAACGGAGGATTCGTGGAACCGTCAGGCAGAGGCGCCCGGTCGTGGGTTCCATACTTTCAGGCTACTCCGCTGCGCAATCCCGACTACGCATCGACGGAAATGATCACGCCGGTGTCGCCATACGGGAACGGACCATTACCGATGTGACCGAGGGTGTTGAAGAATTTCGAAATAGGCACCATCACACCGTATTTCGCGTTCACTTTGCTGCGGATCTCGTCGAATTCAGGTCCGCCGCTCACCAAGTGAGCGGTCCCGGCAACCAGCAAAGAGCCGTCGGCAACCTTTCCGTGGTTGTTGCACGGCACGACGGTGACGCGTGGGTTGTTCCGCAGCCGCTTGGCCTTACCCGATTTCGAGGAAGTCCAGAACCCGATACGTCCGTCCGGCAATTGGCGTATGCCTCCACAAACTCCACGACCATGCACACGAATGAATTTTCTATGCCTCGCGCGTTTCGTAACGGACAATTATCCGGACGAAGATGAACAACAGGTGCCGAGTGATGGAAATGTCGCGGAACGACCACGTCTCAGGTCGATTTGTGGCCCGCAGGTGTTGGAACATGACTTCTCGTGAATGCGGAACTCATCGTTCTCCTCGTCGTCGTCGTAACCGCTCTGGGGTTCGACTTCACCAACGGTTTTCATGACACTGGCAACGCTATGGCCACGTCGATTGCAACCGGCGCCCTCAAGCCCAAGGTGGCAGTCGCTCTGTCTGCTTCCTTGAACCTGGTCGGAGCTTTCCTCTCGGTAGAGGTTGCTGCCACCGTGGCCAAGGGCGTGGTGAACCTCGGAAATGTGGGTGGCCAAGCGCTGCTCACCATCGTCTTCGCCGGCCTTGTCGGCGGCATCATCTGGAACCTGGCAACGTGGTTGCTCGGCATCCCCTCGAGTTCCTCACACGCACTGTTCGGCGGCCTGATCGGCGCCGCCATCGCGTCCCTCGGAATGAGCGGTGTCGCCTGGAGCGGCGTGCTCAGCAAGGTTGTCATCCCCGCAGTTCTCGCTCCCGTCGTAGCCGGCTTGGTTGCAGCGGCCGGAACCTGGCTCATCTACCGCATCACCTCCAACGTCGGTGAGGAAACCAAGGACAAGGGTTTCCGACTCGGCCAGATCGGTTCGGCTTCACTCGTTTCCCTCGCCCACGGCACCAACGACGCTCAGAAGACAATGGGCGTCATCTTCCTCGCCTTGGTCGCCCATGGAACCATCTCCGCCGACGCGGACATGCCGTTCTGGGTCAAGCTCACCTGCGCACTCGCGATCGCTGCCGGAACCTACCTCGGCGGGTGGCGAGTCATCCGCACACTCGGCAAGGGCCTGGTCGAGATCGCCGCGCCGCAGGGCATGGCGGCCGAAGCATCTTCTGCTGCCATCATTCTCACCTCCAGCCACCTCGGTCTTCCACTCTCGACCACCCATGTGGCGACGGGTTCCATCATGGGAACCGGTCTGGGACGCAAGGGCGCCGAGGTTCGTTGGGGTGTCGCCGGACGTATGGCGGTCGCCTGGTTGATCACTCTCCCGTCCGCTGCGATCGTCGGCGCTCTGTGCTGGGGACTGGCCAACATCGTCGGCGGCCTGCCCGGTGTCCTGGTCGTCTTCGCTGTGCTCATCGCCCTGGCCGGTTGGATGTACCTGCGCTCCCGCAAGGAGCCCATCGATCCGAGCAATGTCAACGCCGAGTGGGACGGCGGCCTGGTGCCTGCAGAGGTCCCCGGTCCGGACGCCCGCGTCACCACCGACGTCAAAGCCTGAAAGAGGGAATCGACATGGATATCTTGAAAAACACCGTCGACTCGCTCTGGCAGGTCGTACTTGTCGGCCTCCTGCTTGGCGCCGGACTTCCGGCGATCTTCGCAATCGGACTGAAGTCCCTCGACGCCGGGCAACGTGGCAGTGGCGGCGCGAGCACTGCCGTCGCGGCTCGCAGTCCGTTGGCCGTGGCAGGCGCAGTGGTGTGCTTCGCGGTAGTGCTCATCGCGATCGTCACCGGAATCCTCTTCATCATGCAGGGCTTCCTCAGCCACACATTCGGCATCGAGATCTTCTGATCCCTTGCGCCCTCACGAGCGGAAAGACATCACCGTGACTGCACCGACTCCATCCCTTCCTCAGTCCATTCTGGAATGGCTTCGCGCCGGCTACCCCGAAGGCATACCGCCCAAGGACCGCATTCCGCTGGTCGCATTGCTACGACGCAAGCTCTCGGACGCGCAAATTCGAGACATTGCCATCGGCGCTGCACTCGCAGAACTGAGCGACGTCAACAGCGACCAGGTGATCTCTAGCGACGAGATCAGCGCTCAGATCGCCGATCTCACGAGCCAGACTCCCTCGGACGAGGACATCGCGCGCGTTGCCTCCGTCCTGGCCGCCGCCGGGTGGCCCCTCGCTGATCTCGACAACGACTGAAGCTCGATTCGTTGAGTCTTCCACCACTTCTGGCTTCGATACTCGGCTGGCTCCGTGCCGGGTATCCGAACGGCGTGCCGGAGCAGGACTACGTCCCTTTGATGGCCCTGCTCCGGCGACAGCTGTCCGACGACGAGATCGCCGTTCTTGCCGACGATCTCGTCGCCGACTTTCCGGTTCCGGTCGATCCGATCGACTTTCCCGGTTCGGTCGATCCGATCGACTTTCCCGGTTCGGTCGATCCGATCGACTTTCCCGGTTC
>NZ_CAIJDS010000007.1:130270-191447 GCF_903819475.1 Rhodococcus sp. UFZ-B548
GGTCGATCCGATCGACATCGGCGTCCTCATCACCAAGGTCACCGACGATATTCCGCACGAATCGGACGTCGCCCGGGTACGTGAACACCTGATTCGTGGAGGGTGGCAAATCGACGCGCAACCTCCGGTCGACGACGCATGACGGCACTACCTGAATCAGACCAGTTTGATAACGAAACGGCAACGGAGCCGTCGACGTCAATACAGACCACTTAGTGTCATCAGGAATTCCGTGCCTCGGGGGGCTCGGTCGGATTTCGGTGTGCAAGCACCTTTGGGGCGGGAGTAATACATGCACGAGGCTCACACAGATTTGGCGAAGAACCCAGATATTTCGAACCCGGATATTTCGAGAAACCGCATTTCGAAACGAATCAAGCGTCGGATCCTCGGCCTCGCCGCGACAGCACTCGCACTCCCCCTGACCGCAGGCCTGATCAGCGGATCAGTAGCGACCGCAGCGCCCGCGCGCACCGCCCCGGCCGGTGGATACGAGGAAGTGTTCGTCGACTCCTCGATGGGGCCGATCAAGGTTCAGATCCAGTGGGCTTCGCGCGGCGGCAACGCGGCGCTCTATCTTCTCGACGGTCTACGAGCACGCGACGACCGAAACGCATGGAGTTTCGAGACCAACGCTCTCGAGCAGTATCGCGGCGACAACGTCACCCTGGTCATGCCGGTCGGCGGGCAGTCCAGCTTTTACTCCGACTGGTATGCGAACAGCAATTTGAATCGCCAGCCGGTCACGTACAAATGGGAAACCTTCCTCACCCAGGAACTTCCCGCCTATCTGGAATCGCGCGGCGTCTCCCGAACCAACAACGGTGTGCTCGGATTGTCCATGGGTGGCAGCGCGGCACTGACGCTCGCCGCCTATCACCGCGATCAGTTCAAGTTCGCCGGATCGCTCTCGGGATACCTCAACATCTCAGCTCCAGGCATGCGTGAAGCAATCCGCGTGGCCATGGTCAGCGCAGGGTCCTTCAATGTCGATGCCATGTGGGGACCGCCATGGAACCCCGCTTGGCTCCGCAACGACCCCTTCGTATTTGCACCCGAGCTGGCTGGGCTCTCTCTGTACATCTCCGCCGCGAGCGGCCTACCCGGGCAGTTCGATCAACCTCGTCGTCCCGTCGACTTCGTGAATACCGGTAGCGCCATCGGCCTCGAAGCCCTTGCCCTGATGAACTCACGGGCATTCCAGCTGCGCATGAACTCCCTGGGAATTCCGGCAACGTACAGCTTCCCGGCCAACGGCACTCACTCGTGGCCGTACTGGGGCGCGGAACTGTGGAAAGCCCGAGGCCAGATCCTCGACACCCTCAACGCTTGGTGAACTGACAACGACTCGATCACCGACAATCGCAGGCCCCGACCGAATTTCGGTCGGGGCCTGCGTCGTTCGAAATCAGAGCGCGGCAAAGAGATCCACGGTATTGCCGTCGGGATCGAGAAGAACGGCGTAACGCTGGCCCCACACGGCATCAAATGGCTCTTTATGTCCGGGGAAGTCGGCTGTGATGCGCTGATACGCCTCGTCGACTGCAGCGGGTGTCCCGAAATCGAAGGCCAAAGCGACGGGGTGTCGACCTTCCCCGACGACGAAGTCAGGATCGAAGCTCGCGATGGTGGACAGCGCGTCCCAGGCCAGCCGAAGCCCACTGTCGAAAGTGGACTCCACGTGTGGAGCGTCAGCGGGTGTTTCCGGAATGTCGAGCCCGAGGGTTCGGTAGAACGCGAGGGAACGCGCGAGATCGTTGGTGACGATTCCGACGAGATCGAGTCTCGGAGAGACGGACACGGTATTTCTCCTGTTTCGGGTCGAGAAGTGATCGGCGAGTGTGTGACGATGATCTGATGACCGGCACTGACACCCTCGCTCTTGACGGTAGTCGGACGGTAGCGTCGAGTCTTGAACAAAACGGCCACACCTATGTCGAGACTCGGATCACCGGTTCGGCCGGCCTCTTCAGTTGCACGTGGAAAAGCACTACCGACCCCCATGCGCCCACGGAAGCAAAGCGGATTCTTCCCGATCTCTGCGCAGACTTCATCGTCGACAGCACCGGAAAGTCGTGGCTCGTCGGACCCGCAACCGGTGCCGATCTGGTTTCGGTCGCCGCCGGTACAACCATGTGGGGCATCCGGATCAATCCGCCGGCTCTGCGGAGCCTGCTCGGCACAGCGGCCGACGCGGTGCAGGATTCGAAGATCGCCTTCGACGACATCCTCACTTCCAGACAAGCGCGGGTACTTGCCGACGCCCTTAGCCACGAGGCAGTCGACGCTCACCTACTGGGCCAGTTGTGGCGCGGACTGGAACCCGACCACGGAATCGAGCGTGGTTACTCCGCGCTCATCTCCTCCCCTTCGACTCCGATACGAGAGATCGCCGCAGACCTCGGTGTTTCCGAACGTCATTTTCGACGCTCGATCACGTCGTCGATCGGGCTGTCCCCCAAAATGATTCAGAAAGTGCAACGTATCCAGGACGTGTTGACTCTCAGCCGCGATGCAAATCTCACGCTGTCGTCGCTGGCCGGTCGCGCCGGCTACGCCGACCAAGCCCACCTCGCGCGCGATACGCGAGCGCTGACAGGCCTGACACCGACTCAGCTACTGCGCGAGCACCGATAACGATGAGCGAAGACCTGTTCTCCGCCCTCGATCACCTGGCTGCCACGTCAACTGTCGTGATCGATCGCCCCCGAGGGTCGGCACACCCGCGTTACCCCGCTGCGATTTATCCGCTCGATTACGGCTATCTCGACGGGACCGTCAGCGCGGACGGCGACGGGATCGATCTGTTCCGAGGCTCTGCCGTCGGCAACGGCGTTGTTGCCATGGCCGTTATTGCCGACATCGACAAGAAGGACGTGGAAGTCAAGATCCTTCTCGACTGCACTGCCGATGAAATCGGCACTGCCGCAGCATTTCTCCGCGACACTTTGGGTCTCGGTACCACTGTCTTGCGGCGCGAAGTCAGCTGAGTTCGTCGAATCGCGGAACAATATGCTCCGCAACCCACTTCGCTTCCTCGATCAGCGGCCAACCTGCCAGGATCAGTGCAGTCAAACCGGTTCGGCCGCGAAGCGTGCGTACCGAGTCCGTGATCGAATCCGGATCGCCGACGTAGTACACCGCCGATGACCCGGTGCCGAAGATGTCGAGAGGCGACCACGCTGTGATACCCGCGTACAGCCCGTCACCGACGTACAACTCCTCCGGTTCCGGAAGTCGGCCGGAAGCAATCTTGTCCGCCCAGCCCTGCCGCTGTGCGTCGCGAGCGGTGAAAGTCTTGAGGTCTTGCTTCCCCTGAGTACGACGACGCACTGCGTTGTCCAAGACATGAGCGATCTGCTCGACGCCCGTCTTCTCGAACAACGAACGGAACCGGTCGTGCGCCTGCGCCTTGGTGGGGCGAACGATCACACCGGTCAGCGCACCGAAGTCGGTGAACTCGCGCCCGGCTGCCTCCGCCGCCGCTCGTGCGGCAGAGAATTTGTCTTCGATGAACGAAGTCTCGCGCAACATCGCCAGATAGGTGTCGAGCACCTTGCCTGAATTCGCCAGGCCTGCAGGCGAATCACCGGTACCCCACAGCGGAACCTGATGCCCAGCGGGCGCATCGATACGCAGTGGTGTGTTGGGAAAGTTCGACTCCGTGCCTTCGGCGTAGATGCGGCGGAAGTCCGCCCAGTACTGCTCCCCCAACTCGTAACGGTCGTCGTGGGGCACGTTCATGTCGTACTTGGTCAGGATGTTCTCGCGTCCGTTGACCGAGTTGATCAACAGTCGGCCACCGCTGAAGGCGTCGAAAGTCAATGCCTTCTCCGCCAGCAGTCGCGCCGGCGTCATGTTCGCGTAGACGGCGACGAGGAACTTCATGCGCACGGTGTGCGCTGCCGCCCACGTCGCCGAAATGAACGGATCGTTCGGCCAGGTGGCAACAAGCGCACCTTCGAATCCGCCGTCGTCGATGGTCTTCGCGAGCTCGATCTGCCTGGCCCCGTCCACGGGGAACAGCCCGCCGGGGCTCCACGGGTAGTCCCCGTCGGCCTGGGTGAGATACCAGAATGTCTTGACGCCCATCAGTTCTGCACTCCAGCCGGCAGGTCGAACGATTCGATTCGGGCACGTGAGCGGATGGTGTCCGCACTCACGGTGTAGAGCGCGTCGAGGTACGCGACCGCGAAAGAACCAGGACCTGAGGCTTTTTCCTCGGCGATCTCCGATGCCACGGCAACATGCGTATGCGCGGCAACCAATCCGTCCAGCGCGGTCGGCGTCACGGCGAGGTAGGCAGCGACCAGGCCTCCCAGAGAGCAACCGGTACTGGTCACGCGCGGCAACAGAGCGCTGCCACCGGAGACTCGGATGCCCCGAACGTCGCCGCCACCATCGCGGCCGACGATGTAGTCGACCGGGCCTGATGCCGACACGGCATCCGCATGCTTCAGGAGTGACAGAGCGGCGGGCACTGCGTCGGCGGAGTCGGAGGCACTGTCGACGCCGCGGGTGTCACCGCCGAGTCCGGCCAGAGCGATGATCTCCGATGCGTTCCCGCGGATGGCGCTGGGGTGAAAGCGCAGCAGATCCACAGCAATACCGCTCCGCCAGGGTAGTCCGCCGACACCGACTGGATCCAAAACCCATGGCGTACCGGCAGTTCGGGCCGCTTCTGCGGCAATCAGGAAGGCTTCGGCTGTCCCGTCGTCCGGCGTTCCGAGGTTGACGAGCACTCCCCCGGCGACGGCAGCGAACCCACCCACTTCATGAACGTTGTCGATGTGAGCGTTGCTTGCGCCGGCAGCGAGCAGAACATTGGTCAAGAAGTTCGCCGAAACGATGTTCGTCAGCGACTGGACGAGCGGTACCTGATCGCGGAGTGCGTCGATCGCCGACGCGACGGTTTCGACAGAGACAGTGTCAGACATGAGAATTCCTTCAGGACGGGAGGTATTTGGGGACTGCGGCGATTCAGGACCGCGGACATCGCACATCCGGATTCGCGCCACCGGGCTCACTGCCGACAACCATCGGCAAAACCGGATCTGCAGTC
Source organism: Rhodococcus sp. UFZ-B548 (assembly GCF_903819475.1). Classification (NCBI taxonomy): domain Bacteria; kingdom Bacillati; phylum Actinomycetota; class Actinomycetes; order Mycobacteriales; family Nocardiaceae; genus Rhodococcus; species Rhodococcus sp. UFZ-B548. Next base: position 135,333 of record NZ_CAIJDS010000007.1, read on the forward strand.
CATTCCTCTAACGAACCGTCGTAGACTTTGACGTCCGCGTGGCCGCTGCGGATCAGCGCAAGTGCGGTCAAACACGCCGAAACTCCGCCACCGCAATAGATCACGACAGGGCCGGTGGCGGTTGGTAGAACGTCGGCCGATTTCGACAAGACTTTCTCGATCGGAAGCATCCGGGAGTCGGAGTCGAGAAGACTCTTCGCGGACAGATTCACGCTTGACGGAATGTGTCCGCGTCGCGAGTATCGCGTCTTCTCGGTTCCCTCGTACTGCTCAGGCGCGAGAGCGCACACCAGCGTTCCGGCTTCGCCTCCGCTGGACAGCGACGCAACGCGAGGTAAATCGACCCACAGACCCAGATCCGTCACGCTCCAACGCGTCGACGCCGACGTGTGGGTTTCGTCGTCGCCGCTCGCGAGCGCGAAGCCGCGTCGAGTCCATTCGGCGAGGCCACCGTCGAGAACTCTTGCTTCGATGCCGGCGTTGCGAAACACCCACCAGAGCCGTGATGCCCAGGTGGTCGATCCCTGGTCGTAGATCACGATTGTCGCGCCCGGCTCGATACCACTGGATTGGAGATCGGAAACCAACTGCTCCGTTGACGGGCGTGTGAAATGCAGCGCCGCTTCCCTTTCGGAGAAGACGTCCATGAGGTCGACATGTCGCGAACCCGGGATGTGCGAGGAGACCCAGCCGCCGTACCCGGATTCCGGGCGGTAGTCGCCGTCAAATCGCGCGGGAGGAAAATGAACCGTCGCGTCGAGCACGGCGACGCCTCCCTCACGCAGCATCGCGTCGAGTTCAACGGCACTCACCAGCGGCGACGCGGTCTCTCCAGCCACTTCGGACCCTCTCCCTCGGAAACGAACAAGCACGAACCTAAATGAGTACTAGCGTATACGCAAGTACTCACTCGTCGTCGATGGCATAATCGAACGCGCTCTACTTGCATGCACAGGAATGGGGACACATGGATCTCGACGCCGATACGAGCACCACCGATCTGCTGGTGCCGGAGGCTGCGCTCGGCCGGTCCGATCAGACCTCGCGGCAGTACCTGCGCCTGCGAGCCGACATCCTGGCCGGCAAGTTCCCCCAGGGCGCTCCGCTGCACGAGACTCAATTGTGCGAATCGTACGGCGCATCCCGCACCCCGATCCGGGAAGCACTCAACTGGCTCGCACACGACGGACTACTCGAACGAGCCGCTCGCGGTTTTCGTGTCCGTTCCGGCACACCCGAGGACGTCATCGAGATCTACGCGGCGCGGGTAGCCCTCGAATCGGAAGCGGCAGGCGCCGCGGCACTACGCCACAGCGATCTCGACCTTGCTCGCCTGGACGGATTACACGAGTTCTGCTGCACTGCAACCGAAGGCACCGAGGCGCGTTCCGGGAACTTCAAGTTTCACGAGGCCCTCTGGCAGGCTGCCCACAATTCCACGATCACGGCACTGCTGATCCGCCTCACCACCCAATTGCGAATCTACGACAGCGGCCCGCCGTCGAACTACGGCGAACCGGACCTGCTCAATTCGGAACATCAAGAGATCCTGAACGCCATCCGCGCCAGGGACGAATCGTCCGCGCGTGGCCACATGCGCAACCATCTCGAGCGCAGTCGCGACCAGCGGATAAGGATGTTCGCCAGCCGCTGACTTCAGACAGCCCCGAGTTATGCACACTGACGCCTACCCGCCGTCAGTCAGTCGGGGAGCGTGCCGATCTCGACGTCGTACACGCTCTCGGCCGGGCTCGACATCACTCGGTCCGCCATCTCCTGCTTGAGCACTGTCAGCCGTGACTCGTCTTCGGCTGTCCGGTCAGTCTTGCGGGAGAGAGTGATCAACTCGTCGACGACAAATCCCTCCCGAACAGTCAGCGTGGCGCTCGCGCCACGATAGCCGACCCGAAAGACATACAGTGCGAGCGTATTTCCTCGTTCAGGCCGGGCCAGGGAACTGTCGACGGTGTACCGCCCTTCGGTCACTGCGCGCGTGACCAACTCGAACGCGTCGCGCACTCCTGGTCCGCCGTGTGCAGTGGTGACGACCAACTCGCGACGCTCGACAGAGCCTTCCCCGCCGAGCACACCGAGTGCGCGCTCGAGGACTTTGTAGGCATGCGCCACCCCTCCCGGCGCCTGCGGCCCGTGATAGCGCAGAGCATCCTCGTACGTGAAGTCGAGCGTCATACCGTGATCGGTCACGATCAGCGAGTCGGTCATGATGGGCGTCCTTGCCGGTCAGTGCTGGCGGTCGATCGGATTGTTGCGCGAGACAATGAGCGGATCGACCGGCGTGAAAGGAAATTGCGGCAGATCGCGTTCCGGAACACCGAACGAGGCCGAGAGAACGCCGCGCGAGAACGCGGAAGCCGTTGCACGGTAGCCTATGTCGCCCGGCGTCGGCTGGTCGAAGAAGATGAGGAAGTTGATGTCCTTGTCACCTAAAACCTCGATGTGATGGGGGTAGGCACGCGGAACGAAATACACCTGACCGGGCTCTAGTAGGTAGGTGTCGAGCGAACCGTCCGGATCGAGGACCGTCATCCGCCCGTGACCACGATGCACGTATCCCATTTCGGCAGTGACGGGATGCCAGTGTGGCTCACGCATCCCACTCTCGCCAATAGTCAACGAGTACATCGAAAGATCCTCCAGCGCCGCCCAATACTGCTTGCGCGCCACTTTCGCCTGTCCGTACGGGTATGCGAGAGGCGCGATCTGGCCGTCGAGATCGAAGAGATGCGCGTTGGGAAAGCCGGCGGTATCGGGAACGACGGCGGCGCCGTCCCGCCGAACTATCTGGCACGCATCGGCCCTACCGAAGACGTCGAAGGCTGACGCGGCGAGGTCGTAGGTATTGCCGAGCACCGCGTTCGACATTGCGCTGACGCTACTCTGCAACGAAAAGTGCTGCGGGAGAGACGTTCGCAAAGCAGCGATGATCTCCGCCTCCTCCCCTCCGACATTCTCGATGTGATAAATCGCGCCGGATTCGACGTGATACATCTGCCCCGTTCGCACCACGAAACTGGCGAATTCGTCGGCATTGCCCAACATCGAGACGAGCACGGTTCCGCTGGTGACGTAGGCGATCTGGTTCGCATTGACGTTCCATTGTGGTTCGCGGATCGCGCCGGGGCCGAGAACAATTCGTTTGATCGACAGACCGGACAGGATCGGCAACGAACTCGTGTCGAGTTGCGAGATCGATCCGAGTTCGTTCTCGAAGACACTGGGACCATCGCGCAGCGAGGCAACGTGTGTGGACATGGCCTTTGATCCTTTCGACTCTTATCCTTCCGAATCGCTGACGTCAGTCCTCGATGAAGGCAAGGATGTCCCGGTCCAGGGTCTGCTGATACGAGCCGTAAATTCCGTGCGGTGCGCCCGGATACACCTTCAGCGTGCCCTTCTTCACCAGCTTGATCGCCTTCTCCGCCGCTGCGCCGATCGGCACGATCTGATCGTCGTCGCCCTGAGCGATGAGGAACGGAACGTCGATGGCTTCGAGATCGGAGGTCTGATCCGTCTCCGAGAATGCCTTGACGCAGTCGTAGGCCGCGGCGAGGTTGACCAACATCCCCTGTCGCCAGAAGTCGTCCTTCGCCCCTTGCGAGACGTCGGCCCCTTCGCGGTTCGCGCCGTAGAAGCTCTCGCTGAGATCCTTGTAGAACTGCGATCGATCTCGCAAAACTCCCTCACGAATGCCGTCGAACACCTCGATCGGTGTGCCTTCGGGGTTGCCGTCCGACTTGACCATGATCGGCGGAACGGCGCCGGCGGTGATCACCTTGTCCACGCGCCCCTTGCCGTGCTGCGCCGCGTAGCGGACCACTTCCCCGCCGCCGGTCGAATGGCCCACCACGATCAGGTCTTTCAGGTCGAGCGTGTCGATCAGCTCAGCCATGTCCTTGGCATATGTATCCATGTCGTTGCCGGTGTACGTCTTCGACGAGCGACCGTGCCCTCGACGATCGTGCGCGATGGTCCGGTATCCGGCGTCGGCGAACAGCTTCATCTCGACCTGCCACGCGTCGGAACTCAGCGGCCACCCGTGGCTGAGGACGATCGGCCGGCCGACGCCGTGCTCGGTGTAGTAGATCTCGGTTCCGTCGGAAGTGGTGATGTAGGGCATGTTCTGCTCTTCTCTGTCGAGTCGTGGACTGAGGTCTGGACACGGTGCCCGGTTTCCTCACTCTGCGAGTGCCCACTATCGGGGCAGTCGACTCATCGATCGACAGAAATCTGCATGGGGGCAGAAGACTCCAGCCCGACACCACGAAGTGTGGTGTCGGGCCGGACCCTTCAGTCAGAGGGGGAACGATCAGTAATCGTCCTCCGTGTAGACGATCATTCCGCGCAGGTTCTTTCCCTCGAGCATGTCGGCGTAACCCTCGTTGATCTCCTCGAGCTTGTAGGTCTTGGTCACCAACTCGTCGAGTTTGAGTGCGCCGCTTCGGTAGTGATCGAGCAACTTGGGAATCTGGGACCGTGGTCCTACCCCGCCGAAGATGGCTCCCTGCAAACGCTTCTGTAGAAGGGTCAGCTCGAAGAGGCTGAGCGTCACCTGCGAATCCGCGTAGTGCCCCATTCCGACGACTACGACCTGCCCGCCCTTGCCCGTCGCGCTGAGCGCGGGCTGAATGATGTCGCCGTGAATCTCGCCCACGGTGATCACGGTGACGTCGGCCATCTTGCCCCAGGTGATCTCGCCGATCACCGGTAGCGCTTCCTCGAGGGAGGCAAACGTGTGTGTGGCGCCGAATTCCTTTGCCTTGTCACGCTTGAACTCGACGGGATCGATCGCGATCACAAATCGTGCTCCGGCTGACGCCGCACCCTGCACCGAGTTGATTCCGACGCCGCCGACGCCGACGACCACCACCGTGTCGCCGACCTTGGCTCCACCGATCGCGGTGGCCGATCCCCAACCGGTGGCAACACCGCAGCCGAGCAAGGCCGCCTTGTCGAGCGGGATGTCCTTCTCGATCTTGATCACCGACGCCTCGTTGACGGTCACGTACGGCGAAAATGTTCCGAGCAGGCACATCTGGATGACCGGCTCGTCGTTGAGGGTGACGCGGTACGTCTTGTCCGAGATCGCCTGCCCGGTCAACAGGCCGGCTCCCTCGTCGCAGATGTTCTGCAAACCCTTCGCGCAAGACGGACAACGTCCGCACGCCGGGATGAAGGCGAGAACCACGTGGTCGCCTTCTTCGACGCTCGCGACACCCGGGCCGACCTTCGTCACCACTCCGGCGCCTTCGTGCCCGCCCAAGGCCGGGTAGAAGGGCAGCGGGCTGGCGCCCGTACGCAAATGTTCGTCCGAATGGCACAGCCCCGATGCGGCGAGTCGGACCTGTACCTCACCCGAGACTGGGTCCCCCAGCTCGACCTCTTCGATCTCCCATGCCTGACCTGGCGCCTTGACTACCGCTGCCTTGACCTTCACCTGCACTCCTCGAAATTCTTCGTGATGCACGGACGACGAAAGAACGCGCCGGCATTTGTGTCGCCGATCACACTCCACCTACGAGTGTGCCTGAAACTACTCGAGAATACCGCCGGTCCGTGCGCCTTTTTGGTACTCGGCGCTACCGGAAACGCGCACGGCTAGTATCAACACAGTGGCCAAGGGAACTCGCAAGACAAGAACTCGCAGCGGTACTCCCGAGCGAGGCGAGTCCGGTCCCGTCGCCGGTACTTTTCCGATCGATACCGGGACGTGCGAACTTGTCCGCGACCAGTACTCCGACGACAGCTGGATCATCCAGATCAACGGAGTGCCCAGTTCCCACGTGAACGTCGCAGATCCGACGGTGCTCGATTTCGAGTACATGCGGTGGATCGCGCATCTGGTCGATTCCGAACGTGACAAGACCGAGCGTCTGCGGGTTCTGCATCTCGGCGGCGGAGCCTGCTCCATGGCCAGGTACTTCGCCGCCACTTACCCCGACGCGCGTCAGGTGGTTGTCGAAATCGACGGCGCCCTGGCCGAACTGGTGCGCGATTGGTTCGACCTACCGCGCGCACCGCTGCTGCGCATTCGTGTCGGTGAAGCCCGCGCCGTCACCGAAACTCTCACCGAGTCCACCCGAGACGTCGTGATTCGAGATGTCTTTGCCGGCAACACAACTCCGACTCCGCTGACAACAGCGCAATTCACCACCCACGTACGACGCGTGCTGGCACCGGGCGGTATCTACATCGTCAACTGCGGCGACACCCCGGATCTTCAGGGCGCGCGCAGTGAAGCCGCAACGATCGGTGCGCAGTTCGAACACATGGCGATCATCGCCGATCCCGCGATGCTCAAGGGCCGTCGCTACGGCAACATGATCATCGCGGGCAGCGACGTACCGATCGGCGGGCAACCCGCGCTCGCGCGCGAGCTACTCGGCGGCGGCGTGCCCGCCCACGTGTGGCAGGACGCCGAAGTCCGCAAGTTCGCCGCGAACGCGCCGGTTCGGCAGGACTGAGCGAAAACGCTACTCCCCGCCGAAGACCCTCTCCACCACAGCTTTTGCCCGTCGTGTGATGCGCAGGTAGTTGTCGAGGAACTCCCCTGCGTCGTCGCCGTATCCAGCGACCTGCGCCACCGCCGCGAGAACACGGCCCGGGCCGGGAAGCTGATCGGTCGGCTTGCCTCGCACCAGAACGAGGCAGTTGCGTGCCTTCGTCGCGGTGATCCAGGCGTCACGCAGCAGTTCGACGTCACCTTCGCTGAGCAGTTCCGCGGCGCCGATGGCGTCGAGAGTCTCGAGCGTCGATGTGTTGTGCAGCGACTCGATCTTGTCCGCGTGGCGCAGCTGCAGCAATTGCACAGTCCACTCGATGTCGGCCAAGCCACCGCGACCCAGTTTGGTGTGCGTCGCCGGATCGGCTCCGCGAGGAAGCCTTTCGGAATCGACGCGCGCCTTGATGCGCCGGATCTCGCGCACCGCCGCGTCACTGACGCCGCCTTCGGGGTAGCGCGTCTTGTCGATCATGTGCAGGAACCGCAGTCCCAGTTCAGGATCACCGGCAACCGGGTGCGCACGAAGCAGCGCTTGAATCTCCCACGCCTGAGCCCACTTCGCGTAGTACGCGTCGTACGACTCGAGCGTGCGAACCATCGGTCCGTTGCGGCCTTCCGGACGCAATCCGGTGTCGACTTCGAGCGGAGGATCCGTGCTCGGTGCCCCGAGAAGCTTGCGCACCTTGTCGGCAATGCTGTTGGCCCACTTGACCGCAACGGTCTCGTCGACGCCCTCGCGGGGTTCGCACACGAACAGCACGTCCGCATCGGATCCATAGCCGAGTTCGCCGCCGCCGAGTCGGCCCATGCCGATGACGGAGAAACTGGCCGGCGCCTCGGTCCCGAGTTCGGTGACGCTGGCCTTGATCACCGCGGAGAGCGATGCATTGAGCACCGCGGCCCACACCGAGGACAGCGCCTTGCAGACGGCGGGAACATCGAGCATGCCGAGGATGTCGGCCGAAGCGATGCGCGCAAGTTCGTGTCGCCGCAGCGAGCGGGCCGCGGCAACAGCACGATTGGGATCACTGTGTCGGCCGGAGGCGGTGAGGATTCCGCGAGCGACGTCCTCGGGCTTCGGCTCGACAAGGCGCGGTCCACTCGGCGAATCCGCGAACAAGCGAATCACGTCGGGAGCCTTGATGAGCAGGTCGGGTAGGTACGCCGACGAGCCCAGCACGGTCATCAGACGCTCGGCCACCGCAGCCTCGTCGCGGAGCAGGCGCAGGAACCACGTCTGGTCGACGAGCGCGTCCGAGAGCCTGCGGTAAGCGAGCAGACCTGCATCGGGATCCGGTGTGTCCGCGAGTGATTCGAGCAGAGTCGGCAACAGGAGCGCTTGAATGCGACCCTTGCGTGAAGCGCCACTCGTCAGTGCAGTCAGATGCCCGAGAGCATGCTCGGGTGCCGTGTAACCCAGAGCGGCCAACTGCCGAACCGCGGCTTCTGGTCCCAGGACCAGCGCTTCCTTGTCCATCCGCGCCACCGATTCGAGAAGCGGGCGGTAGAACAACTTGGCGTGCAGGCGGCGAATCCGATGCGAATTCCGCTTGATCTCGGCGCGCAGGACTCCCAGGGAATCCAGCCGACCGTCTGGCCGCATGTGCGCGGCGCGGGCCAGCCAACGCAGCGCTTCCTCGTCGTCCGGCGGCGGCAGGGTGTGTGTGCGCTTGAGCTTCTGCAACTGCAGACGGTGCTCGAGCAGGCGCAGGAATTCGTACGACGCAGTCAGGTTGGCGGCGTCGTCGCGGCCGACGTATCCACCCGCCGCCAATGCGGTCAGTGCATCGACCGTGCTCTGGACATGCAACGAACTGTCGGCGCGCCCGTGCACCAATTGCAGGAGTTGGACGGCAAATTCGACGTCGCGCAAACTTCCGCGGCCGAGTTTGAGTTCACGCTCACGCAGTTCGGGGGGAACCATTTCCTCGACGCGTCGACGCATGGCCTGGACTTCGGGGACGAAGTCCTCGCGCTCGGAGGCGATCCACACCATCGGGCTCATCGCCTCGGAGTACTGGCGACCGAGCTCCATGTCGCCGGTCATCGGACGAGCCTTGAGCAGTGCCTGGAACTCCCAGGTCTTGGCCCAGCGCTTGTAGTACGTGATGTGGGATTCGAGGGAGCGAACCAGTTCTCCGCGCTTGCCTTCGGGGCGCAGCGCAGCATCGACCTCGAAGAATGCGGAAGTACCGATACGCATCATCTCGCCGGCAACGCGGCTGGCCGTCGCATCGGCCGGTTCGGCGACGAACACGACGTCCACGTCGGAGACGTAGTTCAGCTCGCGCGCACCACATTTGCCCATGGCGATCACGGCGAGCCGGATCGGACAACTTCCCTCGGGGCACACCGTTGCGATAGCCACCGCCAGTGCGGCGGTCAGGGCAGCGTCCGCGAGATCGGAAAGCTGGTGACCCACAGTCTGATACGGCACTACTGGTTCGTTCTCGACGGTCGCCGCAAGATCAGCCGCAGCCAGCAGCATCAGCTGGTCCTTGTAGCTCTTGCGCAGAGCAACAACAGCTTCCGGCCCGGTCAGGGTTGCGCGGTAGGTCAGTGAGCCTTCGGTAGCGCCCTCGTCGAGGGTGGCGCCCACGGCCTCGAGCAATGCTGCGGTGGCCTCGTCCTTGGTCGGCAGAGCGGTTCCGTCGAGCAGTTTCCAGCCGATCGGATCCGCGGCCAGGTGATCGCCGAAGGCCGACGACGCACCCACGAGTGCGAACAAGCGGCCTCGCAGGCTTTTGTCCTTGCGCAATGCCTGATCGAGTTCGCGCCACCCGTCGTCGAGCCCGTCCTTGATCCGCACAAGGGTGCGCAGAGCGAGGTCGGCATTCGCGGCACGCGAAAGCGACCACAAGAGTTCGATGCTCTCGGCGTCGACCCAACCGAGCTGACGCAACTCGTCGGCAGCGGTGGGCTCGACCAGCCCGAGTCGACCCGGTCCTGGAACTGCTGATCTCGCAGCGGGCGGTTTCACCGTCACAGACCGAGGTAGGTCTTGAGCTCGAACGGCGTCACGTGGCTGCGGTATTCCTCCCACTCACGACGCTTGTTGCGCAGGAAGAAATCGAAGACGTGTTCGCCGAGTGCTTCGGCCACCAGTTCCGACTTCTCCATCTCGCGCAGAGCGCTGTCCAAGTTGCTCGGCAGTTCCTTGTAGCCCATGGCGCGGCGCTCGGCGGAGGTCAACGACCACACGTCGTCTTCTGCCTCGGGCGGCAAGGTGTAGCCCTTCTCGATGCCGCGAAGACCGGCAGCAAGCAGGACCGCGAAAGTCAGGTACGGGTTGCAGGCCGAGTCTGGGCTTCGGATCTCGACGCGGCGCGAGGACGCCTTGTTGGGCGTGTACATCGGGACGCGAATGAGAGCCGATCGGTTGGACGGGCCCCACGACGCAGCAGTGGGTGCCTCTCCCCCGTGGACGAGTCGCTTGTACGAGTTGACCCACTGGTTCGTGACCGCACTGATCTCGTTGGCGTGCTCGAGGATGCCGGCGATGAACGCCTTGCCGGTCTCGGAGAGCTGCATCGGATCGTCAGGATTGTGGAAGGCGTTCGTGTCGCCCTCGAACAGGCTCATGTGGGTGTGCATCGCGGAGCCGGCCTGATCACTGAACGGCTTGGGCATGAAGCTCGCCCGGACGCCTTCACCGATCGCGACCTCCTTCACGACGTATCGGAACGTCATGACGTTGTCGGCCATCGAGAGCGCGTCGGCGTAGCGCAGATCGATCTCCTGCTGACCCGGCGCGGCCTCGTGGTGGCTGAACTCGACCGAGATGCCCATCGACTCGAGTGCGTCGATGGCGTGGCGGCGGAAATTCGGAGCCGAATCGTGCACGGCCTGGTCGAAGTATCCGCCCGAGTCGGCCGGGATCGGCGGAGTGCCGTCGATCGGGCCGTTCTCCAGAAGGAAGAACTCGATTTCCGGGTGGACGTAGCAGCTGAAGCCCAAGTCGCTGGCCTTGCTCAACTGGCGACGCAGTACGTGGCGCGGATCGGCCCACGACGGCGAACCGTCGGGCATCGTGATGTCGCAGAACATGCGCGCGGAATGTTGCGCACCGTCCTTGTGGGCCCACGGCAGGATCTGGAATGTCGAGGCGTCGGGCCGAGCGACGGTGTCGGCTTCGGAGACTCGAGAGAATCCCTCGATGGCGGAACCGTCGAATCCGATTCCCTCCTCGAAGGCGCCTTCGAGTTCGGCGGGGGCGATCGCCACCGATTTGAGGTACCCGAGAACATCGGTGAACCACAAGCGGACAAACCGAATGTCGCGCTCTTCCAGGGTACGAAGCACGAATTCTTTTTGGCGATCCATGCACGCGAGACTAAGCAAGCCACGTTAAATCTGTGTTACATCAGTGGTCCCGGTTAACAGAGTGATTGGTCACCATCGAATAGGCGCAGCGTACGGCGTCGCGCTGGTTAACATGTCAGACCCTCTTCCGGTGCCTTCAAGTAAACGAAGTAGTCGACGACGGCATCGTCGACGCAGGAGTTTCCGTCCAGAACCACCGTGTGTTGGGTTCCGTCGAACGTGATCAGGGCAGCGCCCAACTGCTTGGCGAGATCCACTCCGGCTTGATACGGCGTTGCCGGATCCTGCGTCGTGGAGACGACGACCAACTGAGGCAGGCCGGCATCGGCGAGCGCCTGGGGGTCGAGCGCGTGGGGGCTGCCGGTAGCCGGAACGGGCCAGAACGCGCACAGGTCGAGCGGCGCTTGACCCGTCCCGCGGCCGTCGTCGAGGAACGGCGCCGCCTCGCGGTACCGAGTGTCGGATTCGCCGGCCTCGGCGCGGTCGGTGGTTGCCGGATCGTCCACGCAGCGAATGGCGTTGAACGCGTCGTTGATGTTGGAGTAGCTGCCGTCATCCTCACGGCCTTCGTACATGTCGGCGAGATTGAGCAGCGAGTCGCCGCGTCCGTCGGCCAGACTCGACAGACCCCCACGCAGCGGCGTCCACAACTGTGGCGAATACAGAGCCTGCTGCACGCCCGTGATCGCGTCTGAATAACTCAGCCCGCGCGGATCGGTGGTCTGTGCCGGCTTCTCGATCAACGGATCGACGAGTGCCTGAAAGCGTGCCTGCGCCTGCGCCGGATCATCACCCAGCGGGCAATCCGTTCGCGAGACACAGTCGGCGACAAAGGCGTCGAACGCGCCTTGGAAGCCCTGCCCCTGCAAGACCACTTCGTCGACCGGATCCTGCTCGGGGTCGAGCGCGCCGTCGAGGACCATCGCTCGGACGTTCTGCGGAAAGGTTTCCGCGTACGTGGATCCGAGCCGGGTCCCGTACGAGAACCCGAGGTAGTTCATCTTCGGATCGCCGAGAACGCCCCGAATGACGTCCATATCTCGCGCCACCTCGTAGGTACCGACATGAGCGAGGAACTCCGTACCGGTCCGCTCAGCGCACTTGGCGGCGTAGTCCTTGCTGTCCGCCTCGGCGAGAGCGATGCCCTCCGGCGTCATGTCGACGTTGACCTCCGCACGCTCCGCGTCGGTCTCCTCCGGCGTCAAACACCGAACCTGCGGGGTCGATGCCCCGATCCCCCGCGGATCGAAGCCGATCATGTCGAAACGTTCCTGCAGTTCGGTGCCCGAACCCGATGTCGCCATCGACAGCCCGGACCCACCCGGCCCGCCGGGGTTCAGCAACAGTGAGCCGATGCGGTCGCCGGTTGCCTTCGAACGCGAGATCACCACCTTCGCGGTGTCGCCGTTCGGATTCGCGTAGTCGACGGGAACGCTCACCTCGGCGCAGTCGACCCCACGCCCCAGCGGCGCAGTTCCTTCTTCGACAAATTGGTCGCACGAACCCCAGTCGAGCGTCTGCTCGTAGAATTTCTCGAGGCCGGACGGCACCGCGGACGCGGCAGAACCAGCAGGTTCCACTGATTCGGGCGTGCCTTCCGAACTGGTGCAACCGACAACCAACACGAGCACTGCTGCGCTTCCGGCGAGGGCACCGGAGAGGCGAACGAACTTCGACATGCCATTGATGGTGCCAGGAAACCTCGGTAGCCAGCGGTTCGCCTCGGTTCGGCACCTGACTGACAGGCACGCGGCGATGTGACCCATTGCACCCCGTCAACTATTCGTGTCGGCGATGTCCGGTGGCAGACTGAACACGTCATCACCCACACCCGGGGACCCGAAGGCGATCAACGCTCAGGGCCTCGAGGCCAGAAAGGGACAACGATGTCCGAAACACCTCTCTATGGTTCTGTACCCACTGCAAGCTCTACCGATGCACCGAAGCGTAAGACGCGCATTCACCACCTCGCCGAGATGAAGCAGAACGGCGAACGCTGGTCGATGCTCACCGCTTACGACTACTCCACGGCACGCATCTTCGAAGACGCAGGCATCCCGGTGCTGCTGGTCGGCGACTCTGCCGCCAACGTCGTCTACGGCTACGACACCACCGTGCCGATCACCGTCGACGAACTGCTCCCGCTCGTGCGTGGCGTGGTTCGCGGCGCCCCGCACGCACTCGTCGTCGCCGACCTCCCCTTCGGCACCTACGAGGGTTCCGCCGAGCAGGCCCTTGCGACTGCGACACGGTTCATGAAGGAAGGCCTCGCGCACGCCGTCAAACTCGAGGGCGGCGAACGGATGAGCAAGCAGATCGCGGCTATCACCTCGGCCGGCATCCCCGTCATGGCTCACGTCGGATTCACCCCGCAGAGCGTGAACTCGCTCGGCGGATTCCGCGTCCAGGGTCGCGGCGACGCGGCCGAGCAGCTTGTGGCGGACGCCATTGCAGTCCAGGAAGCCGGGGCGTTCTCCGTCGTCATGGAAATGGTTCCGGCCGAGATTGCGGGCCAGGTCAGCCGCAAACTCACCATCCCCACCGTCGGCATCGGGGCCGGTTCCGAATGCGACGCTCAGGTACTCGTCTGGCAGGACATGGCGGGTTACACGAGCGGTAAGACAGCCAAGTTCGTCAAGCGTTTCGGTAACGTCGGTGACGAACTGCGTTCCGCAGCCGCAGCCTATGCATCAGAAGTTCGCACTGGCGCTTTCCCGGCCGCAGAACACAGTTTCTGATCCGAGACCGGCGAACGCCGCCTGTCTCTCAACCAGCCAGGGGTGCGTTCAATGATCGGTAACCGTCGAAGTTCTACTGCCGCAGCTGTAGTCGGCGCGGCAGCTCTCGTCACGGTGCTGAGCGGATGCGCGGGAGGGTCCACCAACTCTCCCGCGCCCAGCAGCACTACACCCGCGAGTTCCACCAAGACGGCGCCGGCAACAACCTCCGCGTCCGGTTCGACGTTCACCGACGCTCAGGTCCAGCAGTTGTGCTCGGATATGGAAGGGCAGCTGCAGAACTGGCGGACCGTCACCCCGACGCTCGGCAAGGGCGGACTGAACACGATCGTCATCACGTGGGCGACGCAGAACGGCATCAACCTGCTCGATCTCGCCCAGAACCGCGAAAGCATCGACGCGGCAACCTCGGCCGCGTGCCCGGACGTCCGGGGCGGCGCGATTTCCGCACTCGAGATCCCCGATCTCGCCTCCGGACTGGTGGGCTTCTGATGAGCGAAACGTCAGCACCGCCGTCGGCTCTGCGGAGTCTCTATCCCCCGATCGAACCCTTTGTCACCGGCTTCCTCGACGTCGGTGACGGCCAGAGCATGTACTGGGAAGTCAGCGGAAATCCGGACGGCAAGCCGGTGGTGTTCCTGCACGGTGGCCCCGGTGGCGGTGCACAACCGGCGGTACGCCAGTTCTTCGATCCGGCCGCATACCGCATCGTTCTACTCGACCAGCGCGGCTGCGGGCGATCCACCCCGCACGTTGCCGACGGCGCCGACCTGTCGGTGAACACCACGGACAAGCTGCTGGCCGACATCGAAGCCCTGCGCGAACATCTCTCGATCGACAAGTGGATGGTATTCGGGGGGTCCTGGGGTTCCACGCTTTCCATCGCCTACGCCGAAACGTTTCCCACGCGCGTCACGGAACTGGTTCTGCGCGGGATCTTTCTCCTGCGTCGTAGCGAGATCGACTGGTACTACAACGGCGGCGCGGGAAACATCTTCCCGGAGCGCTGGGACAAATTCCTCGAACCGGTACCCGAGGCGCAGCGCGGCGAAGACCTCGTCGCGGTCTATCACCAACTGCTCCATTCCGAAGACCCCGACGTCGCGGCCCGGGCAGCGATCGCCTGGTCGGCTTGGGAAGGATCGACGAGCTACCTGTACCCCCAGGCGGACAAGATCGAACAGAACTCCGAGACCAGGTTCGCCTTGGCCTTCGCTCGTATCGAGAACCACTACTTCGTCAACGGCGGATTCTTCGACGAGGGCCAGCTCCTACGCAAAAGCTCCGCACTGCACGGCATTCCGGGGACGATCGTCCAGGGCCGCTACGACGTCGTCTGCCCCGCCACCAGCGCCTGGGCGCTGCACAAGGCGTGGCCCGAATCCAAGCTCGTGATCGTCGACGACGCGGGACACTCCGCGATGGAGCCCGGCATCGCACATCACTTGGTGGAAGCCACCGATTCGTACCGGTAGCGCCCTACGCCGGGAACGTGAATTCCACCGTCCGTTTGACCGTGTCGACGGCGGTGAGTCGCACCTTTGCGCGCTCACCGTCGTCGGGCGTTCCGACGCATTTCGCAATCACTGCGACCGACGGGACAAACACTTCCGCCGAGCGCTTTCCGTCCTTGGCGCGCATCACCACCGCGTCGAAGACCTCGCCGACCCGACCGTCGAGCAGCGTGGACTCGGTCAGATCGATGCACGCGCGGTCGACCTTGTTCGCCAGTGAGTCGGACCCACTCATGATGTCGGGCAACTCGGGAAGGGCGGTGCGCACCCATTCCGGTACTGGCGTACCAGCTGTGATCGCCAGACACACCTCGGTGCTGAAGCGATCGGACAGCCGGCGCAGTGGAGCCGTCACATGAGCGTAGGGCGCTCCGATCCCCGCATGCACCGTCAACTCCGGTAGCTGGCCGTCGAAGGCCGCGTAGTCTGCGCCGCGCAGCAACGACGGCGCAACCGACATCAGCGCCATCGTCGACGGCTCGTTGGAATCGAGTCCGGCAAGAATCTGCCCGACGCTTCGACCCTCCGGCCACGTGATACCCAGCGCCACTGCAGTTCTCCGCAGGGTGCGAACCGCGGACTCCTCGGCCGGCGGCAGCGTGCGAAGCAGCCCGATACCTGCGTCGATCATCATGCGGCCGGCACACATCCCGGTCAGCAGCGACACTTCTGCGTTCCAGTCGTCCGCTTCGGTGCGTGGCTCGAGCTCGATCCGCCAGCGAGCCGAGGACTCGTCCTCTGGCTGATCCCGAACCACTGACTGCTCGGGCAGTTTCAGCTCGATGGCGCCCCTGGCAACCGCCGAGGCACTGCGCAATCGTCCGAATTCCGGTAGTGCGGCGATCGACGGATGCAAGGTGCCCGCGTCGGCGTCACGTTGCACGGTCGAATAATCCAGACGCGCCACCGATTTCACCAGAGCGCGTCTCACCTGCCATGACGTGGGCTCGGCCTGGGCGTCCAACTCGATACGCCACAGTGCGGCGGGGCGAACCACGTCCGGCAGCAGACTCGCCGATCCCTCCGACAACGCCCGAGGATGCAGCGGAACGGAACCGTCCGGGAGATAGAAGGTTTGGCCACGCTTGCGGGTTTCGACGTCGAGCGCACCGCCCGGCGTCACCACCGCCGCGACGTCGGCGATCGCGTAGTGCACGACGTACCCGGTCGAGGTCTTCTCGATGTGCACTGCCTGGTCGAGGTCCATCGATCCGGGAGGGTCGATGGTCACGAAGGCGATACCCGTTTCGTCGACACGCCCGGCACCGAAACGATCCACGGCATTCTCGGCCTCGGCCTGCGCCGCGGCCGAGAATGCTCCCGGCAAGTCGAACTCCGCCCGAACCACTCCGAAGTCGATTCCCTGCACCATCATTCGACTTGCGGGCACGCATCCTCCATGATCGGTTCGGGCCGGTGTAGCTGCTGTACCGGTCCCAGTTGTTCGAGTCCCAGTTGTTCCAAGTCTCAGTTGTTCCAGTCTTCGTCTGCCCGATCGGCGGCTTTGTTGCGTTCGGCAGCGATCTTCAATGCATGCTCGGCAGAGTCCCGATCAGGGTACGGCCCCATCCTCGTCAACGAGGACGCGCCCTTTCCCTGCGTGACGGAACCGTCGGACACGTCGAAGTACCAGAGTCGATCTTCATCAGTCATATCCACAGTGTGACATCAGAGTGAGATAGAAGCTTGTAGATCGCTGTGAGACTGATATTCTTTCTACTTGGCCTGGCAGGTGAGAACCGGACATTCGAACGGTGAGTTCTGCTTGAATGCCCAACACAAGCTACGAACAGAAAATGGAGTGCGCATGTCCGCAATTCTTTACGATTACCTCCTCCCGCTCATGGGCCATGACGCGGCAACGTACTGGGCTACGCTGCTGGTCATCAAGCCTGTCTGACAGCTTTTCGAACAAAAGAAGACCCCCACCGATCCGGTGGGGGTCTTCTTTTTCTCACTGTGCAGATCACGGGCGGACGAGTCGGCGTGTAAGCCGGATCCTGTCCTGCGGCACCGAAGTGCCGAGTGGCGACCATCCATCTGGGCACACCGTCGCCGGGTGCCTCGAGCGGTTCACCCGCAGGCTCGGGCGAGCAGCCCTCGAACACCTGCGCAGCCGCACCGCGAGCGATGCGACCTTCAACCTTGCTCCGGGCGGGGTTTACCTAGCCACCCCGGTCACCCGAGGTGCTGGTGCGCTCTTACCGCACCGTTTCACCCTTACCTGCCTCGAAAGGCAGGCGGTCTGTTTTCTGTGGCACTGTCCCGCGAGTTGCCTCGGGTTGCCGTTAACAACCGCCCTGCTCTGTGGAGTCCGGACTTTCCTCGGCCCCAGGCCTGTGCGTGGTACACGCTGGTTCCAGAAGCCGCGGCCGCCCGGCCAACTCGTCCGCCCCCGTATGCTACCGGGCGCCTGTCGGTGGCCGGCACTATGGTCACCTTATGACTCGGTACGTGGCCCTGCTACGCGGTATCAACGTGGGCGGCATCAACATCAAGATGGCGGACCTCGCGAGAGTCTTCGGCGACCTCGGATTCCAAGGCGTGAAAACCGTCCTGGCCTCGGGCAACGTTCTGTTCGACAGTCCGAGCACCGACATCTCGTCGCTGAAGAAACAGATCGAATCCGCCCTCGCCCGCGAGTTCGGCTACGAGGCTTGGGTATTCGTCCTCGACATTCCGACACTGCAAGCGATCGTGGACAACTACCCGTTCGACCGAGAACGCGAGGGTTGGCATGCTTACGCGATGGTTGCCTCCGAGCCGGAAATCCTCGAGGAATTGAGTGCTGCGGCAGCGCAACTCGATGCCTCGGTCGAACGCGTGGTGGCCGGCGACGGAGTCCTGTACTGGGAGGTCGAGAAGGGGCAGACCGTCAAGAGCGCGTTCGGCAGGAACACCGGAAAACCGAAGTTCAAGGCGTTCACCACAACCCGAAACCTGAACACGCTCTACAAACTGCTCAAATGACGCTTGCCCCGACACGGAGCACCAGCGCGTGACTCTTCTACCGATCCTGCTCGTCGCCGTCGTCCTCGTCTTCGCGATAGTGCGTCCACGTGGGCTTCCCGAGATCGTCATCGCCGGGCCGGCAGCTGTCGTCGTTCTCCTGACCGGTGTCGTCACTCTCGACGAAGCCCGCGAAGAACTGACGAGCATGGCACCCACCGTCGTCTTCCTGGTTGCCGTGCTGGTTCTCGCTCATGCCGCGGACGCTCTCGGCGTCTTTCGCTGGGTCAGCCAGATCCTGCAGCAAAAATCCCTCGCCGATCCGCACCGGTTGCTGATTTACGTATTCGGCGCGGCTGCCCTGACCACGGCGGTCCTGAGCCTCGACGCCACCGTCGTACTTCTGACACCCGCAGTGATCGCCGCCGCACGATCCATCGGAGCAAGTCCGCGGCCCCATTCGTATGCCAGTGCGCACCTGTCGAACTCGGCGTCGACGCTCCTGCCTGTGTCGAACCTGACCAACCTCATCGCTTTTGCTGCAACAGGTTTGACGTTCTTGCACTTCACCGCGTTGATGGCGTTGCCGTGGGTCGTGACGATCGCTGTCGAATATCTGATCTTCCGACTGTTCTTCCGTTCCGAACTCGTCCGCTCGGAAAACACAGAGCCACCGGCAAGTAAAACTTCCTCGCCTGCGCCGAGTCTGCCGCTGGCGGTGATCGGACTGACGCTGGTCGGTTTCGCGGTTTCGGGTTTCTTCGGGATCGAACCCGCCTGGATCGCTGTGGTGGGTGCGAGTGTTCTGGGAGCGATCGCTCTGGCTCGGCACCGTACGACCGCCGCCAAGATGCTCTACGCTGCCGACCTCTGGTTCTGCGCGTTCGTCCTGGTTCTCGGGATCATCGTCGCCGGAGTCGCGAACGGGCCGGTGGGAGAATGGATTGCGCAGATCCTGCCAGGCGACACCAGCTACGGATCACTGCTATTCGTCGCCGTGGTCGCTGCGCTCGCGTCCAACCTCGTCAATAACCTGCCGGCAACCTTGCTGATGATCGCGGCGCTCGGGACGGGAGCACCTCCAGGCCTGGTGCTCGCGATGTTGATCGGCGTCAACCTCGGGCCCAACCTCACCTACGTGGGCTCTCTCGCGACAATGCTCTGGCGACGAGTTGCCACCAGCGCGGGCGCACCGCCCACGCTGGCGACGTTCACTCTGCTCGGGGTCATCACGACGCCACTGACGCTGCTCGCCGCCGTGAGCGCCCTGTGGTTGGTGATCTGATCAACGGATGATCAGCAGTCGGGGCATTTTCAGCGAAGATGTGACGTGTCGTTGACCAACCGGACCGAGGCTCCCCCGTCTGGATAGAACTCGGTGATACTCAGCGACGCCAGATCCAGATGCAACCGGTACAGCAACGACGGCCCGGCATCGAGGGCCAGTTGCACCAACGTCTTGATCGGGGTGACGTGAGAAACGACCAACAGCGTCGCGCCGCCGTAGGTCGAGATCAGGTCGTCGCGCGCGGCGACGACTCGTTCTCGTACCTCGTCGAAACTCTCGCCGCCGGGTGGGCGCACCGAAGTGTCCGAGAGCCATTCGCGATGCAGGTCCGGATCGCGCTCGGCTGCCTCGCGGAAGGTGAGTCCGTCCCAGTCGCCGAAATCGGTTTCGATCAAACCTTTGTGCTCGACGACGGGAAGACCGAGCACGCGGGCCGATGCCTCTGCCGTCTCACGGGTTCTGCCGAGGGGTGAGCAGACGATGGCGTCGATACCGCCGCGGTTCCCGAAGCGTGCAGCCGCGCCGGCGGCCTGCGCGCGGCCCAATTCCGTGAGCTCGGGATTGCCGCGTCCGGAGTAGCGGCGATCGACCGACATCGCCGTCTGTCCGTGACGTAGCAACAACATTCGTGTCGGCTTGCCGGTGGTGGCGATCCATCCCGGAGAGCCGGCGATCTGCGGTTCCGACGTCTCTTCTGACGGCGCGGCGGGTGCAGCTGGTGCGGGGGTCGCGGTTTCGATGCCGGCAGCAGCGTCCATCGCCTCGTTGGCAAGACGATCGGCATGAGAATTCTCGCCGCGCGGAATCCACGTGTAGGTCACTCGCGAGAACTGCGTCGCCAACTCGGCTGCGCGTCGCTGCAGCGGAATCATGTCCGGGTGCTTGACCTTCCAGCGCCCGGACATCTGCTCGACGACCAGCTTGGAGTCCATACGGACGTCGACCGTCGACGCTCCGAGTTCACCGGCAGCGGTCAACCCTGCGATCAGCCCGCGGTACTCGGCGACGTTGTTGGTCGCAATTCCGATGCTTTCCTTGCGTTCGGCCAACACCGAGCGGGTGGAGTCGAAGACCACGGCGCCGTAGCCGGCCGGGCCAGGGTTGCCGCGTGATCCACCGTCGGCCTCGACGATGACCTGCGTGGGAGTCACAGACCGGACTCCTTGGTACGCACCATGATTGCATTGCACTCTGGGCAACGAACGACGACGTCGGCCGGTGTCGCGGCGATTCGGGAGATCTCGCCGCGGTCGATCTCGATCCGGCAAGCGCCACATCGGCGTGCCTGCAGAAGCGCCGCGCCCGGTCCGCCCAGGGTGCGCTGCTTCTCGTAGACAGCAAGGAAATCGGCGGGGAATTCACCGACAAGTCGTTCACGATCGGCGGCGCAACGCTCTTGCGCCTTGTCCAGATCGGCGACGGCGTCGTCGCGGCGACGCTTGGCGTCGATCAGCTCTTCTTCGGCCTGAGACAGCTGGGCACCGGCATGATCGTGATCGGCCTGCAACGCCTCACGCTGCTCCATCACTTCGAGCAACTCGTCCTCGAGGAGCCCCTGACGCCTGACCAGGCTGCCGAGTTCGTGTTCGAGTTCGGTGAGCTGCTTCGCCCCGACCGACCCACTCTGCAACAGAGTGCGGTCACGATCCTCGCGCTGACGAACCGCGTCGACCTCGCCTTCGAGCTTGCGAATGTCGCGATCAATGTCGTCGATCTGAATTTCGACGGCTACGGACGCATCTTTACGGCTGATTCGCTCGGCCTCGAGACGTTCGACTTCCTGCTGCTCGGGAAGCGCTCCGCGTCGGTGGGTGATCCGAGTGAGCTCAGCATCCACCCCGGCGAGGTCGAGAAGCTTGGATTGCACCTGTGGTTCGACGTTCACGCTGTATAACTCCTGCTGTAAGTCCGATGTCGGCAGTGCTCGCGAAGGACGGCTCTCGAAGAACTGCTCTTGAATTGTTCGTGCAACCGTACCTTGCAGAGCGCTGCACTAATGCGCACTCAAACACCACGGATCGGTGCGAATTGTCGAAACCCGGCTTTCCCACCCCGGATTGTCGGCAAACGCGGCGTCGAGCACCGATTTCGCCTGCGCACACCACGGGTATTCACTAGCCCAATGGGCGACATCGACCAGTGCCGGGCCACCGGCACGAAGATGCTCGTCCGCGGGATGATGCCGCAGGTCCGCAGTGACGTAGACGTCGGCGCCCAGCGCCGCCACCACGTCCAGATACGAGTCGCCGGAACCGCCGCACACCGCCACGGTACGAACGGTCGCGTCCGGATCTCCGGCAGCGCGAACACCCCACTCGGTCGAGGGCAGTGAGCGCGCCACTCGCGCCGTGAACTCTCGCAATGTTTCGGGGTGCTCGAGCTCACCCACCCGCCCCAGACCGAGCGAACTGGGGAACGCTGCGAGTTCGAAGACATCGAAGGCTGGTTCCTCGTACGGGTGGGCGGCACGCAATGCGCCCAGCACCGCACTTCGCTTTCCGCGTGGGGCAATCACTTCCACACGATCCTCGCGAACCTGCTCCACAGCGCCGACAGTCCCGATCGTCGGATTCGCACCGTCGGCTGGCAAGAACTGACCCGTACCGGTGACCGTCCAACTGCACTGGCTGTAGTCACCGATCCGCCCAGCCCCTGCCTCGAAAAGTGCATCCTGCACGGCCGATGCATTCTCCACCGGAACCATGACGACCCACTTGTCGAGCGGCTGCGTCGGCTTGGGTTCGATCGGGCGCAGCACGGTCAGGCCCAGGGCCTGCGCCAACGCGTCGGACACTCCGGGGTCGGCGGAGTCCGCATTGGTGTGCGCCGAGAACAGTGCGCACCCCGCCTTGATGAGCTTGTGGACCAACGCACCTTTGGGTGTGTGAGCACCGACGGTGTCCACCCCACGCAGCAGAAGTGGGTGGTGAACGACCAGAAGGTCGGCACCGGAGGCGATGGCGTCGTCGACCACTGCCTCGGTCGGATCCACCGCGAAAACCACTCTCGTCACCGCGTCCGCAGGATCGCCGCAGACCAGACCGACCGAATCCCACGATTCCGCCAGGGCGGGCGGATAAGCAGATTCCAGCACGGCTATGACGTCCGCAAGAATTGGGCCGCTCACAAGATCTCCTTCATCGCTTCGATCAGTACCGAGACCTGCTCGGCTGGACGGACGGCAACGCGCAACTGATCGGGCCCGAGTCCGGGAAAGGTGTCGCACCGGCGGACGGCGATACCGCGGGCACGCAGGTGCTCTCGCATCGAGGCGCCGTCGCGGACGTCGACGAGCACGAACGGCCCCGCAGCGGGTTCGTGCACGGCAATCCCGATCTCGGTCAGTCGCCGGGACATGTCTCGGCGGTCTGCGGCAATCGATTCGGCTTTGATCCTCGACTGCTCGACCGCGAACGGTTCGCAGCACGCCGTGATGGCCTCGATCTGCAGACTGCCCAATGGCCAGTGGGCTCGGCCCTGAGCCAGTCGAGCGAGAAGATCCGGAGAGCCGATCGCGTACCCACACCGCAATCCGGCGAGTGCCCACGTCTTGGTCAGGCTCCGAAGCACGAGTACATCCGCCGACTCGACACCTGCGATGCTCTCCGCTTCGCCGGGGATCGCGTCGCCGAATGCCTCGTCCACCACCAGGATCCGGCCCGGCCGACGCAATGCCAACACATCGGCCTTGGGGTGAAGCACGGACGTCGGATTGGTCGGATTGCCCAGAACGACAAGGTCCGCGGATTCTGGTACCTGCGCGGCCCGAAGCTCGAAAGGCGGCTCCAGAATCACCTGCGTCACCGGTACACCGGCCTCTCGCAGCGCCAGTTCCGGCTCGGTGAAGGACGGATGGATCAGCGCTGCCGACCGAGAGCCCAGGCGCGGCAGCATCGCGAATCCCTCGGCACCGCCCGAGAGCAACAACACCTCTTCGGGCCGGCGCCCGTGCCGCTGCGCGACGGTTTCGCGGGCTTTCAGTTCCGCTGCAGCCGACGGGTACGAACCGAGCGTCGACAGCCCTGCGGCCAGCCGATCCCGCAACCACTTCGGTGGGCCGGAGCCTTGAACGTTGACGGCAAAATCGAGTAACCCGGGCTCCGCTTCGACATCTCCGTGATGTCGCAAGCTCTCCAGGTCAACCGTTCCGGTACTCACCCGGTCAGCCTACGGTCGAGCACCGTGCGCGGACATCACCCCTGCCGTCCGGGACAATGAGTGCCGTGACGACACCACCCCTCGACCGTTTTCCTGTAGTTCTGTTCGATCTGGACGGAACCATCACCGATTCCGCTCCCGGCATTCACGGCGGCTTCCGACATGCGTTGGCAACTGTCGGCCATCCGGAGCCGACGGAAGCGATGTTGGCATCGGTGATCGGCCCGCCGATGGTCGATACCTTCAGGTCACTCGGCATGGCCCCGGCGGACGTGGATCGGGCGATCGCCGCGTACATCGAGCGTTACGACGCGACCGGGTGGCAGGAGAACTCGGTGTACGAGGGTATGGACGTCGTCCTGGGTAAAGCTCGCGCGAGCGGCACCCGACTGGCCGTCGCCACCTCGAAGTCGGAGCGATTCGCCATTCGAATCCTGGAGCATTTCGGCCTGGCCGAGCACTTCGAGTTCATCGGCGGCGCAAGTGACGACGGAACTCGTCGGGCGAAACCCGATGTGATCGCGCACTCGCTGACCTCACTCGGGATCACTCCCGTCCTCGCCGCCGACGGCGGAACCCCCGACGTGCTCATGATCGGCGATCGTGATCACGACGTGCTCGGCGCCGCGAAGTACGGCATCCCCACCGTCGTCGTCGAATGGGGCTACGGTTCCGCCGAGGAAGCGCGGCAAGCGTTTCGCTCCGTATCGTCGGCATCCGAACTGGGAGGACTTCTCGATGGCCGCCTCTGAACCACTCCGTGTGACTGAACCACTACATGTGACGTTTGTGTGCACCGGCAATATCTGCCGGTCACCAATGGCCGAAAAGATCTTGCTCGCGCATCTGGGCCGTGAAGGCCTCGCCGACCGGGTGCGTGTCAGCAGCGCCGGTACCGAGGGGTTTCACACCGGTAGCGAGGCCGACGAGCGGACCAACGTCGTGCTCCGATCGGCCGGATATCCGACGGGCCACAGCGCCGCGCAGGTCAATGCAGATCATCTCGCCGCCGATCTTGTCGTCGCCCTCGACACCGGGCACGAACGTGAGCTTGCTCATCTCGGCGTGCCCACCGAGCGTCGGCGCCTACTGCGATCGTTCGACCCCGAGGCGGACGGAGAATCGGTTCCGGACCCGTACTACGGGGATCAGGAGGACTTCGAACTGGTTCGAGACCAGATCGAAGCGGCCATTCCCGACATACTCGACTGGATCCGCGAGCGAGCCTGAACCCGGAGCAAAATTCACTCCCGTTCGGGCAACGGATACCGTGGACGTGTGCGAAGACTGAAATTCCTGTTGCGGCCCGGTTGGTTGGTACTGGCAGCTGTGGTCGGGCTCTTCGCCTACCTGTGCTTCACCGTGCTCGCTCCGTGGCAGCTCGGCAAGAACACGAAGACCGAGCACCGCAATGATTTGATCTCGAACTCGATCAACGCGGAGACCGTGCCGATCGGTGATGTCGTCGCCGATTCGACGGTCGCACCGGACGACGAATGGCGAAACATCACCGCGGCAGGTACCTATCTACCCGACGCCGATATCCTCGTCCGCCTGCAGTCCATCGAGGGCGCGCCGTCGTACGAGATCCTGACGCCTTTCCGCCTGGACGACGGTCGCACAATCCTCGTCAATCGCGGATACGTTCGGCCGATCAACGGCGCCGAGGCACCGCCCATCGCTGCGCCGCCGACCGATCCGGTCACTCTCAACGGCCGTGTGCGCCTGTCGGAAGGCACTGCACCCGGCCGAGTACCGATGTTCGAGGACGGTGCGAAGCAGGTCTACTCCATCGACGCACAGCCGATCGGCGAGTTCATCGGAACGGACCTGATCGACGCGTACATCCAACTCGAACCCGACCAGCCCGGCGGTCTCGGCACGATCCCGCTCCCCCAACTCGACGCGGGCCCCTACCTCTCTTACGGGTTCCAATGGCTGGCGTTCGGCATCATGGCGCCGCTCGGACTGGCTTACTTCATTCGCGCCGAGTGGCGCGAACGTCGCAAGGAAAAGGCAGCTCAAGCAGCTGTGGACGGTTTCGCAGCCGACGACGCCGCTGCCGAGACGACCCCGGAAGCGGCAGTGTCCGCGCCTGCCGCACCCCCCGGCGAACCGGCTCGAACCTTCAGCCGTCGCAAGAAGCCCGAGCCGGAATCAGTGCCGCTCACGGCGCAGGAAGCCAAACTTGCCGATCGATACGGCAATACCCGCTGAAATACCCGCTGAAATACCCGCTGACACCACAGCTGCACTGATCTGCACCGCCGACGAAAGCCTCGCCGCGCGGCGCAGATCGTTCGGCGTCGGCACAGGCCCGCGGCCGAGGACGGGACGCATCTCCACCCCGTGCGCGTACTCGGTCCGACCACCCAACGAAATGCCCAACGCCCCTGCCGCCGACGCTTCCGCGACGCCCGCATTGGGGCTTGGATGAGCCGCTGCGTCGCGTTTCCACGCTGCCAGTGATTCCTGAACCGAGCCGCCCACCACCGGTGCACACGCAGCCGTCAGCGCACCTGTCAGCCGAGCCGGGACGATGTTGACCAGGTCGTCGAACCTCGCCGCAGCCCACCCGAATCTGAGGTACTTCTCGGAGCGGTACCCGATCATCGCGTCGAGTGTGTTGGCAGCGCGGTAGACGAACAGACCTGGCACGCCCCCAATTGCACCCCAGAACACTGCGCCGACGGTTGCATCCGAGGTGTTCTCGGCAACCGACTCCAGCGCTGCACGCGTGAGGCCGTCCTCGCCCAGCACCGAGGGATCGCGTCCGCACAGTGAAGGAAGTAGCTCACGCGCTTTCGTCAGGTCGCCGTCGACCTGTGACGCCTCCAATCGAGCGGCCATGTCGATGCCGGTGCGTGCAAGCGACGTCCCGCCGAGCACGGCCCAGGTAGCTATCGCCGTCGTACCCGTGACGGCCACCCAACCGGCCCGGCGCGACGCTGCTTCGGCTGCGAGCCCAAGTCCTGCGGTGCCGGCCAAGAGCACGGCGACATGAAGTGTTCCGGCCGCGCGCGAGTCCCGGTAGGACATCTTCTGCAGCGCGATAGCTGCGGTTCCGAAGCCGGCGACCGGATGGAACCGCCCCGGATCGGCGAATGCCCGATCCGCAACGAAGCCGAGGAGAAGCCCGGCAGCTCGCGCATTGAATCGAGATTGGGACGAACGAACCGAAATCTGCACGAGCGTAGTTGTAGCAGCGACGCTCGTTCTCTGGCCAACCGTCACGTGTCTGCCCGAGCTGATATCTACCCGTCCCAGTCGATCGTCAGGTAGATCAAGCGGTGCATTCGGTTGATTTCCCAGACTCGGGCAATCCCGGTCGCCAGTGCGTCGCTTTGGGAACGAACCCGGATCGTCTGCCCCGGGAACAACGCAACACTGAGACTGGGCATCTCGGCGATGTGTATGTGTGGACGGGTGGGATGCACGCGCGTCGGGTCGACGGCTACTTCGATCACAGAACTGGACATGCGTCCAGAATGGCGTATTGCGGACAATTCGTTGCCGAAAATGAAAAAACCCCGATCTGCGTCGACATGCAGATCGGGGTTTGAATTCTTCGGTGGGCGCGGA
Source organism: Rhodococcus sp. UFZ-B548 (assembly GCF_903819475.1). Lineage (NCBI taxonomy): Bacteria > Bacillati > Actinomycetota > Actinomycetes > Mycobacteriales > Nocardiaceae > Rhodococcus > Rhodococcus sp. UFZ-B548. The sequence continues at coordinate 162,405 of NZ_CAIJDS010000007.1, forward strand.
GGGTTTCGAACCCCCGACCGCTGGTGTGTAAAACCAGAGCTCTACCACTGAGCTACACGCCCGAACTCCCGGTGAGACCCTCACCGGGAGTGCTCTAAGACTCTAGCGCGGCAAGCGCGTTTGCCCAAAGTCCGTGGTCACGGGCTTCTCCGGGGCCGTTCATCTCGGCAAAACGAATGACTCCGTCTTTGTCGATGACAAAGGTGCCACGATTCGCGAAGCCCAACTTGTCGTTGAACACCTCGTACTTCTGAGCGACTTCACCGTGCGGCCAGAAGTCCGACAGCAAGGGAAATGTGTATCCCTGCTCAGCCGACCAGATCTTGTGAGTCGGCGAAGCACCGACAGAAATCGCGAGAATGGCAGTGTCGTCGTTCTCGAACTTCGGAAGCTCGTCACGGACCTTGCAGAGTTCCCCCTGACAAGTCCCGGTGAAGGCCAACGGATAGAAGACCAGCAGAACATTCTTCTTACCGCGGAAATCTGCGAGCGAGACTTCCTGGTTGTTCTGGTCCTTCAAGGTGAAATCCGGTGCCTGGGCACCAACTTCGAGAGGCATGTGCAATTCCTTGGGAAAGTGAGGAAAGGGCCGGGTCAGCGCTTGTTGGCCGGACGAGCCTTCGGCTGAACCAGTCGACTTCCCGACCAGTCACCGAGGTTGGCTGCCGATGTCTGCGTCAAGCCGGCAGTCGGCGCCGATTCGGCAATCTCGCTGGGCTCGACATGTCCGTCGAGACCGGTCTTGGGAGTGAGAACCCACACGAAGCCTTCGTCGGCGAGGGGCCCGATGGCATCCATCAAGGCATCCACCAGGTCACCGTCCTCGTCGCGCCACCACAGCAGCACAACGTCGATGACCTCGTCGGAATCCTCGTCGAGCATTTCCCCGCCGATGGTTTCCTCAACCGCGGCACGAATGCCGTCGTCGGTATCCTCATCCCAGCCCAGTTCCTGCACCACCATGTCAGTGGTAATCCCGAGTTTCTGAGCGTAGTTCTGGGCATCCGCCGCGGCGACCACGGTGGGGTCCTCCTTTTGTTGATGGTGTGTGGCGACCCCGCACACCTACCGTTTGACGATCAATTAGGGAAAGCGAACATGGTCTGAGGCGTTAGCGCAAGCCGACCACGCCGAAAACTTTCACCAAAGATCGTCTTCTGACACACGGCGAACCTTACGCCTGCGGATTACCGCAGGTCACAGGGATCCACATTCATCGAAGATCGACTTGCGAATCGAATTGCTCGTATCGCTGATCGAATTGATTTCATCCGCCGAATGATCGCTCTCGATCACGACTGCAGATGAACGTAGGTTCGCGGCCAATTCGTCGAACAGTCCGGAAAGTTGCGCCGGAAGTTCACTCGCGACCGAGTCGAACCACGAGGCGGTGTCCCTGGCCGACGAAGCAGCAGCGCTTGCTTCGGCTCTCAGGTCGGTCTCACCATGATTTCCGGCGTCGACGTAGGCATTGAACGCGACCACGTCGTTTTTCGATCGAGAGACCGCTTCCTCACAGATCGCGAAAGCTGCCTCTGCCGCATCTGCCGCCGCTTTCGACGAGGACACGGCGGCCATCGAAATACTCACCTCGGATTGGTATGCAGCCACGTGCGCTTCATTGGGTACTGCCGATCCGGTCACCGCCGCCGAACATCCCACGATCACCGACAGTCCCACTGCGATCGATCCGACCGAGACCCACGCCCCGACCCTGCCGTAATTGATTTCTTTGTTTATTTTTTCCCACCCCTTCATACGTTCCGATCGATCCCCCAAGCCTGTGACTACGGGGAACCATCACACCCCTGCGTCACGCCGAAAAACGCTACCCGAGAGTAACCAGAGGCGAGGTGTGCCGGACCGACCGGGATGGTGAAAGATGAGGTACGCGCCATATTCACGATGGAAGTGCGTCGGACCTAACAAGGCCTCGATCACCTATGTAAGGACGCCCCACCACGCGTCCCCAAACCAATGAGGAGCACACGTTGTCTGACCTGATCCAGGGTCCCGCGTCCGGGCAGAACGCCGATTCCGGCGCCGCCGGCGAGTCGGGTTCGCCCGCGTCGAACACGCCGGGGGGAACCGACGGTCGCGTTCGCGTCATTCGCGAAGGTGTTGCGTCGTACCTGCCGGACATCGATCCGGACGAGACCACCGAATGGCTCGAATCATTCGACGGACTTCTGGATCGATCCGGACCCACGCGTGCCCGCTACCTCATGCTCCGCATGCTCGAACGCGCCGGTGAGAAGCACGTCGCACTCCCCGCGCTCACCTCGACCGACTACGTCAACACGATTCCGACCGAAAACGAGCCGTGGTTCCCCGGCGACGAAGAGGTCGAGCGCCGCTATCGCGCCTGGATCCGTTGGAACGCCGCGATCATGGTCCACCGCGCGCAGCGACCGGGCGTCGGCGTCGGCGGTCACATCTCCACCTACGCATCCTCGGCAGCGTTGTACGAAGTCGGCTTCAACCACTTCTTCCGCGGCAAGGACCACCCGGGCGGTGGCGACCACATCTTCATCCAGGGTCACGCCTCCCCCGGCATCTACGCACGCGCCTTCCTCGAGGGCCGCATCCCCGCGGAACAGCTCGACGGATTCCGCCAGGAGAAGTCCCACGCCGACTTCGGCGGAGCACTGCCGTCCTACCCGCACCCGCGGCTGCTTCCCGACTTCTGGGAGTTCCCGACGGTCTCGATGGGCCTCGGCCCGATGAACGCCATCTACCAGGCCCGGTTCAACCACTACCTCAACGACCGCGGCATCAAGGACACCACCGATCAGCACGTGTGGGCATTCCTCGGCGACGGCGAAATGGACGAGCCCGAATCACGCGGCCTCGCTCACGTCGCGGCAACCGAAGGCCTCGACAACCTCACGTTCGTCGTGAACTGCAACCTCCAACGCCTCGACGGCCCGGTCCGCGGCAACGGAAAGATCATCCAGGAACTGGAATCGTTCTTCCGCGGTGCCGGCTGGAACGTCATCAAGGTCGTCTGGGGTCGCGAGTGGGATGCGCTGCTGCACGCCGATCGCGACGGCGCACTGGTCAACCTGATGAACGTGACGCCGGACGGTGACTACCAGACGTACAAGGCCAACGACGGCGCGTTCGTACGCGATCACTTCTTCGGACGTGACCCCCGCACCAAGGAACTGGTCAAGGACCTCACCGACCAGGAAATCTGGAACCTCAAGCGCGGTGGCCACGACTACCGCAAGGTCCACGCCGCCTACGCAGCGGCCATGGCACACAAGGGCCAGCCGACGGTCATCCTCGCGCACACCATCAAGGGCTACACCCTCGGCAAGCACTTCGAGGGCCGCAACGCCACACACCAGATGAAGAAGCTGACGCTGGACGATCTCAAGGCGTTCCGCGACATGCAGCACATCCCGATCTCGGATGCCGAGCTCGAGAAGGATCCGTACCTGCCTCCGTACTACCACCCGGGCGCGGACGCTCCCGAGATCAAGTACATGCTCGACCGTCGCAAAGCACTCGGAGGGTTCCTGCCTTCCCGCAACACCGACGCTGCTCCGCTCAAGCTCCCCGAGGACAAGACGTACGACGTCATCCGCAAGGGCTCGGGCAAGCAGGAAGTCGCCACCACCATGGCGATCGTGCGCATCCTCAAGGAACTGTTGCGCGACAAGGAGATCGGCAAGCGGATCGTGCCGATCATTCCGGACGAGGCCCGTACGTTCGGTATGGACTCGTGGTTCCCGTCGCTGAAGATCTACAACCGCAACGGACAGCTCTACACCTCCGTCGACGCCGAACTCATGCTCGCCTACAAGGAGAGCCCGATCGGCCAGATCCTGCACGAGGGCATCAACGAGGCCGGTTCGACGGCATCGTTCACCGCAGTCGGCACGTCCTACGCCACCCACGGTGAACCGATGATTCCGCTGTACATCTTCTACTCGATGTTCGGTTTCCAGCGCACCGGCGACGGCCTGTGGGCGGCTGCCGACCAGATGGCTCGGGGATTTGTTCTCGGCGCCACCGCCGGTCGTACCACTCTGACCGGTGAAGGTCTCCAGCACGCCGACGGACACTCGCTGCTCCTGGCATCCACCAACCCCGCCGCTGTCACCTACGACGCCGCGTTCTCGTACGAGTTGGCGCACATCGTCAAGGACGGCTTGCGCCGCATGTACGGCGGCACCGAGGGCGTCGACGGTTTCGGTGGCGAGAACATCTTCTACTACCTGACCATCTACAACGAGCCGTACGTTCAGCCGGCCGAGCCCGAAGGTCTCGACGTCGAGGGCTTGCTCAAGGGCATCTACCTCTACAAGACGTCCGAAGCAGCCGGCCCGAAGGCACAGATCCTCGTATCCGGTGTCGCGATGCCCGAGGGTCTGCGTGCGCAGAAGCTGCTCGCCGACGAGTGGGGCGTCTCGGCCGACGTCTGGTCGGTCACGTCCTGGGGTGAGCTGCGCCGCGAAGGCGTCGAATGCGAACGTCAAGCGCTGCTCAATCCGTCCGAGGATGCTCCGGTTCCCTTCGTCACCACGGCGTTGTCCTCGGCCCAAGGCCCTGTCGTCGCGGCTTCGGACTGGATGCGGGCGGTCTCGGACCAGATCCGTCAGTGGGTTCCCGGCGACTACACCACGCTCGGCACGGACGGGTTCGGCTTCTCCGACACCCGCACCGCTGCGCGTCGTTACTTCAACGTCGATGCCGAGTCCATCGTCGTTGCCGTGCTGATCGGTTTGGCGAAGGAAGGATCGATCGAGCGGTCGAAGGCCGTCGAAGCAGCGAGCCGATACCGCATCGACGACGTGAATGCTGCTCCCGAGCAGACCGGGGACACCGGTAGCGCCTAAGTCGTAGGGCAACAGTCCCAGCGATCGAAAACAGACCTACGCCCATCGCCGCGGGTGTCATCTCGACATCCGCTGCGGCGATGGGCGTAGGTTTTTCTCATGCCCGAACCTGATCCCGAGAAACCCGAAGAGGGCGTACGCCGCACTCGACCACAGTCGTCCGGGTTGCAGGCTGTACTCGCCCGCCGTCGTCAGGTTCGCGATCCACTTCCAGAAGCCTTGCTCCGCCGCGTCAAACAGTTCTCCGGTCGGCTCTCCACCGAGGCCGTGACCGTGATGGAGGAGCAGCTTCCGTTCTTCGACAGTCTCGACGCGTCGCAACGTGCCGACGTTCAACTCTTGGTGCAGACGTCGGTGGTGAATTTCCTGGAATGGCTGCGGCAACTCGACTCGGAGATCAGCTTCGGATACGAGTCGTTTCCGGTCATCCCTCAGGATCTTGCTCGACAGCTCACGCTGCGCCAGACCGTCGACATGGTCCGGGTGGCGATGGAGTTCTTCGAGAAATGGCTGCCGGCTCTCGCCCGCAACGATCAGCAGCTGATCGCGCTGACAGAAGCGGTCCTGCGCTACGGGCGTGAACTCGGTTTCGCAGCAGCGACGGTGTACGCAAGCGCCGCCGAATCGCGGGGTGCCCTGGACACGCGACTGGAAGCGCTCGTCGTCGACGCCGTCGTGCAGGGCGACACCGGATCAGACATGCTCTCCCGCGCCGCCACCTTGAACTGGGATGCCACGGCTCCGGCGACCGTCATCGTCGGGTCTCCCCCGCCGGACGAGCGGGTCTCGGTTGCCGGCACCGTCCACGCGACTGCCGCCGCGCACGGGCGCGCTGTTCTCGCCGTGGTGCAGGGTCCGCGACTGGTGATGATCGTCAGCGGCGAGCTGAGCAGTAAGACGGAAGGCAGCCAATTCCTTCAAGACCTGCTCATGAGTTTCGCCGACGAGCCGGTGGTGATCGGCCCGACAACGCCCTCGTTGAGCGCAGCACACTTCAGTGCGTCCGAAGCTCTCGCGGGAATCAAGGCCGTCGCCGGGTGGCGCGGCGCACCTCGTCCCGTTTTCGCGACTGAACTACTCCCGGAACGGGCACTACTGGGAGACGACGCTGCCGTAAAGGCTCTTCGCGATTTCCTGGTCGCACCTTTAGCGGAATCCGGCACAGTCTTGACCGACACTTTAGACAGTTATCTCGACTGTGGAGGTGCGGTTGAGACTTGTGCACGTCTTCTGTTTGTTCATCCAAATACCGTTCGGTACCGCTTGAAGCGAATCGCGGAAGTTACCGGCCGGGATCCTACGAATCCACGCGACGCATACGTACTACGGATCGCCGCTACCGTGGGCCGATTGACACAAATCGATCTCAAATCGAACAATTCGGTTACTTCAGTCACATCTTTAACATCCGGACAAACAAACCTGTAACCCCCGAGCGTCCAATTTCGATGGCCGGGCGCGACGTGGGATTTTGTGGGAACCCTACAAAACACTTCGCCAGAGTTCATCGCGACCGACATCTCGCAGGTCACTCGCGGCGGTGTTCTCTTAATAAGTGATTTCGTTGCTCGCCCCGGGACAGGGCTCTCAGACACCCGGCATGCTCAGCCCATGGCTGGCACTGCCCGGAGCGCAAGACCGCCTCGAAGTGTGGTCGAAGGCAGCCGGCCTTGACCTCGTCCGACTCGGCACGACCGCGACTGCAGAAGAAATCACCGACACCTCGGTAACCCAGCCCCTCGTCGTTGCCGCTGCTCTGCTGGCGTACGAGGAAATCGAATCACGTGGGCTCCTCGGCGCCGACGTCATCGCTGCCGGCCATTCAGTGGGTGAACTTGCCGCTGCTGCGGTCGCCGGTGTTATTTCCGCTGACGACGCGGTCGCGCTTGCCGCCCTCCGCGGCGCCGAGATGGCCAAGGCTTGTGCGCTCGAGCCCACCGGCATGTCAGCCGTTCTCGGTGGCGACGAAGCCGAAGTGCTCGCACGACTCGAAGAACTCGGGTTGGAAGCGGCCAACCGCAATGCGGCCGGCCAGATCGTGGCTGCCGGACTGCTCACCGCGCTCGAAGAACTCGCAGCAAACGCACCCGAAAAGGCCCGAGTCCGCGCACTGCCCGTCGCCGGCGCTTTCCACACCCGCTTCATGGCACCTGCACAGGACGCCGTCGCAGTTGCTGCCGCCAAGATCACCCCGTCCGATCCGACGCGCACGCTGCTTTCCAACTCGGATGGCGCACCCGTCTCCTCGGGCGCCGACGCCCTCACCAAACTTGCCGCGCAGGTAACCCGCCCCGTTCGTTGGGACCTCTGCTCCGCGTCGTTGCGGACAGCAGAAGTCAGCGCGATCGTGGAACTCCCGCCGGCCGGAACCCTCGTCGGAATTGCCAAGCGCGAAATGCGTGGCACGCCGACGGTGGCCCTCAAGAACCCGGAGGATATCTCCGCACTGTCCGAGCTGACCTAGCTCGGACGCCCACCCGGCCGATCAGCCCGAACGGCGGCCGGACGTTTCACCCCACCTCAATCGATCAAGAAGGGAGCCACACCAGTGGCCCACACTCAGGAAGAAATCATCGCGGAACTCGGCCAGATCGTGGAGGAGGTCACCGGTATCGAGCCTTCCGAGGTCACCGTTGACAAGTCCTTCGTGGACGACCTCGATATCGACTCCCTGTCCATGGTCGAGATCGCTGTTCAGACCGAAGACAAGTACGGCGTGAAGGTCCCCGACGAGGATCTCGCAGGCCTGCGCACCGTCGGCGACATCGTCGCGTACATCCAGAAGCTCGAAGCCGAAGGCGCCGAAGCCAAGAACGCAGAGTGAGCCGACCGTGACTTCCGCTTCTACCCGCAAAGGGAAATTCCCCGACATCGTCGTCACGAGCCTCGCGACGTCGACCTCGGTGGCTGGTGATGTGGATGGCACGTGGAAGGCGCTACTCGCCGGCGAAAGCGGCATCGGAATCCTCGATGACCCGTTCATCGACGAGTTCGACCTTCCCATTCGCATCGGCGGGCACCTGAAGGTTTCACCAGACGAGGGCTTGTCCCGCGTCGAAATTCGACGGATGAGCTGGGTGGAACGCCTTGCCCTCACGTTGAGCCGCACGGTCTGGAGCAACGCCGGCAGCCCCGAAGTCGATCAGGACCGCCTCGCGGTTGTCATCGGCACCGGACTCGGCGGCGGCGACACGCTCATCGACGCCGTCGACAAACTCCGTGGCGGCGGATACCGCAAGGTGTCCCCGTTCTCGGTGCAGATGGTCATGCCCAACGGACCGGCCGCAACGGTCGGGCTCGAACTCGGGGCCCGCGGTGGAGTCATCACCCCGGTCTCGGCATGTTCGTCGGGATCCGAGGCAATTGCTCACGCTCACCGCATGCTTGTCATGGGTGACGCGGACATGGTTGTGGCTGGTGGAGTCGAGAGCTTCATCGACGCGGTTCCGATCGCGAGCTTCGCCATGATGCGTGCAATGAGCACCAACAACGACAATCCGACCGCAGCTTCACGTCCTTTCGACAAGGACCGTGACGGATTTGTCTTCGGCGAAGCCGGCGCACTGATGATCCTCGAAACCGAGGAACACGCAAAGGCACGCGGGGCCACCATTCATGCCCGCCTGCTCGGTTCCGGAATCACTTCGGACGGGTACCACATCGTGGCACCGCATCCGGAAGGCCTGGGCGCGGCGCGAGCCATGACCCGAGCAATCGAGATGGCCGGACTGACGAAGTCCGACATCAAGCACATCAACGCCCACGCCACTGCGACGCCGATCGGTGACATCGCAGAGGCAAAGGCAATCAACGCAGCGGTCGGCAATCACGCTGCGGTGTACGGCCCGAAATCCGCGCTGGGACACTCGATCGGCGCTGTCGGCGCCCTCGAATCAGTCCTCACGGTTCTGGCGGTGCGTGACGGGATCATCCCGCCCACGCTCAATGTTGACAGCCAGGATCCAGAAATCGATCTCGATGTCGTCAAGGGTGAACCCCGAACCGGCTCTTTCGATTTCGCACTGAACAACTCGTTCGGTTTCGGTGGGCACAATGTCGCGCTCGCCTTCGGTCGGGCCTAGCCCGAACCGCGGTTTGCACCTGTCCGCGGGTGTCGTTGCAACACAACGTCACCCGCGGACAACACCGACCTTTCGTTCCACCCAAGGCTCGTACTGAAGGAGGACGCGATGACCATCCTGGCCCCCGTGACAAAGTCCGAATCATCGACAGACCCGCGCGATCCTCTTGCGCGCCTGGAAAATCTGTTCGACCCCGGCACAACAGTGCCGCTCCACGCCCGTGACAAGTCCGGCGTGCTCGCTGCATCCGGAAACATCGACGGCGTCCGCACCATCGCATACTGCTCCGATGCCACCGTCATGGGCGGCGCAATGGGCGTCGACGGTTGCAAACACCTCGTCAAAGCCATCGATACCGCCATCGAGGAAGAGTCCCCCATCGTGGGTCTCTGGCACTCCGGTGGCGCGCGTCTGGCTGAAGGCGTCGAAGCACTCCACGCAGTCGGACTGGTCTTCGAGGCCATGGTCCGTGCCTCCGGTCTCATACCTCAAATTTCCGTCGTGCTCGGCTTTGCCGCTGGTGGAGCCGCGTACGGTCCAGCCCTCACCGATGTCGTGATCATGGCGCCGGAAGGCCGAGTGTTCGTCACCGGCCCAGACGTAGTTCGCAGTGTCACCGGTGAACAGGTCGACATGGTGTCACTCGGCGGTCCGGACACACACACCAAGAAGTCGGGTGTCGCGCACATCGCCGCACACGACGAGGCCGACGCATTGCACCGCGCACGCCGCCTGGTCTCGATGATGTGCGAGCAGGGCGAATTCGATCAGCGGGCAGCGGAACTCGGCGACAGCGATCTGCGCGCCATGATGCCTGCGTCCGCAAAACGTGCATACGACGTTCGTCCCATCGTTCACGAAATGCTCGACAACGTCGAAGGCGAGTCGAGCTTCGAAGAACTGCAAGGCAATTACGCGCGGAGCATCGTCACCGGTTTCGGCCGGATGGCCGGACGCACGGTTGGCGTCATCGCGAACAACCCACTGCGACTCGGGGGGTGCCTGAACTCCGAAAGTGCAGAGAAGGCCGCTCGATTCGTGCGACTGTGCAACGCATTCGGCGTGCCGCTCGTAGTCGTCGTCGATGTTCCCGGGTATCTGCCTGGCGTGTCGATGGAGTGGGAAGGCGTGGTTCGGCGCGGCGCGAAGTTACTTCACGCCTTCGCCGAGGCGACTGTCCCCCGCGTCACCGTCGTCACTCGAAAGATCTACGGCGGCGCATACATCGCAATGAACTCGCGAGCACTGGGAGCTACGGCCGTTTTCGCTTGGCCCAACTCCGAAGTGGCCGTGATGGGCGCGAAGGCTGCTGTCGGCATACTGCACAAGCGGGCTCTCGCTGCGGCACCGGACGACGAGCGTGAAGCATTGCACGACCGTCTCGCTGCCGAACACGAGGCGATCGCAGGCGGCGTCGACCGCGCTGTCGAAATCGGCGTCGTCGACGAGGAAATCGACCCGGCGAAGACTCGCAGCATCGTCACCGCTGCGCTCGCGTCTGCACCATCTGTCCGTGCGCGCCACAAGAACATTCCGCTCTGACAACCCTGGACAGCAAGGTGGGCCTCGCCGATACGGCGGGGCCCACCTTTGTCATTCAAGTCTTTGTCTGCACGTCTGTGTCATTCCAGCTAAAGGGTCGCCCCGAGTTTCAGGATGGACCTCGGTCAGCTGACACGCCTTCGCAGCCATGTCACTTCGGCGCCTTCGCCCGAACTCCGGAAGGGTTCGAGTTCCTCGTCCCACGGTGCGCCTATCGCCCGATCGATCTCCGCGGCGATGTCTCCACCGGAATTCATGATGGACCGCAGTTTCATCTCCCCAACGACGACATCACCGTTCGCACTGGTGGATCCGCGCCACAAGCCCAGACCGGGTACATGGCTGTACCGTTCGCCGTCGACGCCACGACTCGGGTCCTCCGTGACCTCGAACCGCAACATCGGCCACGCCCGTAACGAATCGACCAGGCGGGCACAGGTTCCGACGGGACCTGTCCAGTCCGTCGTCGCACGCAGAAGTCCGTCGTAGGCAGGCTGTGAGGTCCATCTGAGCTTGGCAGGGCTGTCCAACGTGGCGGACAAAGCCCAATCCACGTGCGGGCACAGCGCCGCGGGCGACGAGTGGATGTAAACCACACCAGTCGTCACGTCCGCGAATTGATTCATTTCGCGCACTCGAGCCTCCTGCTTCGACGAGGGACGTCTTCCCCAACGACCTCTGTCGAGTTCGTGCAGCACGCTCGATTGAACAGTGTGCCTTGTGTTACCCGTGTTGCGCCAGTGGAAGGAGAGAAATTTGTGCTCTATCGCGAAACTTCACCGATCACGCCATCTGACAATTCAGTCCACAAAGGCTTGGCCCAATCACCGAAGTCGCGATCGGTAAGCACGACGCACGCAGTATCGATCGTGGGATCGACCCACAGGAACGTCCCGGACTGGCCGAAATGACCGAAGGTTGCGGCCGAGTTCTCGAGACCTGTCCAATGCGGACGCTTGTCGCCGCGAATTTCGAATCCGAGTCCCCAGTCGTTGGGGCGCTGAGAGCCGTAACCCGGAAGAATTCCGTTGAGCCCCGGGAACTGCACGGTTGTCGCCTCTGCGAACGTCTGCGTCGAGATCAGGGTCGGCGAGAGCAGTTCAGCCGCGAACTTGGCCAAGTCGTCTGCCGATGCCTGTGCACCGTGACCGGCAGGACCGACAAGAGTCGCGCTGGTCATCCCCAACGGCGCGAACACCGCCTCGGCAAGATAGTCGGCAAACTCGATCTCGGTCTCCCGGGAAACCAACTCGGCAAGCACCTCGAATCCCGCACTCGAGTAGATCCGCTTCGACGCCACCGGCGCCTGAACAACACGTTCGGCGAATGCCAACCCGGAAGCATGTGCGAGGAGATGACGAACGGTCGACCCCTCAGGCCCGGCCGGCCCATCCAACTCGACCGCCCCTTCCTCCGCCGCCACCAGAATCGCGTAGGCGCACAACAGTTTTGTCACCGAAGCCAGGGGGAAAACATGCGACTGGTCGCCGCTGAAACCACGAATGCGGTCGCCCTCACCCGGATTATTCCCGGAGAGGACGACCGCTGCCGCATTGTCGACCGGCCACTGCTGGATTACGTCGAGACTGTGAGTACTGGGCACCCGATCAGACTACTGGCACAAGAGTTGCGCTTTCGATCACCAGTCAGCTTCGGTGTAGCGGATGACGCCGCGGATGTTCTTGCCATCCAACATGTCCTGGTACCCGTCGTTCACGCCTTCGAGCGTGTAGGTCCGAGTGACCATGTCGTCAAGGTTCAGCTTGCCTGCCTTGTACATCGCGAGGAGGTTAGGCACGTCCTGGCGAGCGTTGCCACCGCCGAAAATGTTGCCCTGAAGGTCCTTCTGAAGCATCGACATCAGGAACAGGTTCAGCTTCACATCCATGTCCGTCAAGTGCCCCATTGCAGTGACAACACAACGACCAGCCTTTGCCGTCAGAATCATGGCTTCTTCGACGTACTCACCCTTCATTTCGCCGACGGTGATGATCGTCTTCTGCGCCATGCGTCCGTACGTGGCGTCGATGATCGGCTGAATGGCAGCGGCAGCGCTTTCGAAAGCGTGCGTTGCGCCGAACTTCAGAGCCTGCTCACGCTTCCACGGCACGGGGTCGATGGCAAAGATGTACCGAGCGCCCGATGCAACCGCACCCTGTAGCGCACTGATACCGACGCCGCCGACGCCCATGATCACAACGTCTTCGCCGGGCTTCACATCGGCGATGTGGGTTGCCGATCCCCAACCGGTCGGGACGCCGCAACCGACGAGTGCGGCAACCTCGAACGGAATGTCCTTGTCGATCTTCACCACTGACGACTGGTTCACGACCATGTAGGGCGAGAACGTCCCTAGCAGGCACATCGGGATCACGTTTTCGCCGCGAGCCTGGATCCGGTACGTGCCGTCGCTGATGGCTTGGCCGCTGAGGAGACCCATCCCGAGGTCACAAAGATTCTGATGTCCGGCCGAACACGCCGGACAGGTTCCACAAGCCGGAATGAAGGACAGAACGACGTGGTCGCCGACCTCCAGTCCCTTGACCTCAGGGCCGAGCTTGGTGATGACGCCCGAACCCTCGTGCCCGCCCATGACCGGGAACGACGGCATCGGGGTCGCGCCGGTGACGATGTGGTGATCGGAGTGGCACATTCCGGCCGCTTCCATGCGAATTTGAACTTCGCCGGCCACCGGCTCGCCGATCTCGATCTCCTCGACGGACCACTTCTCATTGAGGCCCCACAGGATTGCACCCTTGGTCTTCACGTCACTTCACCCTTTCATTCGCACACCCGCATCTATCTCTGTGACCATAGCCACAAATCCGCGAAATTGGAACGTGTTCTAACGAAAGATTTTGCACTGCAGGTCAGACGTCCAAATGACCTGGCACAACCGGCTTGGCGACGACGAAGGAATGACCCACTGAGTGGGACAGGCCACACGGGCACCCGAAAGTAGAGTCACCCCGAAAGCACGCACCCATTCGACTCCACCTCCCACCAATCGGTCGGACACAGAGCAGCGGGTCTGAAACAGGCCTGGCCATGTTCTGGTGCATGTGAGGTTTGACCCCTCAGGTTTTGAATGTGGTGTTCGCCGGCCGCGGGTGCTGGCCGGGGTCGATCGAGGGCGGTGGGATGAACCACGGTTTGTTGTCGACGCCGATGCGGATCACCCATTTCCCGACGAACCCGGCTTTTCGGTGAATCAACCGGTGATGTGAACGGCACAGCAGGACAAGGTTGTTCATCACCGTCGGGCCGCCGTTGGCCCAGTGCCGGATATGGTGCGCATCCGTCCACGCCGGCACACATGTGCAGCCCGGGAACGCGCACCCCTTGTCTCGGGCGATCAACGCCACTCGCTGCTCCGCAGTGACCAACCGTTTCCCGGGTTTCGCATCCAACGGCGCGCCGTGACCGTCGAGCAGAACAGTGGACAGGAAGCAGTCACACCCGAGGAGTCTGGTCTGCGATACCGACAGCGGCCCCAGCCAGGGCATATGTCCGACATCAAGATCCGACACAGCCACTCCACCACCATCGGGCGAGGGTGCGGCGGCGCAGTCCCGATGCTCAGCCAGATCACGCGCGTTGATGTGCACATTCACGTGCGGACGCTGCCCACCGTCCGTGCCAGTCTTGGCGCAGTCCAGGTAGCGGCGGATCAGTTCGGTGAACCCGTCCGCGGTCCGCTTCGCTGCCGACCGAGAATCCGGGGTTCCATCGGGTGCCGGGGTGGGCATCGTCAGATTCGACAGGGCGGAGAGCAGCATTTCGCCGGTGAGGGCGTCGAAATCGCCGCGCACCACCACCCGACCGTTCAGTGTCGATGCGATCCGCAACTCGTTGCGGTCGATATCTTCGGCGGGCGGAATCTCATCGGACTCGAACACTCGCTCCAAGGTCGCGATCATGTTTCGCACCTTCGTGGTCGTCGCCTCCACGCCCGACGCGGCAGCCAACAACAAGTCGATACAGCGAGGGAGCGCTTCCTCCGGCATCCCCTTCGGTGGTGACTCGCAGAACGCCACGATCAACACCGCGTGCTCGAACGAGCAATCCCCGACATCGAACCGGGCAGCCACCGCGGGAAACGGTCGCAGCGCAGCACCCAACGCGGCGATCTTCTTCCCGTCCCGGACCTGCAGCATCGTGTTTGCCGCCAACCAGCAACCCACCCCGCGGCTGGCAATCACCTGATCATCCGGGCGCATCGAGAGTTCGTCGACCACCGCCACACGAACAGCCTCGAGACGAAGAATCTCCGCACTCGCCTCGATAGCAGCGGTACGTAACTCCGCAGCAGACAACCGCCACAGTCGTCCGCGCAACCCCACCGCAGAACCAGACACCACATCCGACAACAGAACACTCATTGAATCCCCCGATCCCCTCCCCCAACAATACTCGAACACCCGTTCGAGTCAAGAGTTTCTCGAGTCAATCCACCGAGCGTCCCGGAATCACCACACCGCATTGATAGGCGAGAACCACCAGTTGCGCGCGGTCGCGGACATCCAGTTTTGTCATCGCCCGGTTCACATGGGTTTTTGCCGTGACCGCGCTGATCACCAATTCCGCGGCGATTTCGTCGTTGGACATCCCGAGGGCAACGAGGGTGACCACTTCGAGTTCGCGTGGTGTCAATTGACCGAAAATCCCGGAAGTCGAGTCGGCCCGCGACGGAGTGGAAAGGAATCGAGAAATCAACGCACTGGTCGCAATCGGCGACAACAAAGAGTTCCCACCTGCGACCGTCCGAACAGCATCAAGTAGATCCTCCGCTCGGATTCCTTTGCCGATGAAGCCGCTCGCTCCCGCCCGGATCGCCTGTGCCACATGTTCATCCACTTCGAAGGTCGTCAGGATCAGTACGTGTACGTCGGACAAATCCGGATGATCGGCGATCATGGCGGTCGCTTCGACTCCGCTGGTGCCCGGCATGCGAATGTCCATCAGTACAACGTCGGGTCGGTGCTCGAGCGCCGCCTGGAATGCCTGCTCTCCGTCTGCCGCCTCGGCGACCACCTCCATGTCGTCTTCCGAACCGATCAGCAGCGCAAGCGTTTGACGGAAGAGCGCCTGATCGTCTGCCACTACCACCCGAATACTCACGACTCCTCACGCTCCGAACCGCTGGAGACCGAGACCAGCGGCAGTTGGGCGTCCACACGAAATCCCCCGTCCGCGCGGAATCCTGCTGAGACCTCGCCTCCCATTGCCTGTGCCCTCTCCTTCATTCCCAGCAGTCCGTACCCGGGCGGCGACGTCGAAGGCACTGCCGTTCCGGAGTTTTCGACCGACAGCACCAGAACCTCGGCTTCGTACGACAACGACACGGAGACGGCCCCTGGCAACGCATGCTTGCTCGCATTCACGAGTGCTTCCTGGATAATTCGGTACGCCGTGAGGTCTACTGCTGGCCCGAGATGGCGCAGCGAACCCACTGCGCGCACTTCGATTTCCATTCCCGCACTGACGAATTGATCCACCAGTGCCGGTAGATCCGAAAGCCCCGGTGCCGGTTTCATCGAGCGATCACCGTCCTGAGCGTCACGGAGAACTCCGACCGTGGCCCGAATTTCATCGAGTGCCGCCTTGGACGTTTCCTCCACTCCGCGTAGTGCAGTCGTCGCCTTCTCCGGGTCTTTCCCGATCAAGTGCGACGCGACCCCGACTTGCAGGTTGACCAAGGCAATGTGGTGCGCGACAACGTCGTGCAAGTCTCGCGCAATCCGCATCCTTTCTTCGACGACGCGGTGTCGGGCCTCGTCCTCGCGCATTCTTTCCGCTTGCACCGCGCGCGCCTCGACGGACTCCAGATAGGCTCGGCGAGAACGGACCTCGGCGCCGGCGAAACTTGCCATCAGCAACCAGGCCAACAACCCCAGTGCCTCCTGCAGCAGATTGTTCCCCACTCCCAGGAAGATCGTGACGAGCATCAGCGAGCTGACTGTGCTCGCCGCTGCGAAGAAGGTCCTCCGGCGGTCACTCGTGCTGGCAACGTAGTAGAGGCACACCATCGCCGCGGAACCTGTGCCGGCATTCGGCGGCGCTGACAGTGCAATCATCAATACGCCGAGAAGTACTGCCACCGCCAGCGCCGAGAACGGGTAGCGCCTCCGGAATACGATGGTTGCCGCTGCGATTGCTGTTACAAGGACTCCCACAACTGTTACTTCGCGGGTGTCATTGCCATCGAGCGCGATGCGGTGCGCCGTCCACGTGGCTAGGAGCACGAGGATCGTCAGTGCCAGGTCGATGGTGCGCGGGTGTTCCGCACACCATCGACCCCACGTCGATGTCGAAGTCATCGATCTACCGTATCCGGGTCATACCGACAACTTGTCGCTCGTGGGTTCACTGGATTCCTTCGAATCTGCGAGCAGCGCAGTCAACTGCTCCCCCTCGACATCGACGTTCGGGACCAACCGGTCCAGCCATGAGGGGAACCACCATGCCTTCGAGCCCAACAGGGACATGACGGCCGGTACGACGGTCATACGAATCACGAAGGCGTCGAACAGAACCGCGAACGAGAGTCCGAGTCCGATCTGCATGATGAAGGCGTCGCCGCCGAAGATGAAGCCCGCGAAAACGGCGATCATGATCAGCGCCGCGGCCGTGACGACTCGGGCGCCCTGGTCGAAGCCCTTCACGACTGCTTCGTCCGGTCCGTCACCGTGGACGAACGCTTCACGCATTCTGGTCACGAGGAACACCTGGTAGTCCATCGCCAACCCGAAGACGATGCCGATCATGAAGATGGGCAACATCGCCACAACTGATCCGGTTTGGCCTTCGATTCCGAGAATGCCGGCGAACCAACCCCACTGGAAGATCGCGACCAGCACACCGAACGTCGCGCCGATCGAGAGCAGAAATCCGAGAGTTGCCTTGAGCGGTACCAAGATCGAGCGGAACACCAGCATCAAAAGAATGAAGGCGAGGCCGACGACCAATGCGAGGTAGGGAACGAGGGCATCAGCCAAGCGATCCGAGACGTCGATCGTCAACGCTGTCTGACCGGTGACCGACATCGTGGCCCCGGTCTCGTCGGTCAGTGATCCGGCGACCTCACGTATATCTGCGACGAGCGCCTTTGTTGCCTCGGTTTCCGGGCCACTCGAGGGAACCACCGTGATGACTGCTGTATCGCCGGCCTGATTGAGTGCTGGCGGCGTCACTGCCGCTACGTCGGGCAGAGCACCGAGCTTTTCCTGGGCGCCGCTCAATGCCGCTGCCGGATCTGCGGCGTCGGCAACGTCGACAACCACCATGAGCGGACCGCTGAACCCGGCACCGAACCCCTCGGATAGTCGGTCGGTAGCCCTGACGGCAGTTGTGTCGGGCACTGGTGGGCTCGCCAAACTCAGGTTGATTCCGAAGGTGGGGATCGCCAGCAATCCCAGCCCGAGGACTGACGCGAGCAAAACCGGAACTCGACGCCGGATCACGAACTTGGCCCATCGCGAGCCCGCCCCCTCCGACTGTTTCCGGTGTGTCAGTTCACCGCCGGACGCCAGCAGTCGACGATCAGACCGACTCAGGACGCGCGACCCTGCAAATCCGAGTGTGGCGGGCAGCAGCGTCAGTGAAATCACCACTGCAACAGCAACTGCGAATGCTGCAGCCAGACCCATGCTTGTCAGGAACGGGATGTTCACGACGAACAGTCCGGCCAGTGCGATGAGGACGGTCAACCCCGCGAACACTACGGCCGAACCCGCAGTCCCCGCTGCGCGGCCCGCAGCAATTTCCGGATCATGTCCGTCACGTAGTTCGGAGCGGTAGCGCGAGACGATGAACAGCGAATAGTCGATCGCCACGGCGAGCCCCAGCATCATTGCCAGGACGGTTGTGCTCGAACCCAATTCGATGAAACCAGTTGCGATGGTGATCGTGCAGATCGCGATGCCGATGCCGATCAACGCGCTGATCAAAGGAAGCCCCGCCGCAACCAAGGAACCGAAGGTGACGGTCAGCACCACCGCGGCGATCGCGACTCCGATCACCTCTCCCATCGATTCGGCGCTGCTTTCCATCAGCACGTTGCCGGCAACATCGACTGCCAGCCCTGAATCCGAGGCGTCGTGGACAGCGGACTCGAGCAGTTCTTTCGAACTGTCCGGCAAGTCCATCGAGTCGGCTGTATAGGAGACCTGCATGTATCCGATCGTCCCAGTCGGCGACACTCCGCCGGAGGCATACGGATCCGATACCGCTGCAACCTCAGGGTCCTTCCCGAGCGCAGAGACCAATTCACTGACGGATTGCCGAATGGCCGGATCGGCGAGCGTCGTGCCCGCCGGAGATTCGAAGACTATGCGAGCACTGGCTCCGCCGGTAGACGATTCCGGGAACCGTTCAGCCAGAAGGTCCTGTGCCGCTTGCGATTCTGTGCCCGGGATCGACAATGTATTGACGGTCGGACCGGACAGCGTTGCTGCGCCTACTCCGCCCGCCACCAGCAGGACGACCCAGAAGCCCACCATTGCCCAGCGGCGGCGAAACGCGAGTCGCGAGAGTTTGTACAGGAATATCGACATGCGTATCACTGTGCCGATACACGACCCCGTCGCACATCGTGCACAGGTAGGCAGTTCGACGTACTGCGCTCGCAGTAGGGCGGTGGTCCCCAGTGCTAGACGGGCAGGCCCAACTCCCTTGACCACGGCGGATCCGCCCCTGGTCGTGACACGGTGACGGCTGCCGCGCGTGCGGCAAAGGTCAACGCGGCCGACCAGTCTGCCTCGGAGAACCCGCGCACAACGGCGACGTCGAGTGCATCGTGACGATCAAGGTAGGCCAGCAGGGCTCCGTGAACGGTATCTCCGGCACCGATCGTGTCCGCGACGTCAACTGCGGGCGCCGGCACCGAAACATCGAGTTCCTTGGTGATCAACCGCAACCCGTCACCGCCACGGGTGAGCAGTACGGCGCCGACGCCTTCGTCGAGCCACTCGGCGCCGTCAACCGAACCCAACCACTTCGCGTCGTCGTCGCTCACTTTGAGAATATCGATGGCGGGCAACCACGAACGAAATCGTCGTCGATATGCTTCCGGGTCCGAGATCACCGCCGGACGAATGTTGGGGTCCACCATGGTGAGTCGACCGCGGGCGTGTGCTTCGTGCAGCATGGCTTCGTAAGCGGAGGCCCCGGGCTCGAGCACCAGCGACAGCGTTCCGAACGAGAATGCCCGGGCAGAGGGAAGTTTCGGCAGCGCGAACTGTCGATCCGCCGTTCCCTCGAGGTAGAAGGAATACCGAGCACCTCCGTCCGCCGCAAGGTTCACGACGGCCAGAGCTGTCGGCTCGGGCCCACGTTCGACTCCGGTCGTGTCGACATTCGACGCGGCCAGCGAGTCGATCATCCGATCTCCGAACGCGTCGGTGGACAAGCGAGAGACGAATCCCACGTCGGATCCGAGTCGACCCACCGCGATCGCAACGTTGAACGGTCCACCGCCCAACTTGGGTGAGAAGTTCTCCCCCACCGGAACCAGATCAACCAGTCCCTCACCACACACCACGACGGATCGTTCGCGTGTATCACTCATCGGTAGACCCTAACCTTCTCACCAGTCGAAGATGGATGTGACCTGCTCGGCACGAACGAGTTCGGGTGCCGAGCAGGTCACGATTGTGGTGGGATTCAGCTACCCACGCGCTCACCCGTAGTCGGGTCGAAGAGGTGAACAGGACCGTCCACCCGCTCGAAGCCCAGCGTCTGGCCGTACTGCAGCTTCGATCGCCCGCCGGTGCGTGCAACGAGCGAGATCGGGTCGGCTTCGGTTCCAGGCACGTGTGCGTAGATGTACGACTCGTTGCCCAGTTCCTCTACCAGGTCGATCTGAGCTGCGATTCCGTCTCCGGCTGCAACCACCTGGAATTGCTCGGGCCGAATTCCTACTGTGACCGAAGCCAGACCGGCCGCGGCGATTGCCGCCATCTGCTCGCGGTCCAGCGGAACCTCGACGTCGCCGAAACGCACCCCACCCGAACTGACCGGCGCCGTTACCAAGTTCATACCTGGAGATCCGATGAAGCCGGCAACAAACGCATTGGCCGGCCGATCGTAAAGTTCGGTCGGAGAAGCGAATTGTTGCAACTTGCCGCCCTTGAGCACTGCCACGCGATCACCCATCGTCATCGCTTCCACCTGATCGTGCGTGACGTAGACGGTGGTGGTTCCGAGACGACGCTGCAACGCCGCGATCTGCGTGCGGGTCTGGACGCGTAGCTTTGCGTCGAGGTTGGAGAGCGGCTCGTCCATGCAGAACACTTGCGGTTCACGAACGATTGCTCGGCCCATGGCAACTCGCTGCCGTTGACCGCCGGAAAGCTTGGCCGGCTTGCGGTCGAGGTATTCCGTCAGGTCAAGCAGTTTGGCCGCTTCGGCAACTTTCTTCTTACGCTCCTCGACGGGCACACCGCGCATCTTCAACGCGAACCCCATGTTTTCGCCGACGGTTTTATTGGGGTACAGCGCGTAATTCTGGAAGACCATTGCGATGTCGCGATCCTTCGACGGGACATCGGTCATGTCCTTGCCGTTGATGGTGATCGCACCGGAATCGATGTCCTCGAGCCCTGCCAACATGCGCAGGGCCGTGGACTTTCCGGAACCTGACGGACCGACGAGCACGATGAACTCCCCGTCCTTGATGTCAAGATCGAGTGAATCTACAGCGAGGGTCCGAGCACCTTCGTAGATGCAAGACGCTTTCTGGTACGAGATTTCAGCCATGACGAACTCCTGAGAGGGTGAGGAGAATTATTTGATTGCACCGAAGGACAGGCCGCGCACCAGTTTGTTCTGGGCGAACCAACCGGCCAGGATGACGGGCAATGCCGCCATGGTCGCTGCCGCGGAGAGCCGAGCCCAGTACAGTCCCTCGCCGGTGATGAACCCGACCAGGAAGACCGGAATCGTCTGCGCTTGAACAGCTGTCAGGTTGACTGCGAAGAAGAATTCGTTCCACGAGAAGATCACGCAGATCAGCGCAGTCGCAGCAATTCCGGGCGAGATCAGCGGGAGGATCACCTCTCGAACCGAGGTCCACAAACTCGCGCCGTCCATGCTGGCGGCTTCGAGAAGCTCGCCGGGGACTTCGAGAAAGAACGAACGCATCATCCACACTGCGATCGGCAGATTCATCGATGTGTACAAGATGACCAGCGCCCAGATGTTGTCGAGCAATCCGATGTCGTTGACGATCACGTACAGCGGCACGATTGCGGCGACGACTGGGAGCATCTTGGTACTGATGAAGAAGAACAGCACATCCTGCGTCTTCTTCACCGGGCGAAGAGACAATGCAAACGCAGCCGGAACACCCAGTAGCAGAACAAGAATCGTCGACATTCCTGTGGCAAATGCCGAGTTCGCCAGCGTTGTACCCAGACCGGAATCGAGGACGGCACGGAACTGTTCGAGGGTGGGAGTGAAGAACAGCTTCGGCGGGTCCGTGTAGGCGTCTGCCTCGGTCTTGAACGCGGTCAGGACCATCCAGAAGACCGGGAAGAAGAATCCGAGAGCGGCGATCCACGCCACGACCGACCACGGACTGAACTTACTGCTCTTCTTTTTCTTGACGACGGGTTTGTCGGTCGTCGCGCTTGTCGTCTCTACGGCAGTCATCACGCCGCCTCCTCGTTGCCGGTGAAGCTCTTGAAGATCAATCGGAGCGCGAGTGTCGAGACGATGATGGTCGCGATCACTGTCACGACACCCATCGCCGCAGCTTGACCTACGTCGAAGCCGAGGAACGCGCGCTGGTAGATGTAGAACGGCAGATTCGAACTGGCCACGCCGGGCCCGCCCGACGTCATCATGTACACCGCGTCAAAGGTGTTCACGAGGTAGATCGCACCCAGAACTGCACCGAGTTCGATGAAGCGGCGCAGGTGCGGCAGTGTCAGTTCGCGGAACATCGCAAACGGCTTGGCTCCGTCCACCCGTGCGGCTTCGAGGATGTCTCGGGGCATGGACTGCAAGCCGGCCAGAATGAGCAGCATCATGAAAGGCGTCCACTGCCAGATCAGATTGATCATGACGGCGGCGAGCGGAAACTTGCTGACCCAGTCGACCTGGCCGACACCGAACGGCTGGAGGACAAAGTTCACGATACCGAACACCGGGTCGAACATTGTTGTCTTCCAGAGCAACGCGCCAGCGACGGGGGTGATGAGAAATGGCGTGATCAGCAGTGTCCGCACGATCCCGCGACCGAGGAAGGCTCTGTCGAGTAGCAGTGCCAACGCGAGTCCGAGGATCACCGAAACGATGACCGTACCCACGATCATGATGACCGTGTTGACCGCGACTTCCCGAAACTGACTGTCCTTGAAAACCTCGATGTAGTTGTCGAACCCGTTGAAGTGCCGCGATCCCGGCCGGACAAGGTTCCACGACTGCGTCGAGTAGTAGAGGGTGAACAGAAACGGAATCTGGGTGACGACGATCGAGAAGATCAACGCCGGCAACAGGGGACCTCTACGACGCCAACCCTCGGCGCGGGAGATCTTCTTTTCGACACGGACCGGTGGCGCGTCGTCCACCGTAGTTCTGGGCTCGGCAACCGTAGTCATCGGTTCTCCTGATAGGTCTTGCCGACCACCTCGGCATACTGCTGGGATTGTTCGAGTGCTTCTTTCACGCTCTTCTGACCCGCGATGGCAGCACTGATCTGCTGGCTGACGCGAGTGCCCAGGTCCTGAAACTCAGGGATGGTGAGGAACTGGACGCCGGTGTACGGAACCGGTTGCACTGTCGGGTTCTTCGGATCTGCATTGTTGATCGATTCGAGGGTGATCGGACCGAATGCCTGTGCGGCCTCTTGATATTCCGGAATCTCGTAGGTCGATAGGCGACTTCCCGGGGGAACTCTCGACCAGCCGAGTTCGGTTCCGACCTTCTGGATGTAGTCCTTGTTCGTCATCCAGGAAATGAACTTCCAGGCGTCATCTTTGTTCTTTGCCGACTCCGGGATTCCGAGCGCCCAGGTGTAGAGCCAACCAGGATCGGACTTCTCGACCTTCGGGGCCTTCGCATATCCGATGTTGCCGACTACCTTCGACGACGCAGGGTCCTCGAGAACCGACACAGCCGACGTCGCGTCGTACCACATCGCCGTGTTGCCTTGCGCGAATTGTGTTGCACATTCACCGAATCCGCTTGTGGCAGGGCCCGGCTGACCATGCTCCTTGACCGTGTCCACGTAGAACTGAACCGCATCCTCGACCTGCGGACTGGTCAGCTGCGCATTCCAATTCTCGTCGTACCAGCGTCCACCGAAGGTGTTGATCACGGTGTTCAGCGGCGCGAGTACCTCACCCCAGCCAGGCTTTCCACGCAAACAGATTCCCGCCATCTTGGCATCCGGGTTGTCGAACTGCGCTGCCCAACCTGCAACTTCTTGCCACGTCGGGTCTTCGGGAACTGTTATCCCCGCCTGATCGAACAGATCCTTGCGGTACATCAGGAACGACGACTCCCCGTAGAACGGGACCGCGTACATACTGTCCTCGTATGACAGAGAAGTCTTGATCGACGGTATGAAGTCGTCCTCGTCATAACCGGGCGTCTTGTCTGCATACTCGGACAGGTTCGTGAGCCAACCGTTGGCGGCCCACTGAGGTGTCTCGTAGTTGCTGATCATCACGACGTCGAACTCACCGCCGCCGGTTGCCGTCGACGCTGTGATCTTGGCACGCGCCTGGTTCTCGGAAAGGCTGACGAATTTGAGGTCGATGCCAGGGTTCTCGGCTTCGAAAGCCGGCGCCAGTTTGATGGCGTCCTGCATCTGCGAGTTCGACACCATCGCGATGGTGACTGTTCGTTCGCCGGAACCACCGAGCGCACCAGCGCCCGCACATCCCGACACCAGGAGGCAGAGCGCCGCCGCGGCAGCGCCCCACACTCGTCTTCCTGTTTTCACGGATTACCTTCCTTCACACTTGCGTGTCAGTCGCGCGCTCGGACAGCGAAACTCGTGAGATCGCTAGCCTTCGAGCAGCCACTGGGCGCACTCGACGTCGGTGACGAGTACGTTTGCCAAACCTCCGCGCAATGCGCCCAGAACGGCCTGGCGTTTGTGTGTTCCCCCCGAAATCAGAATCGTCTGATCGCAGGATTTCACTGCGTCGAGCGATACGGAGACCGTTCGCTCAGGCAGTGGCCCCTCCACTGGATTGCCGTCGATCGTGTAGAAACGGCCGCCGATTTCACCGACAGCGCCTCGACTTTCCAACTCGTCCAGCATGGTCGAGTCGACGAAGCTACCGGCAAACAAGGTCGTGGCAGTCGAGACGGCACCAACTCCGAAAACCATGATGTCGGAATCAGTTCCGGCTTGCAGCGCCTTCGAGATGACCGAGTCGTTTCGCATCGACTCCACAGTCGCCGGGTCGGCGTATAGCGGAGCATTGAGGCGAATAGGATTGGCCTGCAACTGTTGTGCACATCGGCCGATGGTGAAGTCGACACCGGTTTGGTAGTCGGTCACCGTCATGGAGCCGTCAAGTTGTACCACAGCCGAGCACTTCGCCGCCTTGTCTGGCAAAGATCCTGCTACCGCAACGGTTTCCGGACCCCAGGTAAACCCGAGAACGCTCGACGGCTGCAGACGACGAACCAGAACTTCCGCTGCTCGTCGGCCGAGCGCGTCGAAGTCCGGATCGTCCGAGTCCGAATTTGCTTCGGGCACAATCAAAACTTCGGCCAACCCGAAGTGCTTCTCCAGTTTCGATTCCAACTCCGTGTTCACCGAACCTTCGAGCTCCGGCGGCACCATAATCTCGACCCTGACCAAACCTTGCGTCCGCGCCCTGGCCAACAGCCGCCCGGCCGTAGGCCGCGAGACGCCCAACTTCGCTGCAATCTCCGCCTGAGTAGCGCCTTCGAGGTGATACATGGTCGCTGCCCGCAAGGCGAGCCGCACATCCTCGGAAGCCGGCAACTTCGACGACTTGAGTCCTGCGGGCTGAGCCGACTGGTTCACACGGTCTCCTTGTGTATCAGGTTCAAAGTTTCTTGATCGTGAGCAGATGCTCACTAGATGTTCTTATGCTCATTAAGCTAACATCTACGTTGTGACCCACACAACAGTTTCCGGAGAATCCGTCGATCTACCTGCGACAATTCGGGCAAATGTCCTTGTTGAGACCGGAAAGATGCAGATGGTCGAGAGACCACGACCGTCCCCGAAGACGGGTGAAGTCCTCGTTCGCATCCATGCCGTGGGCGTGTGCGGGTCGGACGCGCACTACTTTCACGAAGGTCGCATCGGCCCTTACGTAGTCAACTCACCGCTCGTTCTCGGACACGAAGCATCGGGACGCATCGCCGCAGTCGGTGACGGCGTCGACCCAAGACGCATCGGGCAGCGCGTCTCCATCGAGCCTCAGAAGCCCGATCCGACAAGTCCCGAATCCAAGGCAGGCAGATACAACCTCTGCCCTCATATGGAGTTCTTCGCGACGCCGCCGATCGACGGTGCACTGACCGACTACGTCACGATCGGTGCCGACTTCGCCCATCCCATCGCAGATTCCGTGTCCTACGAGGCAGCTGCGCTGTTCGAGCCACTCTCCGTAGGGATCGCCTCAGCCCAGAAAGCGGGAATCACTGCCGGCTCTCGTGTGTTGATCGCCGGCGCCGGCCCGGTAGGAATCGTGACGACGCAGGTGGCCAAGGCATTCGGCGCGACGGAAGTCATCGTCTCGGACATCGATGCGGCCCGGCGTGATGTGGCACTGAAATTCGGCGCAACAACCGTCGTTGATCCTCGTGAAAGCGACGTACGCTCGCTGGCCGTCGATGCGTTCATCGACGCCTCGGGTGCCACGGCCGCAGTAATCGACGGGATTCACGCAGTTCGGCCCGCTGGGACCGTCGTTCTGGTCGGAATGGGTGCCGACGAGATACCGTTGCCGGTCCCGATCATTCAGAATCGCGAACTGATGCTCACCGGAGTGTTCCGGTACGCCAACACGTGGCCGATCGCCGCCGCACTGGTCGCTGCCGGGCGCGTCGATCTGGATTCGATGGTCACAGCACGCTTTTCACTCGAACGATCGCAAGAGGCCCTGGTGGCCGATCGCATTCCCGGCAGCATCAAAGCCGTAGTCATCGTCGCCGAAGGAGACTAGAACTTTCATGGAACTCAATACGAAGACCTTGCTCGACTTCGATGCTGAACTCGAAGTGCCGAACTACGACCGGAGCAAAGTCACTACCGGCATAGTGCATTTCGGTGTCGGAGGCTTTCACCGTGCACACCAGGCCATGTACATCGATACCCTCCTGCGACGAGGTGAAGCCTTCGACTGGGGAATCTGCGGAGTGGGAGTGATGCCGTCGGACAAGCGAATGAAAGACGCACTCCGCGCGCAGGACGGCCTCTACACGCTGGCGCTCAAGCATGCTGACGGAACCCTCCAGGGCCGGGTCATCGGGTCGATCGTCGAGTACTTGTTCGCGCCCGACGATCCGGAGGCGGTGATCGAAAAGATGGCATCCGAATCGACGAAAATCGTATCTCTCACCATCACCGAGGGCGGATACAACATCTCGCACACTACGGGCGAGTTCGACGCGTCCCATCCCGATGTGATGCACGATCTCGAGCCGGGAACACTCCCCCGCACCACCTTCGGTCTGATTTGTGCGGCACTCGCACTCCGTCGCGACCGGGGCCTCACCCCGTTCACGATCATGAGTTGCGACAACATCGAAGGCAACGGATCGGTCGCCAGGACGGCTGTCGGAGCGTTCGCCGCTCTGAAGGATCCCGAATTTGCGGAGTGGATCGACGCGAACGGCGCCTTCCCCAACTCCATGGTCGACCGGATCACACCCGTCACGACAGCCGAGGTGACCACCGAGATCGCCGAGACGTTTGGCGTGGACGATCAGTGGCCGGTCGCAGCTGAGCCGTTCACCGCGTGGTTCCTCGAGGACGAGTTCACCTCAGGCAGGCCACCTCTGGAGAATGCCGGCGTCAATCTCGTGCCGGATGTTCGCCCGTACGAACTGATGAAACTGCGCCTTCTCAATGCCAGCCATCAAGGCATCGCGTACTTCGGCTACCTTGCCGGATACCGCCTGGTCCACGAGGCATGCCAGGACGAACTCTTGTCAGGGTTCCTGCTCGACTACATGAATCTGGAAGCGACGCCGACCCTTGATCCGGTACCCGGCGTCGACCTCGATCAGTACAAGAAGACCCTCATCGAACGATTCTCGAACCCCCAGGTCCGCGACACGATTGCACGTCTGTGCGCCGAGTCGTCCGATCGAATTCCCAAGTGGCTGTTGCCCGTCATCCGAACCCAACTCGACACCGGTGGGTCGATCAACCTGTCCACCGCAATTGTCGCCAGCTGGGCCCGCTACGCCGAGGGCACAGACGAGAACGGAGATCCCATCACCGTCGTCGATCAGCTGTCGGACACTCTGGTGCCGCTCGCCCAGAAACAATCGAGCGACCCGTTGGCCTTCATCGGGTACCGCCAAGTGTTCGGCGATCTCGTGGACGATCGCCGATTTGTCGCAAGCTTCCGAAAGACCCTCGACTCGTTGCACTCCGTCGGAGCCAGAAGAACCCTCGAGGAGGTGCGCGGGCTCTGACTACGCCGAGACGTCGTGCAGGTGATGGATCGGATCGTGAATGAAGTAGGCCGCCAACGATTCGACGGTGAACGCCGATCCGTCACTGCGGAGACCCCGTCGTTGGCGGCTACCCTCTGGCACGGTTTCGAAGGCGTTCGCGACTTCCGCCGCGGCGTCGGACAATTCCGATGCCACCGTTGCCGGATCTTGGTCGTTGTACCGCTCGGCCTCAGCTGTTGCGTCTTGATCCCAGTTCTCGAATTGCGGATCGTCGAATTCGAGCATCTGTTCCAACCTCACCTTGAAGATCCTGAACACGTCGCGTACGTGGGCGGAATACTCCAGCGCTGACCATGTTTCGCTGTCCGGTCGCTCCGTCACATTCTCGCGCTCCAGTACCTCGGCCCACGAGACGGCATTGCTACGCACAAGATCTGGAACATCCGCGAACGCAACAGCGGACGAATCAAACCCGCACTCGCCGCATGGGCGTTCGAGGACCCAGGTCCAGTTCTTTGTATCCGGGGTGATCGGCATGGATCGAGAATAGTCCGCCAGGGCGGGGTCAGTCTGCTTCGATTGGCCGATGAAGCGAATCATGAGCGGAATTGCGGTTACCACCGTGCTGACGCTCTCCGTGTGTGGCGCGGAAGTGGGCCCACCCGAGCCGCGCAACAGCAAGAGCAGGCGGTGGTCGTCAATTCACTTCATTCGAGTGCCCGGGGCGAATGTTGATCCGTATTTCCATCATCGTTTGCGGCATCTGGTTTGATTCGAAACATGCGCTCTTCGCTCGCCTTGTCCACTCTCGCTGCCGGCTTGTCGTTGCGGTGTCGGGTCGCAGACAGCGCCGCAACCCGACACCGCAACGACAACAACCGAAACGGGCGGAAGGTCAAGTCCAAATGTGTGGTGTGTGAGGACGGGCACTGCGTAATCTCCTCGTT